>CAYZHJ010000146.1:0-6464 GCA_964478305.1 uncultured Ectothiorhodospiraceae bacterium
GCGCCAGGTCCTCGATCGAGTAGATGTCGTGGTGCGGCGGCGGCGAGATCAGGCCGACGCCCGGCACCGCGAAGCGCAGTTTCGCGATCGGCCCGTCCACCTTGTGACCGGGAAGCTGCCCGCCCTCGCCGGGCTTGGCGCCCTGGGCGATCTTGATCTGGATCACCTCGGCTGCGACGAGATACTGAGGGGTCACGCCGAAGCGGCCCGACGCAATCTGGCGGATCTTCGAGGCGCGCTCGGTGCCGGTGCGTGCCGGATCCTCGCCGCCCTCGCCGGAATTGGAGCGGCCGCCGATGCGGTTCATCGCGATCGCGATCGCCTCGTGCGCCTCCGGTGACAGTGCGCCCAGCGACATGCCGGCACACTCGAAGCGCGGCATGATGGTGTCGATTGATTCGACCTGCTCGAGCGCCGTCGGCTCGGCGGCCTCCTTCGGCACCAGCAGGTCGCGCAGCATTGCCACCGGTCGTTCGTCGACGGTACGTGCGAACTCGCGATAGGCCTCGCGGTCGCCCCGCACGGCCCGCTGCAGGCTGTTGACGACCTCCGGGTGCCAGTCGTGGTACTCGGCACCGTGAATCCATCGCAGCAGGCCGCCCGGCTCGAGCGGCCGGTCCGCGTCGCCGGCCCATTCGGCGAGCCGGATCTGGTCGGCCTCGAGATCGGTGAAGCCGGCGCCGCCGATGCGGCTGATCGCGCCCGGGAAGCAGCGCGAGACGACCTCGCCGGCAAGGCCCACGATCTCGAACAGCTGGGCGCCGCGGTAGCTGCGGATGGTCGAGATTCCCATCTTCGAGAGGATCTTGTACAGGCCCTTGTTGATGCCCTTGCGCCAGGCGCGCAGCAGTTCGGCCGTGCCGCGTTCGACCTCGAGCCGGCCGCCGTGCTGCAGGTCCAGGATGACCTCGTAGGCGAGCCAGGCATGGACCGCGGTGGCGCCGAAGCCGAGCAGGCAGGCGACTTCGTGCGGATTGCGGCAGGTGCCGGTATCCAGCACCAGGTTGGTGCGGCAGCGCAGCCCGGTCTCGGCCAGGTGATGGTGAACGGCGCCCACTGCCAGCAGGGCGTGCACCGGCGGGCGGTCCGGCGTGGCGCCGGCATCCGTCAGGATCAGAATGATCGTGCCGTCGAGAACGGCCTGCTCGCATTCCCGGCACAGCCGTTCCAGCGCGGATTCGAGCGTTTCACCGGCGTTTCGTTCCAGGGCGATCTCGCGGTGGCTCCAGCCCTGGTCGGCCAGTGAGCGAATCTCTTCGAACTTGCGCGTGGACAGCACCGGCGAGTCGAGCACCAGGCGGCGGGCATCGGCGGGGCCGACGTCGAACGGGTTCGCTTCCGGTCCGAGGCAGCTCTCCAGCGACATCATGACCTGTTCCCGGATGGGGTCGATGGCCGGATTGGTCACCTGCGCGAACTGCTGACGGAAGGCATCGAACAGGGGTCGCACGCGACGCGACAGTATCCACATCGGCGTATCGTCGCCCATCGAGCCGATGGCCTCGGCGCCGTCCTCCGCGAGCGGCCGCAGTACCTGCTCGCGTTCCTCGAGCGTCACGTTGAACAGTTTCTGGCACTCCGCCAGGCGGGCCGGAGCCTGCGGTTCGGGTGTCTTCGGCGGTATGCGGCCGAGACGCCGCACCCCTTCCCGCAGCCACTGCTTGTAGGGTGCGCCGGCCTTCAGCCGTTCGCCGATGCGGTCCGGGGTCAGGATTTCCCCGGCGGCGGTATCCACCGCGAGCATGTCGCCGGGACCGAGCCGGCCGCGGGCGACGGCCTGTTCCGGGGCGACGTCGACCACACCGGCTTCCGAGGCCAGCGTGATCACGCCGTCGCTGCTCTGGACCCAGCGCGCCGGACGCAGCCCGTTGCGGTCGAGACTGCAGGCGGCGTAACGGCCATCGGTCAGCACGATCCCGGCCGGCCCGTCCCACGGGTCCATGTTCAGCGACCAGAACTCGTAGAATGCGCGCATATCCGGATCGACGGCATCGACGTTCTGCCAGGCCGGCGGCATCAGCAGGCGCATGGCGTGGAACACGTCGAGGCCGCCGGCCAGCATCGCCTCCAGCATGCGATCGAGGCTGGCGGAATCCGATTCGTCGAAGTCGACGACCGGCGCGATCGCGTCGAAATCGAGTCCGTTCGGTGTCTTCAATCCCTTCAACCGCGCACGGGCCCAACGACGATTGCCGGCAATGGTGTTGATTTCGCCGTTGTGGGCGAGATGCCGGAACGGCTGTGCCAGCTTCCATTGCGGCCAGGTATTGGTCGAGAAACGCTGGTGGAACACGCAGATGCCGCTGGCGAAGCGCTCGTCGGCAAGATCCCGGTAGAAGTCGGGCAGGGCGGCCGGCATGACCAGGGCCTTGTAGCCGATCACGTCGGGCGACAGGCTCACGACGTGGAAGGCCGGGTGATCGGTGAGCGCGCGTTCGGCCTGCCTGCGGGCGACATACAGGGAACGCCGGAATGCATCCTCGTCCATTGCCGGACCGGCATCGACGAACACCTGCTCGATCAGCGGCCGCGTGCGCTCGGCCTCCTCGCCACATACCGACGGATCGACGGGAACGGTTCGCCAGCCGCTGACCGCGAGTCCCTCGTCCGCCAGCGCTCCGGCCAACGCATCGCGCTCCTGCGCGGCCGTGCCGGAATCGGTGTCCAGGAACACGAGGCCGGCCGTGAAGCGTTCTCCCGGCTTGATACCCGCTTCGGCGGCGATCGCCCGCAGGAATGCCTCGGGACGTGCCACCAGCAGGCCGCAGCCGTCGCCCGTGCGGCCGTCGGCGGCGATCGCCCCGCGGTGCGTCATGCGCGCGAGCGCGGTCAGCGCATCGGTGACGAGGTCCCGACGCGGTTCCCCGTCGAGCCGCGCCATGAGGCCGAAGCCGCAGGCATCGCGCTCGAAGTCAGGCCGCCAGAGCCCGCCACGGGGCGGGCCGTGGATGATTGGTCGTGACATGGTCTGCCGGATCGCTTCAGGAAACGGACGAAGATTTTCCATGATACTGCCTATGCCCCTGCCCTGCAGCACCGCCCCCTGCGGGAGTCGGTTCCGGAGGAGCCAGGAAAAGCGAACCACGAATGAACACGAATGGACACGAATATTGTAGCCATCGGAACCGCTTCCGGAGCTTCTCTGTCAGGACTTCGCGATCGTGACCCTGGAATGATCCACTGAGTATCAGCGCAGCTCCGACACCCGCTAGTCGAATACTGTTTTACATTCGTGTGTATTCGTGTTCATTCGTGGTTCCCTTCTTTTCAACCGCGATTGACCAGCGCCACCCCCGCCGCGATGACGATCATGCCGGCCAGTGCCGGCGGGCCGAGGGTTTCGCCGAAGGCGAGCCAGGCATAGAGCGAAACGGTGGGCGGCACGAGGTAGAACAGGCTGGCGACGCGCGAGGCGGCGCCGCGGCGGATCAGCAGATACAGCAGCGTCACCGCGCCCAGCGACAGCACCAGCGTCATCCAGGTCAGGGCGAACACGAATTCGGCCGTCCACTGCATCGGCTCGTGGTCGATCCACAGCGCCAGCGGCAACAGGGCGAACGCGGTCACCGTGTACTGGATCGCGGTGCCGCTGCGCAGGTCGAGCCGTGGACAGAACCGCTTCTGGTAGATCGTGCCGGCCGTGATCGCGAGCAGCGCGATCAGCGGCAGTGCAAGGATCTCGAGCGATTCGCCTCCCGGCAGGCTGAGGCGTTCCCACAAGACCAGCACCAATCCGAGGAATCCGAACGCGAAGCCAAGCCACTGCAACGGACGAACCCGTTCGCCCAGTATCGGGCCGACGGCGAAAGCGGTGAGCACGGGCTGGGTGCCGACGATCAGGGCCGTGATCCCGGCGGGCACACCGGCATCAATGCCGGCGAACACGCCGCCGAGGTAGAGGGCATGCAGCAGCAGACCGGCGATCGCGATGTGAATCCAGTCGCGTCCGAAGGCGGGCCAGGGCGCGCGGAACGCGAACGCGATAGCCAGCATCAGGGCCGACACGATCACGAAGCGCAGCGCGAGGAAGTCGAACGGACCCGCATACGGGAGTCCGAACTTGGCACCGATGAAGCCGGTACCCCACAGCGCGACGAAGCCGAGCCCCAGCCAGGTGGCCGGGGACACGGCTTCGATGCTGCGGGCCTCCTCCCTGCCGGCCGCCACGCGCCTACTTCATTGTCGGTATGGAGAACTCGACCGGCGCGTGCACTTCGGTCGGCCAGCGCTGCGTGACCGTCTTCTTGCGGGTGTAGAAACGCACGCCGTCGGGCCCGTGGATGTGCAGCGGGCCGAACAGCGAGCGCTTCCAGCCACCGAAGCTGTGGAACGCCATCGGCACCGGGATCGGCACGTTGATGCCGACCATGCCGCACTGCACGTGATGCGCGAACTCGCGGGCGACACTGCCGTCATTGGTGAAGATGGCGGTGCCGTTGCCGAACTCGTGCGTGTTCACCATGTGCACCGCGCTCTCGAAATCGGGCGCGCGCACGACAATCACCACGGGGCCGAAAATCTCTTCCTTGTAGATGCGCATGTCGGTGTTCACGCGGTCGAACAGGCAGCCGCCGTGGAAGAAGCCGTTCTCGTGGCCTTCGACCTTCAGGTCACGGCCATCGACCACCAGCTCGGCGCCTTCCTTCTCGCCCAGGTCGACATAGCCCTTCACCTTCTGGCGGTGCTCGCCGGTGACCAGCGGTCCCATCTCGACACCCTCGCGGGTGCCCGGGCCGACCTTCAGGGCGCGGACTTTCGGTGCCAGTTTCTCTACCAGCCGGTCCGCGGTGTCGTCGCCGACCGCCACGGCCGCCGAGATCGCCATGCAGCGCTCTCCGGCGGAGCCGTAGCCCGCACCGATCAGTGCGTTGGCGGCCTCCTCCGGATCGGCGTCGGGCATGACCACCATGTGGTTCTTGGCGCCGCCGAGCGCCTGCACCCGCTTGCCGTGCTCGCTGCCGGTGCGGTAGATGGCCTCGGCCACCGGCGTCGAGCCGACGAAGCTGACCGCGCCGACGCGGTCGTCGGTGAGCAGGGTCTCCACCGCCTCGCGGTCGCCGTTGACGACGTTGAACACGCCCTCGGGCAGGCCGGCTTCCGTCAGCAGCTCCGCCAGCCGCAGCGGCGTTGACGGATCCTTTTCCGACGGCTTGAGCACGAAGGTGTTGCCGCAGGCGATGGCGATCGGGAACATCCACATCGGCACCATGGCCGGGAAGTTGAACGGCGTGATGCCGGCGCAGACACCGACCGGCTGCTGCACCGACCAGCTGTCGACACGGGAGCCGACCTCCTCGGAATGCTCGCCCTTGAGCAGGTGCGGGATGCCGCAGGCGAACTCGACCACCTCGGTCCCGCGGGTGACCTCGCCGCGCGCGTCGGGCAGCGTCTTGCCGTGCTCGGCGCTGATCATGCGGGCGAGTTCATCGGTGTGCTCTTCGAGCAGCGCCTTGAAGCGGAACATGACCCGGGCCCGCCGCAGGGGCGTCTGTGCGGCCCAGCCGGGCAGGGCATTCCATGCCGCCTCGATGGCCGTGCGAGTCTCGTCGGCACTGGCAAACGGGACCTGTGCGGCCACCTCGCCGGTGGCGGGATCAAAGATGTCGCCGGCGCGTCCACTGGTTCCCTCGACCCTCAGGCCGTTGATCCAGTGGGCGAGCTGGCGAATGTCACTCTTGCGTGCGGCCTGTTGCATGGTTCAGCCCTCCGTCCGGGCGACGGCATGCAGTGCGTCGCCGAGCATGGAAAAGATGCGGTCGATGTCGGCCCCGGTCGCGATCAGGGGAGGCGACAGCGCGATGATATCCGCGGTCACGCGGATCAGCAGACCCTGGTCGAAGCAGTGCCGGAATGTCTCGAAGGCCCGCTGGCCCGGCGCGCCCTCGCGCGGCGCCAGCTCGATGGCGGCCACGAGGCCGAGGTTGCGCACGTCGATGACGTTCGGCGCCGAGGCGAGCTCGTGGGCCCGGTCCTGCCATTGCTGCTCGAGCTCGCGGGCGCGGGTGAACAGGCCGTCGCGCTCGAAGATGTCCAGCGCGGCCAGGCCGGCGGCACTGGCCACGGGGTGCCCCGAGTAGGTGTAGCCGTGGAACAGCTCGATGGCGGGACCGCGTCCCTCGCCCTGCATGAAGGCATCGTGGATGTCGCGGCGCACCGCGACCGCGCCCATCGGCACGGCGCCGTTGGTCAGTCCCTTGGCCATGGTGATCATGTCCGGCACGACGCCGAAGCGCTCGGCGGCGAAGGCCGTGCCCAGCCGGCCGAAGCCGGTGATGACCTCGTCGAAGATCAGCAGGATGTCGTGGCGGTCGCAGATCTCGCGCAGTCGCTCGAGGTAGCCGCGCGGCGGCAGCAGCACACCGGTCGAGCCCGCCATCGGCTCGACGATGCAGGCAGCGATGGTCTCGGGCCCGTGCAGGTTCACCAGGCGTTCGAGCTCGTCGGCGAATTCCGCGCCGTGCTCG
>CAYZHJ010000147.1:0-6400 GCA_964478305.1 uncultured Ectothiorhodospiraceae bacterium
AGCTGCTCGACAACTCCTTCAAGTTCCAGATCGGCAGCATCCTGTTCCACGCCGGCGTGATCTTCCTGTTCTTCGGCCATCTGATCGGCTTGCTGATGCCGCATGGGCTCTATCCTTATCTGGGGCTCACGGCAGGCAGCAAGCAGCTCCTGGCCATAATCTCGGGCGGCATTGCGGGCGGCGCAGCGCTGATCGGTGGAACCCTGCTACTCCATCGTCGCCTGTTCCATCCCCGCGTGCGAGCCCAGTCGACACGCATGGACACCTTCGTCCTGATCCTGCTGTACGTGCAGCTGGTACTGGGCATGCTGACGATCGTCATCTCGATGCAGCACCTGGACGGATCGGTCATGCTGGTGCTCGGCGAATGGGCGCAGCACGTCCTGACGTTCCGGCCCGGGGCAGCGGAATACATCGCCGACGTGCACTGGATCTACAAGCTGCACATCTTCCTGGGCGTGACCACGTTCCTGGTGTTCCCGTTCACGCGGCTGGTGCACATCTGGAGCCTCCCGGCGAGCTACATCGCGCGCCAGTACCAGATCGTCCGCAAGCGGCATACCTGAAGATGAACACATCCATGCTGGTCACGGTCAATCGGGTGGTGATCCCGGAATACGAGATCACGAACGAGTCGGCGCACGTGGACGCGCGTGGCGTCGACGGGCGCATGCAGGAAGCAGCGCGCCAGCTGGTGATCCGCGAGCTATTGCGTCAGCGTGCTGAAGAGCTCGGGCTCGACACCGAGGACGATATCGAGGGCGCCCTTGATGAGCTGATGGAGACCGAGGTCCAGATACCCGAGATCGACGAGAGCGAGTGTCGGCGCTATTTCGAGGCCAACCGCGAACGGCTGCGCACACCGGAGACGGTCGAGGCCCGCCACATCCTGCTGGCGGCTGCGCCCGACGACCTCGAGGGGCGGGGCAATGCCGAGGATCGGGCGACGGCGCTACTGGAAGAGCTGTCGCATGACCCGAGCCGGTTCGCTGCGCTGGCCGCTCAGCATTCGGACTGTCCGTCAGCCGGTGAGGGCGGGCACCTGGGCGCGATCGAGCGCGGCCAGACCGTGCCCGAGTTCGAGAATGTGGTGTTGCGGCTGGACGTCGGCCTGGCGTCACGACCCGTGGAGACCCGCTACGGGTTCCATATTGTCGAGGTGCTGTGGCGCCAGGGCGGTGAGGAGCAGGAGTACGAGGACGTCAAGCACCTGATCGCCGAGTACATCCGCGAACGGTCCTGGCGCCGCGCGGTCAGCCAGTACATCGGGCGACTCGCTGCCGATGCGGAGATCCAGGGGGTCGACATCGCCGGCGATGGCTCACCCCTGGTGCAATAGTGCGGCGCCAGGCAGGTGCCTGTTACTGGTCGTCACAAACCGGGCAGCGCGTCGAGGTTGTCACGCGTGGCCACTGGCCCCCCGCCTGCCGGTGGATGCAGCGGCACAGTGTTTCGTATTCGGACTCGTATCCGGACTCCGGCGTACGGTCCTCGAGATTCCCTCCCCAATAGCGATCGGTCACGAGCTCGAGCCAGTCGCTCGCGCGCAGGTTGTGCGCCAGCGACGGAAACAGTTCCTCGTTCTCGCGCTCGATGAGCTCGCGGTAGTCGCGGACGAAGTCCCGCCCCAGCTGAACCAGCCGGGAGCGCGGCACCACCTGACCGGTGAGGATGCCCTGGACCAGGCGATGCAGTGCCAGCCCTTCGGCCATCAGCTGATGATGCCGCGCCAGTAACTCTTCGGCCAACGGCTCGCAGGACGGGGCGCGGTGCGCGAGGCGCTGCAGGAGCTGGGTCTCGAACCGGCCATGATCGGAGTCGGGGTGCTCGACCAGGTAATCCAGTAGATCCCTCATGATCTGCCAGTCCGGGGCCCCTCCAGAATCGAGGCTTTCGAACTGACGGGCGAGCACGTCGACCAGTTCGACGATGTGCCCGTGCTCGCGATGTAGTGCGTCCAGTTCCCGATAGCTCATGATCGATCCCTTTTGATGAAGTTCGGCAGCAGCAAGGCGGCGCCTGACCTGGCGTCCCCAGTCGTTACAGTTCGATCAGCCATTCCTTGCCGACCTCGCACACCGGACAGGTGAAATCGTCCGGCAGCCCGTGCGCGTGCGTGCACGGCGGCAGGCTCCGGTGCGACAGCTCGCAGCCGCAGAAGGTGCATGCGAAGCGGCTGACCGGCAGCTCGATGACGGGTGCGAGGGACTCGTTCATGGCTTCCTCCAAGGTACTCACCATGGGGTCGTGAGCGGAGAGTGCATCTCCCCGCCCGCCCTGGCACTGGGCAACGGGCAGGGCTGCAACGCCAGTATTCCGGCCAGTCGTTGCCGACCCTAGGAGGGCTGCGGCATATGATCGGCCGATAAAACAAGTATAATTCATGAATGTTTAATCGCAACCCCATCGACCTCTGGCCGGGGCATGCCAAGTGAGTGCGTAATCGCTCCGAGCGGTGTCAGTCGAGCAGAGAGGCCATCGGGTAGTAGGCCAGCGGTTCCCCGGGCGCCACCGTGCCGTGCGCCGGGACACAGGCCAGGCCGTCTGCGGCGGCCGTGGGCGTCAGGATGCCGGAGCCCTGGCCGCCGCACGGTACGGCGCGCCCATCCTCCAACCGGACCCGGATGTAGTCGGCGCGGCCGCGGGTAGTCCGCTGCTCGAAGCCGGCGGGGATCCACAAGGGTTCGGGCATCGTCGTGGATCGGCCCTGCAGGCGCCGCATCAGCGGGGCGCCGAAGAGCAGGAAGGTGACGAACAGCGAGACGGGATTGCCGGGCAGTACCAGCAATGGCGCATTGCCGATGCGGCCGAAGGCCAGCGGCTTGCCCGGCTTCACCGCGATGCCGAAGAAGGCGAGCTCGCCGATCTCCTCGGCCGCACCACGGACATGATCGCAATCACCCACCGAGGCGCCGCCGCTGGTGATGACCAGGTCGGCATCCGTGGCAGCATCGGCCAGCGCGCGACGGGTCGCTGCGGCTTCGTCGGCGACGCCGGCGACGGACCGGACCTCGCCACCCAGGTTCTGCACGAGGGCCGCGAGCATGTGGCCGTTGGACTCGTGGATCTGGCCGTCCCCGAGCGGCGCTCCCGGCGGCGCCAGCTCGTCACCCGTGATCAGCAGGGCGAGGCGCAGGCGCGGGTGGACCGACAGCTCCGCCGTGCCGGCCGATGCGGCCAGCGCAATGTGCTGCGGCTGCAAATGACACCCGGCGCGCAGCACCGGGTCACCTTGTGAGAAATCCTCGGCGGCGCTCCGAATATTGGCGCCAATCTCCGGTACCGTCTCGATGTGGACGTGCTCGCCGTCCACCCGGCAGTGCTCCTGCATGACGACGGTGTCGGTCCCGGCCGGCACAGGGGCGCCAGTGAAGATCCGGGCTGCGGTGCCTGGCTCCAGTGGCGCGGGGGCGGTGCCGGCAGCGACGCGCTGGCTGATCGGAAGCGCGCCTGCGCACGCTTCGGCAAGGCGTACCGCGAAGCCGTCCATGGCGCTGTTGGGCCAGCGCGGCATCGACAGACCGGCGCACACGTCTTCGGCCAGAACACGGCCGCAGGCCTGGTGCAGTGGCATCCGCTCAGCGCCGGCCGAGTCGGGCGCGGCGACCGCCTGCAGGATGGTCGAGCGCGCCTCTTCGACCGCCAGCAGCGGATGCGAGGACTTTGAATCGGCTTTGGGTGTACCCGCTTTGACGATCGCCATGGCCGGCACCTCATGGACAGCCCTTGCGGCCGTCTTTCATAACATATAGCGAGCATACGACCGCCACTCGGTGCCGTATTTGATGTCGGTCAAAAATGCGATCAGAGGCACCCGCTCGGCTGGCGCCGTGGATCGATCACGGTCAGCGGCCGGCAGGGACGGTATCGGCAAGGCCGTTCAGCAGCCGGCGCACGGGAACGGGCAGCATGCCTGTATCGAGGCTATCGAGCAGATTCTTGACGGTCAGGCCCAGGGCGGTATCGCCGCTGATATGCAGGCGGCGACGAAAGAACAGCGTGTCCGGATCGACCCGTTGATCGAGTACCAGCAGCAGATCCTCGGCATGTGCCCGGACCGTGACAGCTGGCGGCCAGTGCGGCGGGGCAGGACGGATGCGTCCCCGCTCCAGCGTGAAGCGCAGGTCGAGGCGCGGCTCGTGCAGCTCGACGAGCAGCAGGCGGCCGGCGAGATCATCCAGTTGGCCGTCGGTGACGGCCTCGCGCAGCAGATGGCTGCAGGAGAGCGCGATGATCGATTCGGGGAGCTGCGGCGGAAGCCATCGCAGCGGGCGCAACAGCCGGGACGGGCGCGCCAGCACGCTGCTCATTCCGCAACCTGGAGCGTGGGCATGCGCTCCATGCCGGCAGCGCCGAACCAATAGCCGTCGCAGTCGTCCTCGGCGTTGATCAGTCGCTGCGCCGGTAGCCCGCCGTCGAGCACCTGGCGCAGCGCGCGCATGAGTGCGGGCGTGCCTGCCAGGCGTGGGCTGACGCGCAGCAGGTCGGCGCCGGCGGCGCGCAGGTCGGCCCAGTGCGGCAGCAGGTTGCAGATCTGACCGGACTGGGTCTGTACGCCGTTGATGGTCAGGAAACGGTGGCCATCACGGGTATGCACCGCCCGTCCATCGGGATCGTCGAGACAGCGCAGCCCGCATTGATCCTTCGCCAGCCCGTGGTGCCGCGCAGTGAAGCAGCGCGCCGACCAGGCCAGCGGCATGCGACCGTGAGCGAAGATTTCGGTCTCGGGTGGTGTGTCGCCGGTGTCAGCGAGCAGATCGACGAGGGTCGCACGCGGCATCTCCAGCGGTGGCACCCAGCGCGTCATGCCGAGGCTGTGGAATCGGCGCAGTGCGTGCGCGTTGTAGATGTTCAGGAACGGCCCGCCGACGAACGGCACCTCCAGTCGGCGCAGCCGCTGGACGGCACCGATGTCGTTGGCCTCGACCCGGAACGAGTCATTGTCGCAAATACGTTGGACGACTCCGGCCTCGGAGCGGGCCTCCACGAGCGTGAGCGTCGATAGCACCACCTCCTTGCCGACGGCGGCCAGGTCACCGGCCAGATCGATCCAATCCTCGGGGCGCAATTCGCGCCGCTTCGGACAGACCGTCTCACCGAGGTACACGACATCCACCGGGGTCTCGGCGATCTCGGCATAGAACTCGAGCACCTGCCGCCGCGGCCAGAAGTACTGGCAGGGCCCGAGCGCGATCCTCAATGCGCTATCGGTCACCGTACAGGCTCCCCTACTGCCAGGCACGCTGGTAGGCACCGAAGGTGGTCTGACTGCCTTCGGACAGGGCGCGCAGCTGATCCTGTGCCTCGGTCGTCGGTGCATACGTGCCGGGATCGGCCAGGCAGCGGTCGATGGCCTCGCGCCATACCTGCACGACCTGGCGGATGTAGCCGGGACTGCGCTGACGTCCCTCGAGCTTGATCGCACGAACCCCGGCATGCCGCAGGGCCGGCAGCAGTTCCAGGGTGTTGAGGCTGGTCGGCTCCTCCAGTGCATGGCTGGTCTTGCCCGCAACCTCGAAGCGGCCCTTGCACAGCGTCGGGTAGCCAGCATTCTCGTCGGGCGCGAAACGGTCGATCAGCATGCCGTTGAGGCGCGCGCTGAGTGTGCCATCCGCCGTCTCGTCCCAGCGCACATGGGCCGCCGGTGAGCAGGCCCCGGCCGTGTTCGGCGATTCGCCCGTGGCGTAGGACGACAGCAGGCAACGGCCCTCTGCCATGATGCACAGCGAGCCGAAACCGAACACCTCGATCTCGACCGGGGCGTCCCGCGTGACCTGCTCGATCTGCGCCAGCGACAGCACGCGCGGCAGAACGGCACGACGGATGCCGAAACATTCATGATGGAACTGCAATGCCTCGATGCTGGTGGCCGAGGCCTGGACCGACAGGTGGCGCGGCAGGTCGGGATGGGTGCGCGCGGTGTAGTCGAGCAGGCCGATGTCGGCCAGGATGATCCCGTCCACCCTCAGTTTCGCCGCGAGGTCGACGGCCCGAGTCCATTGTCGGAAGGCTGCCGCCTGGGCATAGGTGTTGATCGCCAGCAGGATGCGCACGCCGCGATCATGAGCGTCGCTGACTGCATGCTCGAGATCCCGGGGCGAGAAGTTCAATCCCGGAAAATGGCGGGCGTTGGTACCGTCGCGCAGGCCGACGTAGACCGTGTCGGCACCGCTGTCGATCGCGCTGCGCAGCGCGGCTGCATTGCCTGCTGGGCAGACCAGTTCCATGTGGCGCTCCGGGAATGAACGAAGGCATCAGTGTCCGCGCACCCCGGCTCCATCGACATTGACGCCGATCAAGCCGTGTCGCGTATTCTCGTTTCCGGGTTCGGACGCAGATGCAGGGGCAGCAGTTCGAAACCGGCGCCGGGCCAGGCCACGGGCTCCGCGGGATGGTCGGG
>CAYZHJ010000148.1:0-6400 GCA_964478305.1 uncultured Ectothiorhodospiraceae bacterium
CGCCGGAAAGCTCCCTTCGGTCGCGTTCCGGCCTACGTCGTGATCCGCCGAGCCCCGTGTTCGGCGGCACCGACGCCGGAAAAGACCGCCCGCGTTGGGTAGGGCAATTGACCCGATGCGGGCGGGTTTCGCCGTTGGGCGCGTCCCGTTCGTACCAGGAAGACGTAGGTTGGGCCGACGAAGGAGGCCCAACAGCGAAACCGAACGCCCATGTTGGGCCTCCTTTCGTCGGCCCAACCTGCACGCCACAAGAAAGTACCTCGCCCTGCGTGGCAGGGCGAAACAGCCGGGAAAGAGGGTCCGCGGTTACGCCCGCCGATTCGGGCACAGGAATCAAACCGCCGAGCAATTCGGCCCGGCAGGGCTGCATCACATCAGCGCGGTGCGCGCGGATCGCCGGCGTAGCGCAGCAGCTCGATCAGCGGAACCGAATGCTCGCGCTTGACGGGCTTGGTGACGATATAGGTGAAGTAGCGGTCGATGCCGATCTCGGCCATCAGCAGATTGTCGATGATGCGCTGGTAGTGATCGATGTCCAGTGCCACCACCTTCAGCAGATAGTCGATGCCGCCGCCGGTGCTGTAGCACTCGACGATCTCCGGCACATCCATGATCGCCTGTTCGAAACGCTCGAAATCCTTCGCCTGGTGGCTGCGCAGGGTGACTTCCACCAGGATGGTGGAGGTGTGCAGCAACTGGTCGATGTCGATATCGGCGTGATAGCCATGTATGAGACCCTGGCTTTCCAGTCGCCGCATGCGTTCCCAGCAGGGGCTCGGCGACAGCCCGATCTCCTCGGCGAGCTTGATCTTGGTGATGCGTCCCTGGCGCTGCAGCGTCGCCAGGATCTTGACGTCGTACGCGTCGAGCTTGATGCCGTTCCCGCTCGTCATCAGAGCGATCCACCCCGGCCCGCATTGACGGTCCCGGTAACGCGCGCGCTCGCGGAGAATCTCATCGGGGATACCTCCCTGCCGTGGAGCGGCCGGGCTCGCGGGCACGCGGCGGCCGTTCAGTGCGGAGGGTAGTGGCTGCATGGGGGTGTTGCAACCGCCACGAATCGGGCACTGCGGGCGCTCGATTCGGCCCGGCCGGATCCGGACGCGGGCCGGGTTCGGCGACGCATTGAGATGGAACAGTCCCTTCCCGGTGTCCTGCTAATACCCACGCGATCGATCCACCCGGTTCGGCAGGGAATGCCCCGATCGATCGGCGCGTATGCCCTCGGCCACCCTGCGGGCACCCGTGATCGGGTGGGTCAGGCTCGCGGCGTGCGGCGTCACCGTGATGTGGGGATGCTTCCAGAACGGATGGCCGGCCGGCAGCGGCTCGGTGTGGAATGCATCCAGGACGGCATGGGCGAGTCGGCCCTCGCCCAGCGCCAGCAGCAGATCCTCTTCCACCAGGTGCGCACCGCGCGCGGCATTGATCAGGACCGCCCCCGCCGGCAGCCGGGCGAAGGTATCGCGATCGAGGATGGCGCGCGTCTCGTCCGTCAGCGGCAGCAGGCAGACCAGGATGTCGCTGCGGGCGAGAAAGGCATCCAGTTCGTCCGCGCCGGCGTACACGGGGATGGAATCCGCGGAATCCCGCGGCGTGCGCACGTGGCCGGCGACATCGAAACCGAGGTCGTGCAGTGCACGGGCACAGGCGGAGCCGAGCCGGCCGAGGCCGAGGATGCCGACCCGCCGTTCCCCGGGGCGGCGCTGCTCGTGGACCGTCCAGTCCTCGTCGCGTTGCTGGCGTTCGTAGGCCGGCATGTGGCGATGATGGCGCAGCACCTGGTAGACGACGTACTCCACCATGCCCTCGGTCAGCGCCGGATCGACCATGCGAACCAGCGGGAGATGCTCCGGGACTTCCGGTCCCAGCAGGTGGTCCACCCCGGCGCCGATCGAGAACACGACCCGCAGGTTCGGCAGCTCGTGCAGCATGCGGTCCGGCGAGGCCCAGATCAGGGCGTAGTCGACCGCCTCCGGCGGGCCGATGTCCGGCCAGATGCGGACCCGCAGGTCCGGCAGTTCCGCCTCCAGCGCCTCGCGCCAGCGTTCCGCCGGATCGGAGGGACTGCGGAAGAGCAGCGTCTGCATCGATGGTCACTCCGGTACGGGAACCCGGCGGCACGAAGCGTGCATTCTACCTGCCGTGCCCGCCGAATGGGGCTGCCGGCCGCGGTCGCCCATCTCCATGATTGTTGAATCGCGCCATGCAGCCGGTCTACACTTGGCTGGCACGTCGAGACGGCGACAGGCCGTGATACCGGTAGCCAGGATGAGCCATGACCGAATTCCTCGGGTCGCGGAGTCCCATGCGATGACGCTGATCGCCCGGCGATCGATGCCGACGGCGATCGCACCGGGATGGCCCCGCCCGGGTCGTTCCCCGCTCGCTCCCGCCGCCGCCGTCTCCCCGAATCTCCTCCCCCCTGCCGCCGATCCGGCGATTCCGCCGAAACCGTTTCCTGCCGTTCCCCGGCATCATGCGCATCGGCAGGTTTTCCGTCGTGGAGCGAGTGGATGAACGCGACCCGGATGCGTCGTGCCTTCCTGTCGTCCGTACTGGTTCTCGCACTTCCGGGCGTGGCCGGCCCGGTGCGGGCGGAGGAGCCCGAACCGATCACGATCGTGAGCTGGGGCGGCGTCTACCAGGAGAGCCAGCGCGAGGCGTACATGAAGCCCTTCTCCGAGCGCACGGGCATCCCGTACGAGGAGGACGAGTATCCCGGCGACTTCGATGAGGTGATCGAGCAGGTCGAGTCCGGGAACGTGACCTGGTCCGTGGTGGACGTCACGCTGGCCGATGCGATCCGCGGCTGCAACGGCGGTTATCTCGAGCCGATACCGCCGAGTATCCTGGCGCCGGCGCCGGATGGCACCCCGGCGATGGACGACTTCCTGCCGAACACGCTGCACGAATGCGCCGTCGGCGAGATCATCTGGTCCACGCTGTTCGCCTACAACGAGGAG
The DNA here is from genome assembly GCA_964478305.1 of uncultured Ectothiorhodospiraceae bacterium. Taxonomy (GTDB): domain Bacteria; phylum Pseudomonadota; class Gammaproteobacteria; order XJ16; family Halofilaceae; genus Halofilum. The sequence continues at coordinate 2,967 of CAYZHJ010000148.1, forward strand.
GCCTTTCCGGATGAGGCCCCTGATTCGGTCGCCGACGTGTTCAATACCGAGGATTTTCCGGGCCGGCGCGGGATGCGCAGGACACCGCGCAACAATATCGAATGGGCGCTGATCGCCGACGGTGTGGCACCCGAGAATGTCTATGCGGAACTGCGCACCGAGGAGGGGGTCGAAAGGGCATTCGACAAGCTCGACGAGCTGCGCGGCTCGATCGAATGGTGGGAAAGCGGTTCGCAACCGCAGGAATGGCTCGCCGATGGCACCGTTACCATCTCCTCGGCGTACAATGGCCGGGTGTTCAATGCCATCGTCAAGCAGGATCGGAACTTCGATTACATCTGGGATGGCCAGATCTGGGAAATCGACCTGTGGGTGATCCCGCGGGGTGCGGACAACCTGGCGAACATCCTCAAGTTCGTCTCGTTCGCCACCGGCACGCAGCCGCTGGCCGAGCAGACCGAATACGTGTCCTACGCGCCGGCACGCAAGTCCTCGCTGCCCCTGATCCGTCGCGAATACCGTTCGCACATGCCCACCTCTCCGGCGAATTTCCGCAATTCCCTGCAGAACGATTTTCTCTGGTGGGCCGAGAATCAGGCGCGGATGGACGAGCGATTCGATGCCTGGCTGGGGCAGGAATGAGGGTCCCGGAGGGGCTGTCCGTGGCCGGGCAAGTTGAAGTCGTCCGGGTGCTATGTTTATATCAGCGACCGGATTCACGCTCTGAATAACGAAATCATACCGAGGAGCCACCGCGGATATGGCGTCCAACAACTTCGTGCAGTTCAGTGAGGTTCAGAAGAGCTATGACGGCGAAACCCTTGTCGTCAAGAACCTGAACCTCGATATCGAGCAGGGGGAGTTCGTCACGATGCTGGGGCCCTCCGGGTCCGGCAAGACCACCTGCCTGATGATGCTCGCCGGTTTCGAGCCCGCCACCCACGGCGAGATCTATCTCGACGGCGAACCCATCAACAACGTCGCGCCGCACAAGCGTGGCATCGGCATGGTGTTCCAGAACTATGCCCTGTTTCCGCACATGACCGTGGCCGAGAACGTCGCGTTCCCGCTGCAGGTGCGCAAGTATCCGAAATCGGAGATCGACGAGCGCGTGAAGAAGGCGCTCGACATGGTGCGACTGGGGGCCTTCGGTACGCGTCGCCCGGCACAGCTCTCCGGTGGACAGCAGCAGCGCGTGGCCTCTGCCCGCGCGCTGGTGTTCGAGCCCAAGCTGGTGCTGATGGACGAACCGCTCGGCGCGCTCGACAAGAACCTGCGCGAGGAGATGCAGTTCGAGATCAAGCACATGCACGACGACCTCGGCATCACCATGGTCTACGTGACCCACGACCAGTCCGAGGCACTGACCATGTCGAACCGGATCGCGGTATTCGACGACGGCATCGTCCAGCAGCTCGCCACGCCGCCGGTGCTGTACGAGGAGCCGGTCAATGCGTTCGTTGCCTATTTCATCGGCGAGAACAACCGTTTCTACGGCAAGGTCCTGGAGATGGACGGCGAGCGCTGCAAGATCGAGCTTGAAGGTCAGGCCGGCACCGTGATCGCAAAGACGGTCAACGTATCGGGCGTGGGCGATCGCACGACGCTGTCGCTGCGGCCCGAGCGTGTCCAGGTCAATCCGCCGGAAGGTTCGTGCGAGAACGTGCTCGAGGGCACGGTGCGCGAGCTGATCTATCTGGGCGATCACATTCGCACCCGTGCGTCGGTCGGCGACAACGACGAGTTCGTGGTCAAGATTCCGAACGCACAGGGACATGCCCGTCTGGATGAGGGCGATACCGTCAGCTTTGGCTGGGCCGCGGAGGACTGTCGTGCACTCGATGCATGATCGTTCTGCCGGGTTCGGCCTTGTACTGACTTCCGGATCATGAGTCGGTCCGTGTATCGACGCTCAGCCGGAAGTGGCAGTAGTCCGTCGGCAGTTGCCGACAGTCATAACCAGGGGAAAACAGCAATGAACCACGCATTCAAGACGACAACCGTTGCCGGTGTCGCCGCGCTGGGTCTGCTCGCCGCTCCGACTTCGGCCCTGTCGGCCGAGTCGCTCACGATCGTGTCGTGGGGCGGTGCATACGAGGAGAGTCAGCGCAAGGCCTATTACGAGCCTTATTCCGAGATGACCGGCACCGAAATTGTCCAGGTCTCCAAGTCCGCCAACGGTCCGTCGGGCGTTCGCTCGCAGGTCGAGGCGGGCAACGTGACCTGGGATGTGGTCGACATGCTCGAGGCACCGTCGATGAAGCTCTGCGACGAGGGTTATCTCGAGGTGATCGATCACGACGAGATCCTCAAGCCCGCACCGGACGGTTCGCCGCCGAGCGAGGACTTCATCGGCGGCTTCCGGGATTGCTACGTCCCGGAGATCCTGTACGCAACGCTGTGGGCCACCAACACCGAGATGTGGAGTGGCGAGCAGCCGGACTCGATTGCCGACATCTGGAACACGTCCAAGTTCGGCGGCAAGCGTTCCATGCAGAAGATCCCGGCCGGCAACCTCGAGTGGGCGCTGATGGCCGATGGCGTCTCGCACGAGGACGTCTACGAGCATCTGGCCACCGACGAAGGCGTCGCCCGCGCGTTCAGCAAGCTGAACGAGCTCAAGGGCAACACCGTGTGGTGGTCCGAGGGAGCCCAGCCGCCACAGCTGCTGGCGGACCAGGAAGCGAGCCTGGCGACCGGCTACAACGGCCGTTTCTTCAACGCGCAGGTGGTCGAGGATCAGCCGATCGAGATCATCTGGGACGGCCAGCTGTTCGAGAGTGACGGCTGGGTGGTGCCGAAGGGCAAGCTGACCGACGAGGTCAAGCGGTTCCTGCGCTTCTCCACCGACACCCAGCGGCTCGCCGACCAGGCCAAGTACATCTCGTACGGCCCGGCCCGCAAGTCGTCCGCCAAGCTCGTCGGCAAGCACGCCGAGCTTGGTGTCGACATGGGTCCGCACATGCCCACGAATCCGGAGAACCTGAAGACGGCGATCTCCAAGGATGCCGCGTTCTGGGCGGACAACGGCGACTCGCTGGCCGAGCGCTTCAACAGCTGGCTGGCGATGTAAGCGTCCGGATCGACAACCTCGCACGGGGCGGGCATCGCCCGTCCCGTGCGCGGTCTTTCCCGGGCCGCCCGGCCTGTTCGATCGGGTGGCCCGTGAAGGGCCGCATAACGACAACGATTACGTGATCAGAGGGTCACAAGATGGCACACAGCGAAGCCGCCGCCACTCAACCGCCGCCGCAGACCGATGACGTGATGCGCGCGGCGGATGGCACGCCGCTCAAGGAGAGCCTGCAGCGCTCGATGAGGCGCGCCAAGATCAAGGCGCTGCTGCTGGTCGCACCGCTCGGCCTGTTCATCCTGTTCTCGTTCGCCATTCCCATCGCCAGCATGGTCTGGCGCAGTGTCTGGAGTCCCGAGAT
>CAYZHJ010000149.1:0-6134 GCA_964478305.1 uncultured Ectothiorhodospiraceae bacterium
CGACGAACCAGGCCGGATCGGCCGCCGCATGCGAGAGCGCCGCGATCCCGGGCCCGGGGCAGTAGCCCGCCAGCCCCCATCCTACGCCGAACAGCGCCGCTCCGGCGAGCAGTCGCGCATCGAGGTCCTGCCGCGTCGGCAGCTGCAGCCGGCCGGCGAACCAGGTCGTGCCGCGGCGCCGCAGGATCGCGAATCCGGGCACGGCCACGACCAATGCCCCGATCATGACGAACAGCAGCGTCGGATCCCAGCGGCCGGCAACATCGAGGAACCCGAGCACACGCCCGGGATCGGTCATGCGCGCGAGATCCAGGCCGAAACCGAACAGCAGACCGGAAGCGATCACGAACAGGCGCTGCATCAGAGCCACCCGAATCCGTGCCGGAGCAGCCACACGGTCGCCATGCCCGTGCCGATGAACGTCACCGTCGCCGCCAGCGAGCGCGGCGACAGCCGCGCGATACCGCAGACGCCGTGACCGCTGGTGCAGCCGCTGCCCAGGCGCGTGCCCACGCCGACCAGCAGCCCGGCCGCGAGCAGCGCGATCACGGGGTAGCCGCTGCGCGGGGTCACCGACACCGGATCGATCCAGCGATGCAGCGCCGCGCCGGCCAGCAGCGCGGCCAGGAACAGCCAGCGCCAGGCGGTATCACCGCGCGGTCGCTCCAGTACCCCGCCGAGGATGCCGCTGATGCCGGCGATGCGCCCGATGCCGCCCAGCAGCAGGGTCGCCGCCAGGCCGATCAGCATGCCCCCGGCCAGCGCCGGGAGCCAGTCGAACTCCGCCATGCCATTGCCCTCAGAATGCGTCGATCGGCACCTTGATGTAGCGGTGACCGCTCTCGTCCGGCGGCGGCATCTCGCCGGCGCGGATGTTGAGCTGGACCGACGGGATGATCAGCGTCGGCAGATCGAGCGTGGCATCGCGCTCGGTGCGCATGCGCACGTACTCGTCCTCGTCCACGCCCTCGTGCAGATGGATGTTGTGCCGCCGCTGCTCGCCGACCGTGGTCTCGTTGCGCAGCTCGCGTTTTCCGCCGGCACCGTAGTCATGAAGGATGAACATGCGGGTCCCGTCGGGCAGCTCGGCGAACAACCGGTGCGCCGAGCGGTACAGCCTGCGGGCATCGCCGCCCGGGAAATCGCAGCGGGCGGTCCCCGCGTCCGGCATGAACAGCGTGTCGCCGACGAAGCAGGCGTCGCCGATCACGTAGGTCATGTGGTCGTTGGTGTGACCCGGCGTGGCAATCGTGCGGGCCTCGATGTTGCCGATGCGGAAGGTCTCTCCGTCGGCGAACAGGTGATCGAACTGGCTGCCGTCGGGCAGGAAACCCCGCTCCAGGTTGAACACCTCGCGAAAGTGCGCCTGCACCTGGCGGATGCCCTCGCCTATGCCGATGCGGCCACCGACCCGGTCGCGCACGAACGGCGCGGCGGTGACGTGATCGGCATGGGCATGGGTCTCGAGGATCCAGTCCACCGTCAGGCCCTCGTCGCGGACGATATCGACCAGCTTCTGCGCCGTCCCGGTGCCGGTATGGCCCGAGTTCTGGTCGAAATCCAGTGCCGGGTCGATGACCGCGGCATGGCGGGTCTCCGGGTCCCAGACCACGTAGGAGAAGGTCGAGCTCGGCTCGTGCAGCACGTGCCTGACTTCGGGTTGCATGGTCATGCGCCTCCGGGTGCGATAGCTGATTTTGGCATAAGCATATGCCGAATTGTTATTATACCGCCGAAACGCGAAGAAGCGCAGAGCCCGGTGCATGGGCCGGGCCGACGAAGGAGGCCCGGCATGGGCGTGGGCGCTGGCTGTTGGGCCTCCTTCGTCGGCCCAACCTACGTTCCCGCCGCCGTGAAGATCACCGGGTCGCCTTCTCGGTCGAAGGCGAGCAGGTTCGATACGTCGCCACCGGCGTGGATGTTCTGGATGATGCCGTTGAAGGCCTGATCGACCTCGTCCCGTGACGGCTGCCGCCCGTCCGGCCCGACCAGCGCCGCGGCCAGCACCATGTCCCAGTGCTCGCCCATGGCGCGCGACTCCTCGACCAGCACGTCGAAGTTGCCGATCTCTCCCGGCGCCTTGTCGACGTACATCACCGGCATCAGGCCCCCGCCCAGGCCTTCCTCGTAACGCCGCCGCTCTGCCTCGCTCGCGTCCTCCGGCAACGCCGTCTTCACGAACACGAACAATAACCGCTGCGGCTCCTGCTCGGAGCGGGCGATGGAGAGGAAGGAATCGAAGTCGGTAATCTCGGTCATGGTGCCTCTTGGGTCGGGGTTTTGAACCACGAATGAACACGAATACACACGAATGCTGCCGCTCAGTGACGGATAGCATGTCGGAGCTGTCGCTGACAGGCAATACCGGGATTGAAACTCGGGATAACCAAAAAATGAACGAAAGATGGACTAAACATGACATGTGACGATCAGCATGAGATGAGCTGGAACGAAGAACCATTTCTTGTTCATTTTTCGTCCATTTTTTGGTTATCCAATATCACTCGACATCTCCATGGTCTGACAGCGAAGCTCCAACACGGAATCTGCTGGCAAGCGGCAGCATTCGTGTATATTCGTGTTCATTCGTGGTTCGCTTCTTTCATTGAACCAGCGGCGAGTCATCGACACCGAGGTCGACGCCCATGATCTCGGCATCAGCCGCCAGGCGGCCGATGTACTGGCTGACGGCGCGGCGCCAGGCGCGTTCGCGGATGTAGTCGGCGATCAGGTGACGCACGGACTCGTAGGGCAGCGGTTCACCGCCCTCGCGCGACAGCACCTCGACCACGTGGAAGCCGTAGCGGCTCTCGACGGGCCGCGTGGCCAGGCCCGGCTCGAGGCGCAGGACCACATCCTCGAACTCGGGCACCGTCTGGTTGCGGCCGATCATGCCGAGATGACCGCCGTCGCTCGCCGACGGGCATTGGGACTCGGCCGCCGCCAGCTCGGCGAAGCGGCCGGGCTCGTCCGTCAACTGCGCGATCAGTTCGTTGGCCCGATCCTCGGCCTGCGCGCGTGCGCCAACATCATCGGGCGCGGCCGCCAGCAGGATGTGGCGCACCTCGGCGGTCACCGGCGTCCCAAAGCGTTCCCGGTTGGACTCGAAATAGCGCCGGCAGGCATCCTCGTCGGGCTCCGACACGGGTACTTCCTGCTCCAGCAGCGCGTCCATTGCCGCATCGGGATCGCTCTCCGCATCGAATCCGATCTCCGCCGCCCGCTGTCGCAGCAGCTCGCGGATCACGAGCTGACGCGCGGCCTCCTCGCGCCGCGCATCGACCCCGCGCGCATCGACCTGCGCCGACTCGGCCTGGATCTGCTCCTGCGGGATCACCACCCGGTTGACCGTTACCAGCATCGCCAGCTCCCAGCCCGGCTGCTGCACCGAATCACGGCCGTGCCACACTCGATTTCGTACAGGCCCTGCGAGGTGAATCTCGCAGAGGCGCAGAGAGCGCAGAGTGAGCGCCAATAAGGAAAACCGAATCCCATAACTTTCCTCCTTTGCGTGCTTTGCGAATCCTTGCGCCTTTGCGAAATTCGCCCATGAAAGCGCCAGTACTGCCAATGGCCGGGAAGCGGCACCACCGATGCAATTGGCAGCAGTTCATCTTGCGTTCCTCGCACGCCTTGGTGAACCACAAGCGGTGGCACCTTTGCCGGACCGGATGCGCTGTAATTTCGCAAAGGCGCAAAGGACGCCAAGGATTGATGTATTCGAGAGGTGAATTTCGCTTTCGTGTATTCCCCGCGTTCTCTGCGCCTCTGCGAGAACTTTCGTCCTTTGCCGGCCTGTATATCCCGGAATCCTCGCTTCACGAACCGATGAGACATGCAACCTATGCCTGGCGCTGGCGCACGATCTGGTACTGGCGAACGATGTAGCTCGCCGGCAGGCTCCAGATGTGCACCAGGCGCGTGAACGGGAACACCAGGAAGGTGGTGATGCCGAGGAACAGGTGCAGCTTGTAGATCCAGTGCACGCCGACGATGTACTCGGAACCGCCGCGGAATGTCAGCACGTGCTGGGCCCAGTCGCCGAGCTGCAGCATCACCGAGCCGTCCAGATGGTACATCGACACTGGGATTGTCAGCAGGCCCAGCACGAGCTGCACGTACAGCAGCACCAGGATGAAGATGTCGTTGCGGGTCGAGTGCGCCCGCACGCGCGGATGGAACAACCGCCGGTGCAGCAGGATGGTCGCGCCGACCAGCGCGGCGAGACCGGCAATGCCGCCCGAGACCATGGCGAGAATCTGCTTCGCGCCGGGCGTGAGTCCCACGTACGGATACATCCAGTGCGGCATCAGCAGGCCGATCAGATGGCCGAAGAACAGGAACAGCACACCAATGTGGAACAGCACGCTGCCGACCTGGAACCTGAACGAGTTGTCGAGCAGCTGGCTGGAATTCGTCTTCCAGGTGTACTGGCTCATGTCGAACCGGACCAGGCTGCCGAGGAGGAACACCGTACCGGCGACGTAGACGTAGTACTCGAATACGAACTTGTGCAGGAAATCCATCGTCGTTCTCCGTAAACGTGCTCTACGGCCGCTCGGCGTTCGGTCCGACCGGTCCCCGCGACTGATCCGCGACCGTCGTGCCGCAGGCGCTGCCCAGCGCCGAGCCCGCCTCGAAGGTCACCGGTGCCTCGCACCAGACACTGTCGATTGCCGCGCGCGTGTCGTCGCGCTTTTCGCCCGCGCTCGCCTCGACCAGCTCCGCCGGCCACGGCTCGGCATTGACCAGGTGCAGCAGCAACCGGATCGGCAGCGCGTATCGGCTTTCTCGCTGATGCAGCCGCACGTGGATCTGCTGCAGGATGTGGCTGATGTCCTCCAGCCAGTCACGCGCCTCGGCGTCGGGCAACTGGGCACAGAACTCGAGAAACATCGGCAGGTAGTCCGGCAGCTCGCTGGCTGCGATCTCCAGTCCCTTCTCGCGATAGGCCATGCGCAGCTCGACCATGGCGGGTCCGCGTTCGCGCGACTCGCCGTGCACGTGCTCGAACAGGTACAGCGAGACCTTCTTGCTGCGATCGAAGGTCTCGACGTAGCCGGCCTGCTGGTGCAGCAGATCGGCCGTCTTCAGCCGCTGCACGAAGCGCTCGATCGCGTCCTGGTCGGCGGCCGCGAATTCCGGTCGCGTGACCAGCACGTCGGCGATCTCGTCGGCATGGCCGCGGACATCCTCGTCGGGATAGTGCAGCAGCGCGGCGATAGCCTTGAGTGCAGTGGCCATGGCCCGGTCGCGTGAATCAGCCATCATTCGTTCTCCGAGATCACCGGCGGCTTGTGCTCTCGGTGACGCGGGCTCTTGCTGCCGAACAGGTTCACGCGCGTGGTCACGCCGTGGGTGTGGCAGCCGTCGCCGAAACTGAAGCCGCAGCCCGAGCGCTCGCCGTAGGCGTCCTCGGTCGACAGCTCGCGATGATTGGTCGGGATGACGAAGCGATCCTCGTAGTTGGCGATCGCCATGGTCTGGTACATGTCCTCGACCTGCTGCCGGTCGAGACCGACCTGCTCCAGAACCTCGGTGTTCTCCACACCGTCGACGGTCTGCGAGCGCTTGTACACCCGCATTGCCAGCAACCGCCGCAGGGAGTCGATCACCGGCCGGTCATCGCCCGCCGTGAGCATGTTCGACAGGTAGCGCACGGGAATGCGCAATGACTCCACGTCGGGAATCAGTCCGTCGAGGCCGATCTGCCCGAGATCGGCGGCCGACTGGATCGGCGACAGCGGCGGCACGTACCACACCATCGGCAGCGTCCGGTACTCCGGGTGCAGCGGGAACGCCACCTTCCAGTCGATCGCCATCTTGTAGACCGGGGATTCCTTCGCCGCCTCGAGCCAGCTCTCGGGCACGCCGTCCGCGAGGGCCTGGCGCTGGACTTCCGGGTCATGCGGGTCGAGGAAGATGTCCAGCTGCGCCGGATACAGATCCTTCTCGTTGGGGACGCTCGCCGCCTCCTTGATGCGGTCCGCGTCGTACAGCACGACGCCCAGATAGCGGATGCGGCCGACACAGGTCTCGGAGCACACCGTGGGCTGGCCGGCCTCGATGCGCGGATAGCAGAAGGTGCACTTCTCCGACTTGCCCGACTGCCAGTTGTAGTAGATCTTCTTGTA
>CAYZHJ010000150.1:0-6068 GCA_964478305.1 uncultured Ectothiorhodospiraceae bacterium
GATGTCGGTGGGTGTTGGCATGGCACCTCGGGAAATGCGGATTTCAGTTCATGGAACCACAGATGAACACAGATAAACACAGATGCTGCCGCCCGGCGATGAAGAGGCGTGTCGGAGCTCCGCTGTGACTCCGCTGCCGGCACATGGCTCGAAAAATGGAACCACGAATGAACACGAATGAACACGAATATTGTTGCCAGCGGAACCGCTCCTGGAGCTTCGCTGTCAGGGCAGCGCGGTCCGTCGCGCTGGAGTGATCCACCGAAGTATCAGCGCAACTCCGACACACGCTCGGATTGCGCTGTTCCACATTCGTGTTCATTCGTGTTCATTCGTGGTTCCTCTTTCCCTGCCTCGCTCAACCGACTCGCCGTCAGCGCAGCTCGGACACGCCATCCGCAGGCGGGCGGCAGCATCTGTGTTTATCTGTGTTCATCTGTGGTTCCCTTTCCTTGTCGTTCCGCGCCCTTGCTCCTGTCAGAGAATATACCGCGACAGGTCGTCGTCGCCGACCAGGTCGCCCAGGCGTTCGTCGACGTAGGCGGCGTCGATCGCCACCCTGCCGCTGCGGTCCGGCGCCTCGTACGAGAGCGGTTCCAGCAGCCGTTCCAGCAGGGTGTGCAGGCGGCGGGCGCCGATGTTCTCGGTGCGTTCGTTGACCTGCCAGGCGACCTCCGCGATGCGGCGTACCGCATCGTCGGCGAATTCGAGCTCCACGCCCTCGGTCGCCAGCAGCGCCTGGTACTGGACGGTGAGCGCGGCGTCCGGCTCGGTCAGGATGCGCACGAAGTCGTCGGTGGTGAGCGCGGCCAGTTCGACCCGGATCGGCAGCCGGCCCTGCAGCTCGGGGATCAGATCCGACGGCCGGGCCACGTGGAACGCACCCGAGGCAATGAACAGGATGTGATCGGTGCGCACGTGCCCGTACTTGGTCGACACGGTCGAGCCCTCGACCAGCGGCAGCAGGTCCCGCTGCACGCCCTCGCGCGAGACCTCGCCGCTGCCGCCCTGGTCCGAGCGGCGCGTGATCTTGTCGACCTCGTCGAGAAACACGATGCCGTTCTGTTCGACCGACTCGATCGCGCTCGCCTTCAGCTCCTCCTCGTCGATGAGCTTTTCCGCCTCCTCGTCGATCAGCATGCGCCAGGCCTCGGCGACCGTCATGCGCCGCCGCCGCGTTTTCTGGCGCCCGAGCTGCTGGAACATGCCCTGGAGCTGCTGGGTCATCTCCTCCATGCCCGGCGGCGCCATGATGTCGACGCCCATGCCACCGCCGGAGAGCTCGACCTCGATCTCGCGCTCGTCGAGTTCGCCGGCACGCAGCTTGCGGCGGAACTTCTCGCGCGTCTCCGAGGAGCGCTGCGGCTGATCCTGCTCCCAGTCCCCCTGGCTGCGCGGTTGCGGCAGCAGCGCGTCCAGCACCCGCTCCTCGGCCGCGGACTCGGCCCGCGGGCGCATCCGGGCAACCTCGCGCTCGCGCGTCTGCTTCAGGGCGACATCGAGAAGATCGCGCACGATCGACTCAACATCGCGGCCGACATAGCCCACTTCGGTGAACTTGCTCGCCTCGATCTTGACGAACGGCGCCTGCGCCAGGCGCGCCAGGCGCCGGGCGATTTCGGTCTTGCCGACGCCGGTGGGACCGATCATGAGGATGTTCTTGGGGGTGATCTCCTGGCGCAGCGGCTCGTCCACCTGCTGCCGGCGCCAGCGATTGCGCAGCGCCACGGCCACGGCGCGCTTGGCGTCGTCCTGGCCGACGATGTGCTTGTCGAGCTCGGCGACGATTTCCTTCGGGGTCATCGTGGACATGGGGCGATGCTACCTCGCGCTCGCGGTGGTACCGGGCAACCGGCTCAGAGTGTCTCGATGCTGCGGTAATGGTTGGTGTAGATGCAGATGTCGGCGGCGATCTTCAATGCCTCCTCGCACACCGTCCTGGCGTCCAGCTCGCTGTGCGCCAGCAGCGCGCGGGCGGCGGCGCGGGCATACGGCCCGCCGGAGCCCATCGCGATCAGGCCGTCCTCCGGCTCGATCACGTCGCCGTTGCCCGAGATCATCAGGGTCTGCTCGCGGTCGGCCACGGCCAGCAGCGCTTCCAGCCGGCGCAGCATGCGGTCGGTCCGCCAGTCCTTGGCCAGTTCGACCGCGGCGCGGGTCAACTGGCCGCTGTGTTCTTCCAGTTTCGCCTCGAAGCGCTCGAACAGGGTAAAGGCGTCGGCGGTGCCGCCCGCGAAACCGGCCAGCACCCGGTCGCGGTAGAGCCGGCGCACCTTGCGGGCGTTGCCCTTCATGACGGTCTCGCCCAGGGTCACCTGGCCGTCACCGCCGAGGGCGACGGACTCGCCGCGGCGGACGCAGACAATGGTGGTGGCATGCATGATGGCGGATCCGTATTCGAAGCGGGTCGGCAGTCTACACGAATCGCGCGCGCTCACGGCAGCGCAACCGCTCCCTGCATCGGGCCCGGCGACCCTTGCGTCGATGTCACTGCGGGTATACAAATCGGTCACTGCGGCAACGGAGACTGCCCCCGATGTGGATGGAACTGGAGCTGCCGCAACGCACACCGGCCGGGCACGACGAAACGTTCTCCTCCGGGCGTCGTGTGCAGCGCTGGCTGGAGGAACTCGAACGGGGTTCCGACCGCGAAACCGCCGCGCGCTTCATCGAGGGACTGAAGCACTTCAACCGCGTCGAGTTGCGCCCGGGCCGCCGCCTGAAGAGCGCCGAGCAGTTGCGTCCGGCCGCCCGGCGCCTGAGCGAGCGCTTCGTCCAGCGCATCAACACCCAGCGGCTGCCTCTCGACGACGCTTCGATGCGCAACTTCCAGGCCCAGCTCCTGCTGCTGCGCGAGATGGCGCTCGCCTGGGACATCGTCGCGGATTCGCTGGGGCGTGCACACAGAGCGCCGCGCGGGAAACTGGCGCTCGCGGTCGAGCGCGCGCTCTCCTGTCGGGGCGAGACCATGCTGCGTTGTGTACAGGTGCATGCCCCTCTGCCACAGGTCTTCTGGCACGACTGCCATGTGCTCTACCGCCTGGCCGAGGCATGGGGCTGTTCCGAACGCAGGGTCCGCAACGACGAGCTCCTGACCGCGCCGGGGCAGCGCCAGTCGCCGCTCGACATGTACAAGCGCCTGCTGCTGTTCGGGGTCGCGCCGACCGACGGGCTGCGCCGGGGCCAGGCGGAACGACTCTTCCGGCGGCTGGAAGCATGGTGCCGCCTCGCCGTCCTGTCGGATACGGCCACCGCGTCCGGCGACGGTGCGCAGTTGTTCCACGTCGATCTCGCCACGCCGGAGCCGCCGCAGCCGGGCCTGTTGCTCGGGGAGAGCACCGCCGGCATCCGCGTACTCGACGTCACGTCCGTGCTGACCGAGGCCCAGCGCCTGCAGCCCGAGGCGCCCTCGGAAAACGACGTGCCGGGACCGGCCGAGGTGGATGCCGCGGCTCTGGGCCGGCTGATCGACGGCTGGTCCGGGCGCGTGGAACGTCGTGGTGAACGCGCTGCCCGCAGCGAACCGGCCGACGTCGAGACCTCGCTGAAACGCATCCGCGAGCGCCTGCTGGCCGATGCCGCGCCGGCGGCGGCCGAGGTGACCCGCGACCGCAGCCGGCCGCTCGGCAACATCGCGAATCTCGCGCTGCAGACGATCGAGCGCCCGGCTCATGAATGGCAGGACAAGCGAAAGCAGGCCGAGAGCCGCGCGCAGGACCTGCCGGGCGCCTGGGGAACGCGCGAGGAACGGCAGGCGATCGCCGCCGCACCCTCGAGCGCCACGCCGGAAACCCGCCGCAACTGGTCACTGGTCGATACCAGCAGCGGCGGTTTCCGCCTGCGCTGGGAGGGCGGAACCTCGTCGCCGGGGGCGGTGGGGGAACTGGTCGCCCTGCGCCAGGAGCTGCCGGCCAACGGCGGCGGGCAGGAAGGGGCCGACGCGCCGATGCAGGAACGCTGGAGCCTCGGGGTGATCCGGCGCATCCGCATGATCGACAACAGCCGCTTCGATGCCGGGGTCGAGATACTCGGCCGTCATCCGGCACCCGCGGTGGTGCGCCGCGAGCCGGCCAATCCGCACCGCAGGCGCAATCGCGACAGCGAGCCCGTCGAGCCCGCGCTGATGCTGCCGGCGATCCACGGCCGCGAGATTCCGGCCACGGTACTGGTTCCCGCCCATTTGTTCCGGGAGGGAGAGGTGCTGGAACTGGATGCGCATGACCGTACGCTGCGCATCCGGCTGGGACCAGCACGCGAGAGCTCCGCCGCCTTCACCCGGTTCGAGCTGTCGGCGGCGCCCCCGCGCGGGCGCAGCGCGTCCGGCCGCGGCACCGACACCGGCTGATCACTCCTTCGTGCCGCCACGCCGACGGGCGCGTGGATGCGCCCGCTCATAGACATCGGCCAGGTGCCCGAAATCGAGATGCGTGTACACCTGCGTGGTTGCGATGTCGGCATGCCCCAGCAGTTCCTGTACCGCGCGCAGGTCGCCGCTGGATTCGAGCAGGTGGGTCGCGAACGAGTGCCGCAGCATGTGCGGATGAACATGCTGCGGCAGGCCCAGACGGCGCCCCCAGTGGGCGACGCGCGCCTGGATCGAGCGCCGCGACAGGCGGGTGCCGCGGGCTGTGACGAACAGCGCGGGCTGATCCGGCCCGGCCCAGGCCGCGCGCACTTCCAGCCAGGACGCGAGCGCGGCACGGGCGGGCCGACCCACCGGCACCAGCCGGGTGCGCCGGCCCTTGCCGGTTACCCGCGCCACGCCCTCTCCCAGGTCCAGTCCCGATACATCGAGTCCCGCGATTTCCGCCAGTCGCAGCCCGCCCGAGTAGAACAGCTCCAGCAGCGCACGATCGCGCCGGGCGAGCGGATCGTCGCCCGGAATCGCGACCAGGCGCTCGATCTCCTCGATCTCCAGCGTCCGCGGCAGGGGCCGGCCGGTTCGGGGCGGGCGGATGTCCGCGGCCGGATCGTGGCCTGCCCGGCCCTCGCGCAACAGCCAGGCGAACAGTGCCCGGATCGCCGCCAGCGAGCGCGCCAGCGAGCGCCCGGAAAGGCCGCGCCGATGTTCGCGGGCGACAAAGCGCTGCACCATGTCGCTGTCGACACGGGACCAGTCGTCACGGGATTCGGACTGCAGAAAGGCGACGAACCGTTCGAGATCGCGCCGATAGCCGCTGCGCGTGGCGGCCGAGGCATTGCGCTCGACGCGCAGATAGGCATCGAACGCCTCCAGCGTGCCCGGCAGCTCGCTAGTCGTCGAGGTGGGCGGCGACACCAGCGGAGACCAGTTCGCCCAGTTGCGCGAGGAAGTGCGTACCCATGCCGGCATGGAAATGGCCGGTATCGCGGCTCGCCAGGCCGATCAGGCCGAGCGCGCGCCCGGAACGCAGCGGTACCAGGGCGCAGGAACCGGGAGGCGTGACATCCTCGCCGAACAGGGCTTCCTGCTGCTGCCTCGTCACTTCGCCGCACACGGGCTCACCCCGGCGCAGGAAATCGTCGAAGGCGGCGATCGCCGGATCGCCCGGGCGCACGAACCGGCCGGGATCACGGGTGGCGTGATGGCCGTCCTCGGTATCGATCAGGCGGATCACGACCTCGTCGGCGGCGAACTCGCTCAGCAGCGTGTCCCGCACCAGCGCGATCACGCCATCCAGCGAGTCCGCCTCCAGCAGACCCCGGCCGAGGGCCAGCAGGCGGGTGCCCACGCGCTCGTTGTCGCGTGCGGTCTGCAGCAGTTCGGACAGCCGCGCTTCCAGCCGCTGATTGCGCTCGCGCAGCACCACGATCTGGCGCTCGATCAGGGATACCGCGCCGGTGCCCGGATTGTGCGGGATGCGCAGTCCGGCCAGGAGTTCGGAATGGCGGGCGAGGAAATCGGGATGCTGGCGCAGGTATTCGGCGACATCGTTCTCGTCGAGCACGGAACTGCCGACTGCGTCGGGATCGGTCATCGTCATGCCGCGAGTGTTCCCTCGAATACGGTGGTGGCCGGGCCGGTCATCCACAGATGATTATCCCCGCCGGCCCAGTCGATCACAAGCTCGCCCCCGTTCAGCGCCACG
>CAYZHJ010000151.1:0-5985 GCA_964478305.1 uncultured Ectothiorhodospiraceae bacterium
ATGGAGCTAACCGGTACTAATTGACCGTGAGGCTTGACCATATAACACCCAAGCATTCGGGTGTGCATCGCGGCAATGCCCGATGGTGTCTGTATGCCATGACTACCCAATTGGTTCCGGCGTCCGTGACGTCGGGACAACCGATCTGCCTGGTGGCAATGGCGAACGGGAACCACCCGATTCCATTCCGAACTCGGAAGTGAAACCGTTCTGCGCCGATGGTAGTGTGGGAGATCCCATGCGAGAGTAGGTCACCGCCAGGCATCTATCCCAACCCCAGTCGCTGTAGTGGTGACTGGGGTTTTTTTATGGCTTGATGAGGAATTCCCGGCCTGGCGGTGGGCGATGGAAAGCGTTCGCCACGCAGGCTTGGTGCATCGCGAGGCGATGCACCACGGGGTGCTCGCTTCGCTCGCCGAGAAGATTCGCGTGTCTGCGCCACACGCCACGCGGGTCACCGCCAGGCATCTATCGCCAACCCCGATTACCGCAAGGTGGTCGGGGTTTTTTATGTCTCAATGCAACGCCTCTGGCCTGGCGGTGAGCGATGATTTGCGTTCGCCACGCAGGCTCGGTGCATCGTGGGACGATGCACCATGGCGTGCTCGCTTCGCTCGCAGAGCTGATTCGCGTGTCTGCGCCACACGCCACGCGGGTCACCGCCAGGCATCTATCGCAACCCCGGTCGCTGTAGTGGTGACTGGGGTTCTTCTTATGGATGAGTTGGCAGATGGCAGATGACAGGAAAGAGTCCCGGGCCCAGGCCCGGACCAAGGCCATGGCGTCTGCCTCGATCCTTGCCTCCGACGAATATCAAACGATTCTTTTATCTGCCATCTGCCATCTGCCATCTGCCATCTGCCATCTGTCACCTTCCGCCTTCCCGATTCTCGTGCCAGCGTTCCATCACGCGGCGAACATAGTTTCGGGTTTCCTCGAAGGGGGGGACGCCGCCGTAGTGTTCGACGGCCTCGGGGCCGGCGTTGTAGGCGGCCAGGGCGCGGGTGATGTCGCTGTCGAAACGCTCGAGCATGCGGCTGAAATACTGGATCCCGCCGCGGATATTCTCTTCCGGGTCGAAGGAATCCTCGACTCCCAGCGAGGCTGCGGTTGCGGGCATGAGCTGCATGAGGCCGCGGGCACCGACGCGCGAGATCGCGTAGCGGTCGAAGCAGGATTCCACTGCCATCATGGCGCGCACGAGATGCTCGTCGACCTCGAATCGCTGCGCATGGCGCCGCAACGGAACGGCAATCCGTTGCGCCCGGTTTTCCATTCGTTCCGGCGTCATGCCGCGGCAGGATGCGGTGGCGGGCGGACGGCCGTGATAACCGAGAAACTCGTAGTCGTGGAAATCGGCACCATTCGGCTTGCGGTCGGTGAACCAGACCGTGCCGTCGTCCTCGCGGTACTTGTAGGTCACGTCCCCGGCCGATGCCGGCAGCACGGAAAATGCCGCGAGCAGCGAGACAAGCAATGACAACGGGCGGGCACGACTCCGCTGCAAGCCGTGTATTCGCTCGATCGATGCACGCGCCCGTGTCGATCCCGGTGTGTCCATCGCAGTGCCCCCCGCTGGACGGTCCGTTCCCCGCTCGGGCCGATTATAGCAATGACGGGATTCGTGCGGCCCGCGCACTGGAGCATGCGCGCTCGCGCCGGTATGGTATATCCCCTTTCGCCATCGGCGGACATGCATGCGCTATACCCTCCTTGCCAGCAAGCCTGAAGCACACCTGTTCGGCGTGATCCTGGAGCTGGATTGTCCCGATCCGGACGGGCAGGTCCTCGCCATGCCGGCCTGGACGCCGGGCAGCTACATGGTGCGTGACTTCGCCCGGCACGTGATCGAGTTGCACGCGAGCTGCAACGGGCAGCCGGTACCGGTGGTCAAGGACGACAAGCAGACCTGGCGTTGTGCACCCAGCAACGGGCCGCTGCGGGTGGAATGGCTGGTGTATGCCCGCGACGCATCGGTGCGCGCGGCGTACCTCGACGCCGACGGCGGTTTCTGCAACGGCACCAGCGTGTTCCTGCGGCCGCTGGGCGTGCCGGACGGGCCTTTCGAGCTCGAGATTCCGTCGCCCGGGCCCGGGGACTGGAGAGTGGCAACGGCGATGCCGCCGATGGACATCGACGGCGCCGGATTCGGCCGCTATCGCGCCGGCGACTACGAGGAATTGATCGACCATCCAGTCCGCCTCGGCCGCTTCGCCCGTCACGCCTTCGAGGTGGCGGGTGTCCCGCACGAACTGGTTGTGTCGGGTGCCGTGCGTTTCGACGCCGAGCGGCTCTGCCGCGATCTCGCGCGTACCTGCGAGCAGCATGTAACGATGTTCGGAGAGCTGCCGGTTGATCGCTACATCTTCTTCATGAACGTGGTCGGCAGCGGTTACGGAGGCCTCGAGCATCGCGCCTCGACGGTGCTGGACGTCGTCCGCGACAGCCTTCCGCAACCGGGCGATGGCGACGATCGCGAGGAATATCTCGAACTTCTGGGGCTGTGCAGTCACGAATACTTTCATCTCTGGCACGTCAAGCGCATCCGCCCGGCCGTGTTCAGGCCCTACGAACTGGAGTCGGAGTCCTACACGACCCTGCTGTGGGCCTTCGAGGGGATGACTTCGTATTACGACGACCTCGGCCTGTTGCGTGCCGGTCTGCTGACCGCCGAGTCCTGGCTCGAACGGATTGCGCGCACGATCACCCGTGTCCATCGCGGACCGGGGCGCCTGCGCCAGAGTGTCACCGAATCCAGCTTCGATGCCTGGACACGTTTCTACAAGCAGGACGAGAATGCGCCCAACGCGATCGTCAGCTACTACGCCAAGGGCGCGCTGGTCGCCCTGATGCTGGATCTGACATTGCGCCTTCGCAGTGGTGACACGTGTTCGCTCGATGACCTGATGCGCGCGTTGTGGACGCACTACGGGCGCGCCGACCTCGGCGTGCCGGAGAACGGTATCGAGCGCCTGGCCGAAGAGCTGGCGGGTTTCGGACTCGAGGATTTCTTCGACCGGGCGCTGCGATCACGGGAGGATCTCGATCTCGCTCCCTTGCTGGCCGAGTTCGGCATCGACGCGGCATGGGAACAGCCCGAAATCGGGAAGGAGTATGTTCCCGGCCTCGGAGCCGTGGTGCGGGAACAGGATGGCTGGCCGCGACTGGCCCAGGTGATCGAGGGCCGTGCCGCGCAGCGTGCGGGGCTGTCGGTCGGCGATCGCATTGTCGCGATCGACGGCATACACTTGCCTGCCCGCGATTTCTCCCGGCGCCTGGCGCGACTGCCGGTCGGCGATCCGTTGCCGATCCACGCATTGCGCGATGATCGCCTGCTTGCATGCGAACTCGTGCTGGAGGAACCCGTACGTGACCGGTGCTGCCTCTACTGGCGGGCAGACAGCGACGGCGAAACAGCGGCGCGGCGCGCGCGATGGCTGGGGACGCCGACGTGAGCAGGGTCCGCCGGCATGTGCTGCAGTGCCTGGGGGATGGCGGTGTCCATTCCGGGGCGGCCATCGCCACGGAACTGGGGGTTTCCCGGGCGGCAGTGGCGAAGCAGGTTGCCGCCCTGCGCGAATCCGGCTGGGACATCGTTACCGCGGATGGGGGCTATCGGTTGCCGCCGGGCCGGTTGCCGCTGGATCGCGGCGAGCTGGAACGCTGCCTGGCCGGGGTTGCCGCGGTCATCGAGCGGCTCGAGTTGCTCGAGTCCGTCGATTCGACCAGCAGTCATCTCGCGGGCCTGGACACAGGACCGGAAGGTCGGGTGCAGATCTGTGTTGCCGAGGATCAGCATGCCGGTCGCGGACGCAGGGGCCGACCCTGGCATGCCCGTCCCGGCGGTTCGATCACGTTCTCGGTGGCGGTCACGCTGCCGCTGCCGCCAGCGGCCCTGGCCGGTCTCAGCATCGCCGCGGGTGTGGTCTGTGCCGAGACACTCGCGCGCGCGGGTGTGGAGGATGTGCGCCTGAAATGGCCCAATGACCTGGTGTGCGGTGGTGCCAAGCTCGGCGGCATCCTGGTCGAGGTTTTCGGCGAGGCCGCCGGCGCGTGCCGCGTGATCCTCGGTGTGGGCATCAATCATGATCTCGGCGGGGAGCAGCCCGACACCGGGCAGGCGGTCACCGATATCGCCCGCAGTGCACCGGCCCGCATCGGCGATCGAGGCCGGATCACGGGCAGGCTGGTGTACTCGATGGTGGAATTGCTGGAGGATTTCCGTGACGAGGGTCTGGCACCGTATCTGCCACGCTGGACCGCCCTCGACGAACTGATCGGGCGGGTCGTGGAAGTGGAGGCCCCCGGCGGAGCGGTTCGCGGTACTGCGCTCGGTGTCGCCGCGGACGGGGCATTGCGACTGCGGACGGCGAATGGCGAGCAGGCATTCCATTCCGGCGAGGTCAGCGTGCGGCGGAAGCCATGAAACTGCTGCTGGACATGGGCAACAGGCGCATCAAGTGGGCCCTGGCCGACGGGAACGTGCTGCGGGAGCGACTTCATTTCCTGCCCGTCCCGCATGGCGACGCGGCCGACTGCTTCGAGCTGGCCTGGGGCGAGCTGCGGCCCGCCGCGGTTGCGTTCTGCAGCGTCAGTCCGGGGGAGGCTTCGAGGAACCTGCATGAATGGGTCAGGCATCGCTGGCAACTGGATGCCATCGAGGTCAGGTCGCGGGACCGCTGCGGTCCGTTGATCAACGGCTACCGTGAGCCGGAGCGGCTCGGTGCCGATCGCTGGGCCAATCTGCACGGTGCCCGCGCCCTGCTCGGGGCGGTCGATACCGTCATCGTCGATGCCGGAACCGCCGTAACCGTCGATGCCCTGGGAGCGGACGGGCGCCACCTCGGCGGCGCCATTCTCGCCGGGCTGAATGCCGGCCGGGCCGGACTCGGGTCGGCCGCGCCAGCCTTGCCCGCGGCCGGCGAATCGACGCTGCTGCCCGCCGTCGATACCGCAACGGCCATTGCGGGCGGTACCCTGCTGGGACTGGCCGGTGCAATCGAACGCGTTGCCGCGGAAGTCGCACGGGAGCTGGAACAGCCGGCAAGACTCCTGACCGGTGGCGATGCCGATGCGCTGCACGGCTCGCTCGGCAGCCAATGGCGATACGACGAACTCCTTACGCTGCGCGGGGTGAACGCCGTATCGGAGGAAATGGTATGCGCTGGGTCGCACTGATCCTGATCCTGGCCAACGCAGCGATGGCCGGCTGGCTCTACCTGGGCGGCCCCGGCCGTCCGAGTTCCGTGGTCGAGACGCCGCCGGAAATCGGGCGGTTGGCGTTGCTGCGCGAGCAGGCCGATTCCCGGACAGGGGCGCGGGAGGAAGGGGCGGGACAGGCGCTCTGCTTCACCATCGGGCCGTTCGACGAAGTCGGGCTCGCCGAGCAGGCCAGCCGGCAATTGCGTTCGCTGGGCCTCGAGCCCGAGCAGCGCGTGCTTGCCGAGGAAGAGGTCTACGGCTACCAGGTGCTGCTGCCGCCGTTCCCCGACCGGGAATCGGCGCTCGACGCGACCCGACGGCTTGCAGAGAAGGGGATCCAGGAGTATTTCGTGGTCACCGAGCCGGAACTGGAAAACGCCGTCTCGCTCGGCCTGTTCCGGCAGAAGCGGTTTGCCACCCGGCATGCCGCCTATCTGCGCGAACTCGGTTTCGAACCCGAAATGCGGGTGCGGACCCGGGAACGTGACCACTACTGGCAGGATTACCGGGATCCCCGGGGGCTGGTGACGTCGGAACTGCTGGAGTCGCTGGCGACGGAACAGCCGCTGCAACGACTGGAGCGGCCCTGCGATTCCGGCCGGGAGTAGCGCGGGGTGTCCCCGGTCCGGCGCGATTGCCGCCACGGGCGCCGGGCCACTACAATTGCCCGGCCGGTCCCTCGGCCGGCATCGGCCGCGGTGGGGCGCAAATGCCGGCCCGGCCGGAAATGCTGGCGTAGCTCAGTTGGTAGAGCAGCTGATTTGTAATCAGCAGGTCGCGGGT
>CAYZHJ010000152.1:0-5978 GCA_964478305.1 uncultured Ectothiorhodospiraceae bacterium
AACACCTGCTCGATCCGCGAGAAGGCGCAGGAGAAGGTGTTCTCGCAGCTCGGGCGCTGGCGCGAGTTCAAGCAGGCGCGGCCGGGCGTGATGATCGGGGTCGGCGGCTGCGTCGCCAGCCAGGAGGGCGAGCTGCTGGCGAAGCGGGCGCCGTTCGTGGACCTGGTGTTCGGCCCGCAGACGCTGCACCGGCTGCCGGAGATGCTGCGCTCGGCGCGCGCCGGCAACGGGCCCGTGGTGGACATCAGCTTCCCCGAGATCGAGAAGTTCGACCGCCTGCCGGAGCCGCGCGCGGAAGGGCCGACCGCGTTCGTCTCGATCATGGAGGGCTGCAGCAAGTACTGCTCGTTCTGCGTCGTGCCCTATACCCGCGGCGAGGAGATCAGCCGGCCGTTCGATGATGTCATCACGGAGGTCGTGGACCTGGCGGAGCAGGGCGTTCGCGAGATCACCTTCCTGGGGCAGAACGTCAACGCGTATCGCGGGCCGATGCATGACGGCTCCATCGCCGATCTCGCGCTGCTGATCCGCTACGCGGCCGTGGTCGAGGGTATCGAGCGCCTGCGCTTCACCACCTCGCACCCGCTCGAGTTCTCCGACGAGCTGATCGACGCCTACCGCGACGTGCCCGAGCTGGCGAGCTTCCTGCACCTGCCGGTGCAGAGCGGCTCCGACCGCGTGCTGGCGATGATGAAGCGCGGGCACACGCGGCTGGAGTACAAGTCGCGGATCCGCAAGCTGCGCGAGGCCAGGCCGGGGATCAGCATCTCGTCGGATTTCATCGTCGGCTTTCCCGGCGAGACCGAGCACGACTTCGAGCAGACCATGAAGCTGATCGACGACATCGGCTTCGACCAGTCGTTCTCCTTCATCTATTCCCCGCGGCCGGGCACGCCGGCGGCGAACCTGGTCGACGAGACGCCGCTGGAGGACAAGAAGGCGCGCTTGTCCCGGCTGCAGGCCGTCATCGACGCCAACGCCCGCGCGATCAGCGAGGCCATGATCGGCAACGTCGAGCGCATCCTGGTCGAGGGTCCCGCGAAGCGCGGCAGCGGCGAGCTGATGGGCCGCACCGAGAACAACCGCGTGGTCAACTTCCCCGCCAACGAACGCCTGATCGGTAGCTTCGTCGACGTCCGCATCACCGAGGCCCGCGCGCATTCGCTGCGCGGCGAGTTCGTCGGGGTCAACGATCCCTGGCTGCTCGAACAGTCGGTCGCCGGTACTGCCGAACGGGAACGTTCCGCGGCGGTTTGACCAGGCTCGCTGTGCTCGCAGCCCTCACCCCAACCCCTCTCCCGAAGGGAGAGGGGCTGAAGACCGTGCTGCACCAAACGAAGGGTCCCCTCTCCCCTTTGGGGAGAGGGACAGGGTGAGGGGCATCGCGAAGCGATTCCGCTACCTGGCAGGAACCCGAGGCAACTCCCTTCACCACGCCGGTCCTGCCCGTGCGCCGGCTCCCTGGTCCTTGTCTCCACGCGCCATCGTGCTTTCCAACCCCTTGAATTTCCTGCCCAAACACCCCATTTGCCGCGATGTCACACTTGTGGGGTATCATTGAGCCATGCCCGGCATGGGCGCGCATGTCGGTCCGGTACCGACGGGGAGTTCAACGGCATTGAGCCAGGCCCAGCAGTTGCGTGAGGACGATGCCTCTCTCGAGGTGTTCCTCACGCCCGAAAGCAACGATCGACTCGCCAACCTGTGCGGCCAGTTCGACGAAAACCTGCGTCAGATCGAGCAGCGGCTGCATGTCCAGATCCACAACCGGGGCAACCGTTTCCGCGTGATCGCGCCGCCGCAGGCGGCCGAGGCGGCGGTGACCGTGCTCAAGGCGCTGTACGAGCTCGCCGGGCGCGAGCCGATCTCGGCCGAACGGGTGCATCTGCAATTGCAGGATGCCGGCCTGTTCGATGCCGACGACGCGGACACGGCCGAGACGCTGCGCATGCGCCGCGGCACGATCGAGGCGCGCGGCCCGCACCAGGAGGAATACCTGCGCTCGATTCACGAGCGCGATCTCACTTTCGGCATCGGTCCGGCCGGCACCGGCAAGACCTATCTCGCCGTCGCCTGTGCGGTGGCCGCGCTGGAAGCCGACCGGGTGCGGCGGCTGGTGCTGGTGCGCCCGGCGGTGGAGGCCGGCGAGCGGCTCGGCTTCCTGCCCGGCGACCTGGCGCAGAAGGTCGATCCCTACCTGCGCCCGATCTACGACGCCCTCTACGAGATGATGGGCGTCGAGCGCACCACCAAGCTGATCGAGCGCAACGTCATCGAGATCGCGCCGCTGGCCTACATGCGCGGGCGTACCCTCAACCACGCCTTCGTCATCATGGACGAGGCGCAGAACACCACCGTCGAGCAGATGAAGATGTTCCTCACGCGGCTGGGCTTCGGTTCCACCGCGGTGGTGACCGGCGACATCACCCAGATCGACCTGCCGCCGAAACAGCCCTCGGGGCTGCGTCACGTGATGGGCGTTCTCGACGGGGTCGAGGGGGTTTCCTTCGTGCACTTCGACTCGCGCGACGTGGTGCGCCACCCGCTGGTGCAGCGCATCGTCGATGCCTACGAGCGGTCCGAATCGGTCGATCCGGACGGCAACGACTGAAAACCATGGGCCCGCAAATCGAGATCCAGCTCGCCGACGACGCCGACGAGCCTCCTGAACCGGCCGCGCTGACCGCCTGGGCACGGGCCGCGCTCGCAGCCGTCGAGCGCGCGGATGCCATGATCACCATCCGCGTGGTGGGCGAGATCGAGGGCCGCGCCCTCAATCGCGACTACCGCGGGCGCGACTATCCCACCAACGTCCTGTCGTTCCCCTTCGCCGAGGTGCCGCCCGAGGCGCTGGCTGAACTGGGGGCGCCGTACCTGGGCGATGTCGCCATCTGTGCGCCGGTGGTGCAGCGCGAGGCGGACGAGCAGGACAAGCCGCTCGAGGCGCACTGGGCGCACATGGTGGTACACGGCGTGTTGCACCTGGCCGGTCACGATCACCACGAAGAGGCGGAGGCCGGGATCATGGAAACGCGCGAGCGCGACATCCTGTCCGGACTCGGCTTCCCCGATCCGTATGCGGCGGAGACCGTATCCCCCGAGTCCACGGATGAAATCCGCCATGTCTGAAGAAACCAACGGCAACCAGGCCGGCGAATCGCGTTCGCTGTTCGAGCGCCTGCGCTCCGCGCTCGGCGGCGAACCGCGCGACCTCGACGAGCTGCTGCACGTGCTGCGCCATGCGCAGCGGCGAGAGCTGTTCGGCCAGGATGCGCTGACCATGATCGAGGGCGTGTTCCAGGTCGCCGACATGCAGGCGCGCGACATCATGATCCCGCGCTCGCAGATGGTCGTGGTCGAGCGCGAATCCACGCTCGACGAGATGCTGCCGGCCATCATCGAGTCCGGTCACTCGCGCTTCCCCGTCATCGACGACAACCGCGACGAGGTCATCGGCGTGCTGCTGGCCAAGGACATCCTGCGCTACTTCCCGGACGAGGAGCGGGCCGATTTCAATCTGCGCGATATCCTCCGCAGTGCGGTGTTCGTGCCCGAGAGCAAGCGTCTCAACACGCTGCTGCAGGATTTCCGCACCAGCCGCAATCACATGGCGATCGTGGTCGACGAGTTCGGCGGCACCGCCGGGCTGATCACCATCGAGGACGTGCTGGAGCAGATCGTCGGCGACATCGACGACGAGCACGACGCCGAGGACGAGACCCCCATCCGCGAGCACGGCGCCGGCCGTTACACGGTGGACGCACTGACGCCGATCGAGGAATTCAACGTTCACTTCGGCACCGACTACAGCGACGACGATTTCGACACCATCGGCGGCCTCGTGGTCAACCGCATCGGCCACGTCCCCGCCGTCGGCGAGACCGTCACCATCGACCGCTTCTGGTTCAAGGTCCTGGATGCCGACTCGCGCCGCATCCGCGAGCTGCAGGTCGTGTGGCTCGGCAACGAGGAGGCCGAGCGTCAGGCGGTGGAGCGGTGACGTAGGTTGGGCCGACGCAGGAGGCCCAACAAGATGCCGCTGCGGTTCAATGCGATTGCAGAAACGGCCTCCCGGCCGCGATCGAACGAGGCCGGAGCTTGAATCAGTGCTCGCTGCGCTCGCAAGGACCATTCGCGTGTCTGCGCCACACGCAACGCGGGGTTCGCGGGCGGGAGCCCGCTCCTGCCACCTTCGTTCCAGGCCGTCATGTTGGGCCTCCTGCGTCGGCCCAACCTACGCAGCCGGCGCTTCCTCCGGTACCCTTGCGCGACCTGAACCCCGGTCGCGCGCATGATTTCGCTTTCCCTCCCGAAACTACCCCACTGGCTGCGCTCTCCCCGCGCCGGTGGTCTCGCCGCGCTGGTGCTCGGCGCCCTGATCCCGCTGGCATTCTCTCCCTTCGACCTGTGGCCGTTCGCCGTGCTGGCGCCGGCGGGGCTGTTCCTGTTGTGGCGGTCCTGCACGCCGCGTGCGGGCCTGTGGCGCGGCTGGCTGTTCGGCTTCGGCATGTGGGGTGCAGGGGTCTACTGGATTCATTACAGCCTGCATCTCTTCGGCGACGCGATCGCGCCGCTGGCGGCGGTGCTGACGGTGCTGTTCGCGGCCGGCATGGCGCTGACGCTGGGCATCCTCGGCTGGCTGGTCTGCCGTACCGGGCAGGGCCGACGCGACGCGGCCTGGTTCCTGCTGATCCTGCCGGCGGCCTGGATCGCGCTCGAATGGGTGCGGAGCTGGCTGATGACCGGCTTCCCCTGGTTGTTGACCGGTACCGTCGCGCTCGACACGCCGCTTGCGGGCTACGCGCCGGTCGTCGGCGTGTACGGCATCGGCCTGCTGCTGGCGCTGGCCGCCGGCGCGCTCGCCGGGGCCGCGGCCGCCGGCTACCCGCGTGCCGTGCTGGTGCCGACCGTCATCGCGGTGACCGTCTGGCTCGGCGGCATGGTGCTCGACGGCCGCGAGTGGACCCGTCCCGGCGGGCCGCCGGTCGAGGTGGCGCTGGTGCAGGGCAACATCGACCAGACGCGGAAGTTCGGCACCCTGGAATCCACGCTCGATCGCTACATGGAGCTCACCCGCGCGGTCGCCGGCGAGGCGGAACTGGTGCTGTGGCCGGAGACGGCGATACCGACGTTCTATTCGAAGGTCGACGACCGCATGAACGCCTTTGCCGAGGCCATGCGGCGCCGAGGCACCGATGTCGTCAGCGGCGTGTTCGTTCACGACGACGACAGCGGCCGCTACTACAATTCGATCCGCCCGTTGGGGCCGGATCGGAACGATTACCGCAAGCACCACCTGGTACCGTTCGGCGAGTATCTGCCGTTGCGCGGTGCGCTGGCCTTCGCCGAGCGTTTCATCCGGATCCCGATGTCGGACATCGCCGCCGGCGCGCGTCACCAGCCGCCGCTGGCGGTGGGCGGACACGCGCTCGGCGCGACGATCTGCTACGAGGCGGCCTACCCGGAAACCCTGCGCGCACTTGCGCCGGCATCCGGCATGCTGATCAACGTCAGCAACGACGCCTGGTTCGGCGACTCGACCGCACCCGCCCAGCACCTGCAGATGGCGCGCATGCGTTCGCTGGAGACCGGCCGCCCGATGCTGCGTTCGACCAACACCGGCATCAGTGCCGTGATCGACCACCATGGCCGGATCACTGCCGTCTCGCCCCCCTTTACCGTCAACGTCCTGCGCGCCAGCGCCCAGCCGAGACAGGATGAGACGCCGTGGGTGCGGTGGGGGAGCATGCCGGTGCTGGTCGTGGCGGGATTGATGCTGGCGGCCGGCATCGCGGCTCGAACAAGGACGTAGGTTGGGCCGACGCAGGAGGCCCAACACCGGCTCTCAATCGCTGCGCGATTCCCCTCACCCTGTCCTTCTCCCCATAAGGGGAGAGGGGATCCTTCGTTCAAATGCAGCAATGTCTTCAGCCCCTCTCCCTTCGGGAGAGGGGTTGGGGTGAGGGCTGCGAGCGCAG
>CAYZHJ010000153.1:0-5917 GCA_964478305.1 uncultured Ectothiorhodospiraceae bacterium
CCGGCGTCGGTGCCGGCCCCCCTCACGCTGTCCCTCTCCCCCAAGGGGGAGAGGGGACCCTTCGTTTGAATCAACGGGCCGCCGCGAGTGCCGGCGCGCCGATCTCGAACAATGACTCCAGTGCGGCACCGATGCCCAGTAGCCGCTCGTCATCATGCGGCCCGGCCGCGAGCTGCAGGCCTACCGGCAGGCCGTCGTCGGCGAGCCCGCAGGGCAGCGTCAGCGCCGGCAGGCCGGTGAGGTTGTACGGCCCGATGTAGCGCATCTCGGCCGCG
The DNA here is from genome assembly GCA_964478305.1 of uncultured Ectothiorhodospiraceae bacterium. Classification (GTDB taxonomy): domain Bacteria; phylum Pseudomonadota; class Gammaproteobacteria; order XJ16; family Halofilaceae; genus Halofilum. The sequence continues at coordinate 276 of CAYZHJ010000153.1, forward strand.
CCGGCGGGGTCGTCGAGCGGCGGGTTCTGCGCGCCGGCGGTCCAGGGGACGGTCGGCGAGACCAGCACGTCGGCGTCGGCCAGCGCCACCCGCAGCCGGCGGCCGAGGTGGCGGCGGTAGCGCTGGGCGCGGACGTGCGCGACGGCCGGCAGCGCGAAGCCGGTCTCGAGCTGCACCCGCGTCTCCGGCGCGAATCCCTCCGGCTCGTTTGCCAGCCGCTCGGCATGGATCGCACTCGCTTCCGGGGCGATCACGTTCATCAGCGCGTCGTCGGCATGGCGCAGGTCGGGGATGCTCACGCGCTCGATCGTGGCGCCGGCCGCGGCGAGTCGTTCCAGCGCCCGCTCGAACACGCGCGCGACCTCCGGGGTGAGGTCGGCATCCTCGGCGTGCTCGCGGATGACGGCAAGCCGCAGGCCTGTCACGTCCGCGGCCGGCGGCCGGCAGGGCCGGCCGCTCATGACCTCGAGCATGACGGCGGCGTCGGCGCAGCCGCGCGTCAGCGGGCCGGCGTGGTCGAGTGACCACGACAGCGGCTGCACGCCGTCGAGCGGCACCAGACCTGCTGTGGGCTTGAGGCCCGTGATGCCGCAGTAGGCCGCCGGAATGCGGATCGAGCCGCCGCTGTCGGTGCCGGTCGCGCCCCACACCTGGCCGGCCGCCACGGCCGCGGCCGAGCCACCGCTTGAACCGCCGGCGGTGCGTTGCTGGTTCCACGGGTTGAGCGTCTGGCCGAAGTCGGGATGGGCGATGCCGTAGCCGAATTCCAGGCAGTTGGTCTTGCCCGGGAAGATCGCGCCGGCCGCGCGCAGGCGGGCGACCAGCGCGGCGTCCGCGGTCGCCGGCTCCGCGTCGTGCAGCGGCGAGCCGAAGGTGGTGGGCCAGCCCTGCACCTGCATCAGGTCCTTGATGGCAACGGGCACACCGTGCAGTGCGCCGTGTCCGTTTCCATCGGCGAGGTCGCGCGCGAGCCGTTCGGCGTCTTCGCGCGCACGGGCATCGTCGATCAGTATCCAGGCATTCAGTGCCGGTTCGTGTTTCCGGGTGCGCTCGAGCGCTGCCTCGGTGACGGCGAGCGGATCGGTGCGGCCGTCGCGGTAGGCATGCTGCAGATCGGCGATCGTGGCCGGCTGCTCAGGCATCCTCCGGATCTCCGCCCCAGGGCGGGCCGGCGGCCGCTGCGTCGTCCATGTTCAGCCGCGCGAGCGCGGCGTCGGCCCGCAGGGCATCGGTGACGAACGGTGCGACGATTTCCGCGCGCTGGCGCTCCAGCCGCAGGCCGGCTGCCCGCGCCAGCGTCTCCACCGTCGCGGCGTCGACGTCGCGCGTGCGGTCCTCGTTGCCGTCTTGATTGATGCATGTGTCTGCGGTCATGCTTCGCCTTCCCGACCACACCCGAGGGGGAGAGCGAGCATGACCGATTTTTCGGCACCGGATCAAACGGAGCGCGTGAAGGTCGATGGCCACGAGGTGGTGACCTACAGCTGGGGCGAGGGCGACGAGGTTGTGCTCCTGCTGAGTGGCGGTCCCGGGCTGCCGTGCCGCTATGTCGCCGAGCCGCACCTGCGCCTCGTGGACGCCGGCTACCGCGTGGTCAGCTACGATCAGCTGGGCACCGGTGCCTCCGATCGGCCGAAGGATGACTCGCTCTGGCACGTCGAGCGCTCCGCGCGCGAGCTCGAGACCGTGCGCAACGCGCTCGGCCTCGGTCCCTTCCACCTCATCGGTCACAGCTGGGGCGGCTGGATGGGGATCGAGTACGCCGTCACGTATCCCGAGGGGCTGAAGAGCTTCGTCATCGCCGACAGCGCCGGCGACATCCCGCATCTCGTCAGCGAGCTCAACCGCCTGCGCTCGGCGCTCGGCCCCGAAACGGTGCGCATGATGCAGCGCCGCGAGGCCGAGGACTCGATCGATCATCCCGAGTACCAGGCGGCGATCACGCTGCTCGATTACCGCCATGTCTGCCGCCTGGAGCAGTGGCCCGCGTCGCTGACCGAATCCATCGCGGACTGGAACAAGGACCCGTACGAGGTCGTCCAGGGCCCGAACGAGTTCCTCTACACCGGCAATCTCAAGGACTGGAACCGCATCGACGAAATGCGCTCGGTCGAGCAGCCCTGTCTGGTGGTCGTCGGCGCCTACGACGAGCTCACCCCCGCCTGCGCCCTGCGCATGCACAAGGCCCTGCCGAACTCCGAGATGGCCGTGTTCCCCGAGAGTTCGCACACGCCGTTCTACGAGGAACCCGAGGCCTACTTCGCCCGCGTCGAGGCGTTCCTGCAGCGGCACTCGGCCCGGTAACCGCCGCACCGCCCGGACCACCGATGCAGCCCGGGAGGCGAGAGGCCCTGCCGGATCCGTCCACGGCTGACGCCGTTCCTGCCTGCTTCGGGGATTGTCGGAGCGCGCTTGCCCGCGAATGTCTCACGCCCGCGTGCCACCGGTCTCGGCAAGCGCGCGGACGAGGTCGTTATCCAGTGTTGCCAGCGGGATGCCTTCGCGCAGGGTCAGTTCGAGACAGGCGGCGTCGTATGCCATTGATCGCCGGGCCGGCGTGCAGTATCTTGGGTGTATAGGTGTATATACACAGGAAAGGATCATGACTCGCTGGAATCTTGTCATTCCCGAGAGCACGGATCGGGCGGTCCGCACTTTGCTGGCGCGCACGGGCGGCAGGAAGGGGGATTTGTCCCGGTTCGTCGATGCGGCCGTGCGTCAGCGGGTGCTGGATCTCACCGTGGCCGGTATCAAGGACCGCAATGCCGGCCTCGACGAGCAGGAGATTCTCGATCTGATCGACAGGGAAGTGGATGCGGCGCGTGCGGATCGTTCTTGACACGAATGTGCTGATCGGCGCCCTGATCACGCGGAACACTCCGCCGGACGAGCTGTATCGTGCCTGGCTGCGGGGGGCGGTCGAGGTTGTCACGTCCACGGCGCAACTGGCCGAGCTTGCCGGCGTCCTCGCGCGACCGCGGCTGCAGCGGTACGTCGATGCCGAGGAAGCGGCTGTCATTGTCGAGCACCTGGAAACCCGTGCCGTCGTCCTGCGAAATCCGCCCGCCGTGACGCTGTCTTCCGATTCCGCAGACAATGCGATCCTGGCCGCGGCAATTGCCGGGGAGGTGGATCTGATCGTCTCCGGGGACCGCCGGCACATGCTGGTGCTCGGCGAGGCCGGAGGCATACCGGTCGTGACGGCTCGCGAGGCGCTGGAGCGGTTGGGTGGTGGATGATTTGAAGGCCGTGCCCGGTTTGTTCGCGACTGACGTCGCTCCTGCAGCCCCGTAGAAGCGCTGAACGCAGGATTGCAGGAGCGACGTCAGTCGCGAACCGGTGTTGCGCAGGGCACACGTGGATTGTTACGTGCGGGTTCGAACGAAGGGTCCCCTCTACCTGTTGGGGAGAGGGGCTTTCATTCCTCCTCGTCGGCGCCGGCGGCCTCCGCCGGGAGGCCGGCGGCGGTCCAGCCCTTGAAGCCGCCCTCGATCGAGGCGACGTCGGTGTAGCCGAGCTCCTGCAGGCGGTCGGCGGACAGCGCGGCGCGGCCGCCGGAGCCGCAGTAGACGCAGATGGGGGTGGTAGGGTCCTTCACGGCCTCGTGCTCGGGGACCTTGATCTCGAGCACGCCGCGCGGGATGTTGATTGCGTTCGGGACGTGGCCGGCCTCGTATTCGTCGGGTTCGCGGACGTCGATGACCACGGTGCCTTTCTCGATCTGCTTGTCGGCGTCCTTCGGGGCGATTTCCCTGATCCGCTGCCTGGCTTCGGCGACGAGGGTTTTCATGTCGGTGGGCATGGGGGCCTCCGTTGGGGGTTTGGGAGGGTTTGGGCTGTCGGGTTGAAACCCGACCTGCACTTTTCGTTTCACGGCCTGTGCTCGTTGGGTTGTCGGGTTGAAACACGGCCTGCGGGCTTCGTCCCTTGGTAGCACGGGGGAGGGGAAGCGGCAAGTACCCGGCCGGACTTGATTCAACCTGTGCCGACTTGATCCAGGTCAAGTCTTTCTCCTTCCTGCTTCGGTAGGATCACGGCGCCGTTTTGCGCCGGCTTTCTGCGAGAGCACTTCATGACGGGTGAAACCTACAACGACCAGATCGTGCGGCTGTTCCTGCTGGCGGCGGCCGTGTGGGCCATCGTGGGGACGGCGCTGGGGGTGCTGGCGGCTTCGCAGATGGTGTGGCCGGCGCTCAATCTCGACACCTCCTGGCTCACCTTCAGCCGCATCCGGCCCAATCACACCTTCGCCATCATCTTCGCCTTCGGCGGCTCGGCGCTGATGGGCACCTGCTACTACGTCGTCCAGCGCACCTGCCACACGCGGCTGGCCTGGGGCGGGCTGGCGAACTTCACTTTCTGGGGCTGGCAGCTCGCGGTGTTCCTGGCACTGGCGACCATTCCCTTCGGCATCACCCAGAGCAAGGAATACGCCGAGCCCGAATGGCCGATCGACCTGCTCATCACCGTGGTCTGGGTCTCGTTCGGCGCCGTCTTCTTCGCCACCCTGGCGCGCCGGCGCATCCGTCACATCTACGTCGCCAACTGGTACTACGCCGCCTTCATCGTTGCCGTCGGGCTGCTGCACGTGGTCAACAACATTGCCGTCCCGGTGTCGCTGACCAAGTCCTACCCCGTGTACTCGGGCGCGGTCGACGCGATGGTGCAGTGGTGGTACGGCCACAACGCGGTGGCATTCTTCCTGACCGCCGGCTTCCTCGGGATGATGTACTACTTCGTGCCGCGCCAGGCCGGGCGGCCGCTGTGGAGCTACCGCTTCTCGATCGTCAATTTCTGGGCGCTGATCTCGGTCTACATGTGGGCCGGTTCGCACCACCTCATCTACACCTCGTTGCCGGACTGGGTGCAGACCGTCGGCATGGTCTTCTCGCTGGTGCTGCTGGTGCCGAGCTGGGGCTCGGCGGCCAACGGCCTGTTCACGTTCAACGGTGCCTGGGACAAGCTGCGGACCGATCCGGCGGTGAAGTTCATGGTGGTGTCGCTGGTGTTCTACGCCGCCTCGACCTTCGAGGGCTCGATGCTGGCGATCCGCAGCGCCAATGCGTTGAGCCACTACACCGACTGGACCGTGGCGCACGTGCACTCGGGAGCGATCGGCTGGGTGGCGATGATCACCATCGGCTCGATCTACGCCATGGCGCCGCGTGCGCTGGGCCGGCCGATGCATTCGGTGGGCGCGATGAACCTGCATTTCTGGATGCACACCGTCGGGCTGCTGATGTACGTCGCCGCCATGTGGGTCTCGGGTATCGGCACCGGCCTGAAATGGTTCGAGACAGCCGAGGACGGCACGCTGCTGTACAGCTTCATGGACACGCTGCGCGCGATCTACCCGATGTACTTCATCCGCTTCCTCGGCGGGCTGCTGGTGATGGGCGGCATGATCGTCATGGCCTGGAACCTGTGGCATACCGCCGCCGCCGCGCGTGCACGCCTGATCTCGCCGATCCCCATCCCGGTGCCCGATCCGGCCCCGCAGCGGACGGTGGAGATCCGGTGATGGAAACGATGGCTCGCTGCGCTCGCGGCCCGCCACCCCCACCCCCACCCCGGGGGGGGGGGGGCCGGGGAAGGGGGGGGGGGTGAAGGACAGGCCCCCCACCCCCGAGGGGGGGGGGGGG
>CAYZHJ010000154.1:0-5829 GCA_964478305.1 uncultured Ectothiorhodospiraceae bacterium
TCGACGGAGACGATCTGGAACAGGTCGAGGTCGTACTCCAGGCCGAAGGTGTCCTCGTCCCATTTCATCGCCTTCTGCAGCGACTGCATGGCGTGGTCGGTCCTGCCGACGTTGTGGTGTTCCGTGTAGATGCGCAGCGTCACGTCGCGGCCCGACTTCGTGGTGAACGAGTCCTCGTGGCAGGCGAGATCGCCGGCGACCAGCGCGAACAGGTAGCAGGGCTTGCGGAACGGGTCCTCCCAGCGGACCCAGTGGCGGCCGTCGTCGAGCGCGCCGGAGTCGACCGGGTTGCCGTTCGACAGCAGCACCGGGAAGCGTTCCTTGTCGCCGACCAGCGTGACCGACCAGGTGGCCATGACGTCCGGGCGGTCGATGTACCAGGTAATGCGGCGAAACCCCTCGGCCTCGCACTGGGTGCAGAGCATGGCGCCGGAGGCGTAGAGGCCCTCCAGGGCGGTGTTCTGCTCCGGCCGGCATTCGGTGATGACGGTCAGCTCGAAGCGGTCCGGGACGTTCGGGATGGTGAGGTGGCGGTCGTCGCGTGTGTACTCGTCCGGCGTCAGCTCGCGGCCGTCGATGGCGACCGACAGCAGGTCGATGTGCTCGCCGTTCAGGACCAGCGGTTCGCCGGGGCCGGCCGTGGTATTGCGCTGGACCTGCAGGGTGCCGGTGACGCGGGTGACCCGCGGGTCGAGGTCGAAGCGCAGGTCGATGCGGTCGATCCAGTGGGCCGGCGGTGTGTAGTCGGTGCGGCGGATCGGGTGGGGCGAGGCCTGGTCGTACTTCATGGGTGCGGGTCTCGGAGGCGGATCGGGCCATTTTGGCGCGGCGGGAGGCCGGGGTCTACCGTGGCTGGATGAAGGAACCGCGGATGAACACGGATGGACACGGATGCTGCCGCTTGGCGACGGATACCGTATCGGAGCTTCGCTATCGGGTCATGGGCGTAGTGAGCGCGATGCTTGATAGCGAGAAAATGGCTTCTTCGTTTCAGGCGGGATGTGGGTTGGGGTGATGGGGGGCTTGATGCGGGCCGGGTGTTGGGCCTCCTTCGTCGACCCAACCTGCAAGCTATCCAGAATGTCTCGAAATGACCCGGTCGTAGGCCGGAACGCGAGCTCAGCGAGCTTTCCGGCTTGAACGGAGCCTGTCGCCTCGCTTCGTGAATGGCGCGCCGGATGGCTCCGGCCATTGCCGGCCGATCGATGGACGGCAGCCGGAAACGGTGTCGGCGCATCCGGTCGCAATCCGGCCTACATGTCTGTGTCACATTCGTGGTTTCTCTCCGGCAGGACGGGATTGAAGGGCGTGCGATAATGGCGCCGGGGAACTGCAGGGGAAGGGCGGATGGCTTCCGAGGGAATCGTTCACGCGATCTTCCTGATCTTCACTGGCGCGGCGGTGATCGCCACCATCGTGCTGTATGCGCGCCAGGCGTTGCCGGTGGCGTACATCATCCTGGGATTGCTGTTCGGGCCGTGGGGGTTCGGGCTGACGACGGATCCGGCGGTGATCCGCGGCATGTCCGAGGTCGGGATCATCTTCCTGCTGTTCCTGCTGGGGATGAACCTGGAGCCGCAGGAGCTGCGGCGGCTGCTGCGCGAGGTCACGGAGGTGACGATCGTGACCAGCATCGCGTTCTGGGTGCTGGGCGCGGGCATCGCCTGGATGTTCGGCTTCGCGGCGCTCGATGTGGCCCTGATCGGCGCGGCGATGATGTTCTCCAGCACCATCATCGGGCTGAAGCTGCTGCCGACCTCCGCCCTGCATCATCAGCGCATGGGCGAGATCATCATCTCGATCCTGCTGCTGCAGGACGTGATCGCGATCGCGGTGCTGCTGCTGATCCAGGGCTGGGGCGGCGGACAGAACCCGATCACGGATCTCGTGTTCAGCCTGGTGACGGCACCGCTGCTGGTGGTGTTCGCGTTCGGCTTCTCGAAGTACGTCATCATGCGGCTGCTCCGCAAGTTCGACCAGATCCAGGAATACATCTTCCTGCTGGCGATCGGCTGGTGCCTGGCGATCGCGGCGCTGGCACATGCCATCGGCCTGTCGTACGAGATCGGCGCGTTCATCGCCGGCGTCTCGCTGGCGACCAATCCGGTGGCACGATTCATTGCCGAGAGCCTGAAACCGTTGCGGGACTTCTTCCTGATCATGTTCTTCTTCGCGCTCGGGGCCGGGTTCGACATCACGGTGCTGCCGGAGGTGCTGTTGCCGGCCCTCGCCCTCGCCGCGGCGGCATTGCTGATCAAGCCGGTGGTCTTCGACCGGATGCTCGTGCGCGAGAAGGAGGCGGCGGATCTCTCGCATCAGATCGGTGTGCGGCTGGCACAGATCTCGGAGTTCTCACTGCTGATCGCGATCGCGGGGCTGGAATCGGGGGCGTTGTCGGAGAAGGCCTCGTACACGATCCAGGCGGCCACGATCCTGACGTTCATCGGGTCTTCCTACTGGATCGTGCTGCGGTATCCGACGCCGGTGGCGGTTTCGGATACGTTGCGGCGGGATTGATGCATCGCGGGTGAATCCGGGCTGGGTTGTTGGGCCTCTTTCGTCGGCCCAACCTGCGCGCTGAGCCTCTTTCGTCGGCCCGGTCTGCGTGAGTGCAACGTGCCGAAGTCATCCGACAGGTGATCGGACTGCACCGGTGAATGCATCCGTTCATGCCGGAAAGCTCGCTGCGCTCGCGTTCCGGCCTACGACTCGGTATTCGGTGGCGGTTTTGGATGCATTGCGGCGGGATTGATGTGCCGCGGGCGAATGCGGATGGGTTGTTGGGCCTTCTTCGTCGGCCCAACCTACGCGACGGGTCTCTTTCATCGGGCCGGTCTGCGTGGGTGCAATGTGCCGAAGTCATCCGACGAGGGATCGGGGCTGCACGGGTGAGTGCGTTCGTTCTTGCCGGAAAGCTCGCTGCGCTCGCGTTCCGGCCTACGGCTGTAGCTCGCGTGATGCGCTGATTCACTCCTTCCTTCATCACCATGACTCGCGAACGGAAGCGTGTTTGCGATTGATGGTTCGCGTTTTGTGCATCCCTTATGAGTCGATAACAAAAACCAACCGGAATGTGCTTGTCTCCGCGTCCGGGCGGTAATAGTTTTTCCTCGTCCCTCATGAAGATGCCGTTCAGTGTCACGCGCGAATGATTGCATCCGATCGATCGGTTGTGACGCGATCCGCGCATCGTCACCGCGGCGATAACAACACGGATCGGAGGAACTCGTTGATGAAGAGGACTCACTCCCCCGCGGGGCAACGCCTGGTTGCACCGCTGATCGTCATTCTCGCCGTCACATTCTCGTCCGTCGCCCACGCCCGGGAAATCATCATGTGCACGGTGCCATGGGCCCCGTTCTACGGACCGGAACTGAAGAACAACGGATTCTTCACGGAACTTGCCACGGCCGCGCTCGAGGAGGCCGGTCACGAGCCGCGCGTGGAGTTCATGCCCTGGGCGCGTGCGATGCTGGAAGTCCGGCAGGGGGATCGCCATGTCCTGATGGGCGCCTATTACACGAAGGAGCGCGCCGAGACCTACGTCGCCAGCGACGAGGTGTACGCCACGGAAGTCGGGCTGGTCGCTCTCCGGGATCTCGGCATCGAGCGCTTTGACGGGCTGCAGGATGTGCGGGGATACACGATCGGCTACGGCCGTGGCTGGGCGACGACCGAGGAGTTCGACAACGCCGACTATCTCGACAAGGAGGCGGCGGACAACAATGTGCTCAATGTACGCAAGCTGTATGCGGGACGGATCGACATGATCGCGATGAACTTCGACCGCTTCCGGCAGATTGCCATCGAGGAAGGATTCGACCTCGACGAGGCCGTGTTCCTCGACCCGCCACTGAAATCCAGCGGCCTGTACCTGATGTTCTCCCGGACGCTCGATGATCCGGAAGGGATTGCCGGGGAATTCAACGCAGGGTTGCGGGCGATCCGCGAGAACGGCCGCTACGACCGCATTCTCTCCGAGCACGGGCTCGGGGACACCTGATCAGCCTGAACGGGCAACGGTACCGGATACGGCAGGGGATTCGACAAGGAAATGGCGGAACACCGAAGGCACTGAACGCACCGAAGACACCGAAAGGCCCGATCGGAATGGATGGGAGCGGATCGGCCTGCTGCTCTCCGCACCGGCCGTGCGGCGTTCGTTCGCGACTGACGTCGCTCCTGCAAGTTTCTTCTCGGTGTAATCGGTGCCTTCGGTGCCTTCGGTGTTATTGCTCATCTGCGGTCCCGCCATGCGCGGCCCACACAAGGGAGTGTGGATCCGGCAAGGGCTCGGGGAAGTGTCGGGCCTCCTTCGTCGGCCCGGCTGCGTGGATTCAATGTCCCGAAGCCATCCGACGGGTAATCGGGGCTGTACAGGTGATTGCGTTCGTTCTGCAATCGTCCTTTCGGTGTATTCGGTGCGTTCGGTGCCTTCGGTGTTATTGCTTATCTTTGGTCTCGCCACGCCCGGCTCACACAAGGTAACGATGATCCAGCAAGGGTTCGGGGAAGTGTCGGGCCTCCTTCGTCGGTCCGACCCGCGCTTCAATGCACCGTGTTCCTGCTCCTTTCCTTACGTCTCGATCGGCACGATCTCTTCGCGCGGTCTCGGAATGCGCTGGCATTCGCGGAAGATGCGGGCGGTGCAGTTTTCGCAGATTTCCCGGTCGAGCTTCTCGAAGATGCTTTCCACTGCCTCCGCCTTCTCGACAAAGATGTTCTCGTGGCCGAATTCGTCGGCGTAGCCGCTGCGCTCGAGGAAGTTGCGTGCATCCATGCGCAGGGCACAGAGGTAGAAGTCGCCGCCATTGGCGCGTCTGCGGCGGGCTTCCTCGACCAGCATCTGGGCACCGGCGCTGTCGATGTAGTTGATGCCGCTGCACACCAGCAGCAGGTGCTTCTGCGGCTGGCTGCCCTCGCCCATGCGGGCGAGCGTCTCGCCGACGGCCTGGACCGAGCCGAAGAACAGCGGCCCGTCGACGCGCACGATCTTGAGCTGCGGGCATTCGGTCAGCGGCTTGCGCCGCAGGTTGGTGAAGCGCCGGCTCGGATGATCCGGATCGGGCGCGAGGCTGAACACGGCCGGGTGGGCCGCACGGTTGAGGAACAGCAGCAGCGACAGCAGCACGCCGGCGAGAATCGCGAAGGCGAGATCGAGCAGCAGCGTGGCGCCGAAGGTGACGACCAGAACCACGGTGTCCTGGCGACTGGCGCGCAGGATCTCGCGGATGTGCTGCTGATTGACCAGATTCCAGGCGACGACCAGGATCATTCCGCCCATCGCCGCCTGCGGCAGATACACGCCCAGCGGCGCCACGCCCGCGATGATGGCCAGCAGGAACAGGGCCGAGAAGATGGCCGACATCGGCGACTTCGCGCCGGCCTCGTAGTTGATGCCCGAGCGCGTGAACGAACCCGAGCTGGCGTAGCAGGAGCTGAACGCGCCGACGATGTTCGACAGGCCCTGGCCGATGAACTCCTGGTTGCCGTCGATGCGCTGCTGCGAACGCATGGCGATGGCGCGGCCGATCGACACCGCCTCGATCAGGCCCAGCAGCGCCAGTGCCAGCGCTTCCGGCGCCAGCAGGCGGATGGTTTCCAGATCGAGCAGCGGCAGGCTCGGTGACGGCGGCGACGACGGCAGCGCGCCCACGCTGGGCACGCTTGTACCGGCCAGGGTGAAGGCCAGGCCGGCCAGGGTGCCGACGAGCATCGCGATCAGCAGCCAGGGCCAGTTGGGTCGCAGGCGGCGCAGGATCAGGGCGGTGGCGAAACTGGCCACGGCAATGACCAGCGCGGCCAGGCGCGTCTCGTCGAGATGGGTCA
>CAYZHJ010000155.1:0-5033 GCA_964478305.1 uncultured Ectothiorhodospiraceae bacterium
AGAGGGGGTATCGATCCTGCCTGCCAATGCGATCGCGCAGGAGGCCGAGGCCGGAGAGATCAAGACGTGGCCGATCAACGAGCCGCCGTTCGGGCGTACCGTGCATCTCGTCCAACCCTTCGACAAGACGCTGACGTCGGGAGCGACCGCTGTCCACCAGCTCTGCGAGGAGACGTTGCACGAGCTGCGCGCACTGGGCCTCTGGCGCACGGCGCTCGAGTAGCGCCTTCCACGCCGCCCCCTTCAAGGCAAACTCCGGCCCGCCCGAAGAGCCCCGGCGACCGGGACATGGCACGCGGACAGGCTCATCCCGACCGACGCTGCAGGCGTACCCTGTCCGAGTGGCGCCCCATCGCCTCGCGTCGCGCGAAGCGATCCAGGAACAGGCGCATCCATTCGGGTGTTCGCGGGACGAATGGATCCGGCTCCGGTTCCAGCGCCAGCCACGCGCCCGCGCTCTCCTCCACCCGGGACATCCTCGCCTGGTAGGCGAGCCACCACACGATGAACACGCCGAGGAACCAGAACAGGATCTGCCATACCCACAGGGAAGGCATGATCAGGCGGGCTGCACCGCTGCTGAACACGGGTTGGGAGAAGAACCAGTTGCCGAGTATCGCTCCCGGTCCGAGCGCGAAGAAGGCCCACAGCAGAATCAACGACCACTTGGCGCCACGCGCGGCCCGCCCGCCGAAATCCTGGCGATGATGCCGGTAAAAGACATCGTGCAGACGATCCCGATGGGCGCGCTCGGCTCCTCCACGCGTGAAGATGGCCACCAGCAGGCAAGCGCCCACGTTGAACGCGAGCCCCCACGCGGCCGAATGAATCGTCCACGGCCAACGTCCCCATGGCAGCTCCACGAACAGACCCTCGAACAGCACGAGGCCGGCCGGCTCGGTGAAAAGAACCAGCAGGATACCGAAGACCAGGCCGGCGAGCACCGCACTGCGGCTCAGCCACCGCAGCCAGCACAATCCCAGGACCGCAGGCAGCAACTGAGCGGACAGACTCAATGTCAACGCTCCCAGCATTTCGGTGACCAACGGCAGGTAGGCGGCCATGAGCGCGACCGACAGATAGACCACGGTGACCGTGATGCGCCCCGCCAGTGCCCGGCCGGCCGGCCGGAGTTCCGGCAGGATGTAGCGTCCGAGCAACTCGATCACGAACAGGCTGGCCCCTGACTGCACGAAGAAGCTGACGGTGAGCTGCAGTGCCGCCACGAGCATCAGCACCATGCCGACGGCGAAGAACCGATCGAACGTCAGAAGCGCCTCGAACACCCCGTCATAGGCTGCAACACCCTCGGCAAGGCCCTCGGCATCGGCCAGGCCCACACCGGCACCGATCAACGGTCCGACCAGAACGAGTACGCCCGCCGCCAGGCCGGCCATCATCCAGACATGACCGAACGCGAAACCACCGCCACGCCGGACCGTGGTCCCCAGGACCGTGAAAGCGGGACTGAGCGTGACGCCGATGAAAGCAACGGCGGTGGACAGGATGGACAGCGTCGTCCACATCCCGCCCGCGGTCTGCTCCTTGCCCACACCCGCGGAGTACTGCATGACGCCGGGAATCTCGCGCGCCAGTACGCCGTCACGCACCGGCGGCTGCGAAAGCATCGTGTCGAGCCAGCCGAATGCGGTCGCCCCCATGCCTCCGACAAGACCCGCCAGGGTTACGACCAGCACGGATTGTGCGGCCACCACGTAGACAGTGGCACGCCAGCCGCCGATAACTCCGGCGAGAAACAGGAAAAACGCACTTCCCCAGATCGCGGCCGCCCGGCCGATGTCGCCCCCCGTCGCCGTTTCCACCACCAGTCCCAGGCGAGACAGGCTCTGTGCAGCGAAGGGAATCATGAAGAGAGCCAGCAGAATGAGCAGCAGCGTTCGCAGTGCGCTGGAACCGTAGTAGGCCCCGATCATCTCGCCGAGCGATCGCAATCCCGTGATACGACTGGCAAGCCACAGGCGCTTCTGGGCGAGGACAGCGGCGAGCGCGGCAACGACGACTCCTACGGTCACATGGTTGTACTGCAGGCCGAACAGGGCCAGCAGAAGATAATGATCGTACAGACCGATGCCGGCCACGACCGCCCCGATGCCGGCAAAGATGTAGCTCCATGCCGGCAGATTGTCGCCGCCGTCGAGATAATCCTCGTGATGCGCGCTTGAGCGAACCGTCAGCGCCGCGATGTAGATCGCATAGGCGAAGAAGAACGCCATTACCACGATCAGTAGCATCGTCATCGAGCTGATCCCTTCATTCGGATTGTCATTCGTATCGGCTGTGCATCAGGGCCGGAAATCCCGAATAACGTCGAACGCATCGAACGCTCCCCGAACTCCGAAATGAACGACCATGTAGAAGATCACCGCCACTGGCAGCGAGATGAACCCCAGGATCAACGGGAAAAACAGCGCCTCGACACTTTCGGACCCGAAGAGCAGTGCCAGCATGAACCACAGCAGGGCGACCCCGTACACGACCAGCCCCAGAGCCACCTCCCTGACCGTGAAGGTCGTTCCGCCCACCACGTTGATGATGACGTGGCCGATGAAACCGGCCAGTACGGCGGTGAACCCGCCAATGACGGGCAATGAGGCCAACTCGCTGCAACCATGTACGAAAAGTGCCACGGCGACGAATCCGGCCGCCAGCCATATAGACATCACCAGGGCGTGGCGGTCCAGCCGTGCCCATTCCTCGCCACTCGCGTCACGGCGATCCCCGGTCATCGACATCGAACCGTTCCTCCGGACGTCAAAGCGATGTTCGGCCGGCCACTGGCCGAGTCACCGTCACTCTCGAGCTCATTTCTCGTCACCGCTGTCCTCGCTCTTCTCCGCAAAGTTGCGGAAGCTCATGCCGCCCGCGCTGCCCAGATTATCGAGCGGCAGCCCGAGGTCCTTCATCAGGCCGTCGACAAACGCGACCTGGGTTCGGTATTTCATGGCCGAATTCACGACCCTGTCGGTCATGTTGCCGCTGCCGGAGCCACCGCCCTCGCCACCGGAGCCATCGCCGCCACCGTAGCTCTCCGAGGGACTGTTGAGGCCCGGCACACCATCGACCTGCAGGATCTTGATCGAGTCGATGTTCTCCATCGGCTTGACGGTCTCGCGGATGATGCTGGGCAGGGTCTTGACGAGATGCTCGTAGATCGCGCTGCGGCGGCTGGACTCGCTGCGCAGGTTCTCGGCCTCGTTGAGCTTGCGCGCACCTTCGGCGTCCTTCTCGTAGCGGGTCTCGGAAGCATTCGCTTCGGCGACCTCCGCCTGGGCCCGGTGCTCGGCCGCCTCGCGCTCGGCCTCGGCCTGGCGCGTGACACGAAGTGCCTCGCGCTCCGCTCGCGAGCTCGCCTCGACCTGTTCGACGCGCTTCGCGCGCTCGGCGATCTCGAGCGCACGGACGCTCGATACCTCTTCCTCCAGCTTGGTGAAGGTCTTCAACGCCTTGGCTTCCTCCGCCTTGGCCACGGCTTCCTCGATCGACTTGTTGATCACCGCGATGAGTCGATCCTTGTCGATGATCTCCACTTCCTTCTGCTGCTCGATCTCGAAGCGATCCACGTACTTCTGCGCGGCGATCCGCATTTCCTCGATCTCGCGGTCCGCGGTGATGCGCGCATCCTCCGTCTCGCGGAAGGAGCTTGTCTGGGCCAGCTTGACCTTCTGGTTCTTGTCGATCTCGAGTGTCGATATCTCCTCGTCGCGCTTTATGCGTTCCTGATCGACCGCGTAGTGCCGCGTGATCGCCGCACGCTCCTGTTCGGCCGAGGCCATCTCGCTGATGATGCGCAGGTCCTTGGCTCGCTCCACCGAGAGACGCTCGACGGCGTTTTCGCTCTCGATACGGCTCTCCTCCGCCTCCCGCAATTTCTCGTATTTCGCGGTATCGATCGCGGCCTGTGCCTCCGCCTCACGGACGGAAATCTCGTGGCGCGACTGGATTTCCGTCTCGCGGGTCTTGCGCTGGTTCTCGATGCGCTCGGCCTCCACCGACTGCTCGTTGATGATTCGCTGCGCCTGCAGGGACTTGTCCGTGTTGAGCGCTTCCATCTCGTTCTCCTGGCGCCGCTGGATTTCGAGAATCCGGACCTGGCTTTCCGAGTTGATGCGCTCTTCCTCGACCGCACGATCCTTTTCAATGCGGATGCGTTCCGATTCCTGCTCGGCCTTCAACCGGGCCGTGTGGATGCTGATTTGCGAAGCCGAACGATTGTCCTCGATTTCCGCCTGCTGCTGCGCCTTGCGTCGCTCCACATCACGTGAGTGCTCGAGACGGGCGTACTCCAGGTCACGATCGATCTCGAGGGCACGCTGTTCTGCCTCGAAATCCCGGCTCTTGATCGCGATGCGCGTCTCGTTCTCGATGTCGTTGCGCAGGCGCCGGCCGGCCTCGATCTGCTGGGTGAGCTGCGTCAAGCCCTCGGCATCAAAGGCATTGCGCGGATCGAATACACTGATGTCCGACTGGTTCATCGATGTCAGCGACGCATTCTCCAGCTCGAGACCGTTCTTGCCGAGCGTACCTTCGACGAGTTCCGTCACACGCCTCATGTAATCGATGCGATTGGCGTGAATATCCTCCATGTCCAGCGTGGCGGCGACCGCGGCCATTGCATCCACGAAACGGCTCTGGATGACCTCATGCAGCGCGACCGGATCATCGGTCCGGTTGCCGAGACTTCGAGCCGCCGTGGAAACACCCTCCTCAGTGGGTATCACGCGCACGTCGAATTCCGCAATGACGTCGATTCGCATCTTGTTCTTTGTAAGCAAGGAACTCTCTGCGGAACGCCGGATCTCGATCGGGATGGCATTCATGTTCACGACGGTGATGTCGTGAATGATCGGGAGCACGAATGCTCCGCCGCCCATTACCACCTTCTCCCCGCCTACACCGGTTCGCACGAAGCTCTGATTCTTCGAGGAATGGCGATAGAGCCAGTGGAGTAGATACACACCGATCGCGATGACGATCGTCAGCAATATGAGAATGGCAATTGCGTCTGCGCCAGT
>CAYZHJ010000155.1:5043-5820 GCA_964478305.1 uncultured Ectothiorhodospiraceae bacterium
GATCCTCGTAGTCATGTTCCAGTTCCGGTTTCTCGATTGCCGGGGATGGGTCAGTATCGTTCCACGCCCGCAACGGAGAGGAAGATCAGGGAAACGGTAATCAGGTTGACAATATCCGCGATCGTGTAGAGCACGATAATGCTGGGAACGTGGCCGGTTCCAATCACGACATCGACGAAATGAAGGATCGGATAGATCGCCCAGCCAATCGTCATGATCAGACGTATCCAGAAATAACCCAGCCGAATGGGACGCGAAGCCTTGCGCACGGCTTCGCTCATGTAACCGAAGTACAGTTCGCCAAGAATGTAGAGCCAGAAGGCGATCGACAGAAGCGCCCCCAGGGTGGGATCGAATATGTCCGCGTCGCCGAGGAAACGGCTGAACACCATCAGGATGGCCGCCACTACCGAGCGCCAGAACACGCCGATCGGTACGCGGCCCGCCTGGCGCGCGTAGAAGTACGCAGCGGCCACGAGGGCGGGATGAGCCGTGTACCAGGCGACATAACGCGGTGCCGCGCTGAGCTCGCCGTGGGTGTGCCAGATGCCGAGCGACTGCAGGTAGACGAGCGCGGAGGCCAGCAACGCGATGGAGGAGAGCGAAACCGGCACGCGCCACCGTTCCGAGGTCCAGGACAGTCCGAGCCCGCAGAGAATGCCCGTTGCCAGCGTCGCCACAACCGCCGCCGACAGCGAAGTACTGACGATGTCACCGGACATGTAGAGCGTGTTGTTCATGGATACCCCTTTCGACTTGTGCTCGAATGGGCGGAGC
>CAYZHJ010000156.1:0-5804 GCA_964478305.1 uncultured Ectothiorhodospiraceae bacterium
TGTTGTCGGCCCCTCGTTGACATCCTCGAGGGATTGCAGGAGCACGCACACGGAATGTGCCCGGTCGTCGTAATGGACCGAGAGCTCGAGGTCCTCGATCCCGGACTGCCGGGCGTATTCGGACAGCCAGAGGTATTGCGGGCCGATACGAAACCGGTTTGCAAGCTGCCTGTGCTTCTCCGCGGCGTCCTCCGGAATCGTCATCTCCTCGACCGGCTGAACACGCAGGGGCTCGATCACCCCGCCGCGCTCGATGGCGGCCGATCGAATGGCCTCGATCGCCTCGAGCTCCTTGCCGGAGGATTCCCGGTCCGGGTCCACCAGATAGTGCGGCTGTACACGGACGCCCTTCACGAGTGCCAGTTCCAGCACCCGGTAGGTGGAATCCCATCCGCCCGTCCACAGTACATGTGTCGTATTCATGCCGGGATTGTCGTCCCTCGCTCCAGGGCCTGTCCTGTCCTCGAAGACCCCCGAAGGGTCACCCGGCGATACGCTCGAACGATGTTCACGCCGATTCCGACCGGTCTGCGTGGACACCGCGGATCCCGCGCCGGAGAAGCCGAGCGAGACCGGTGGCCCCGCTCGCAAACTGCATTGTTGCCGACAATTCCCTGCAGGGATAGTGACTGGCGGGAGATCGACTCATGCGGACACCGATCCGGTTCCCGCGGCGTGACGCGCCAGAAACCGCTCGTGGAAATCCGGCATGAGCAGGGCCGGCAGAATCGGAGACCAGTCGTCGTTCCCCTCGAGCAGTACCGGGCCGTCGGCTGTCAGGATCACATCCCAGCCGACGCTGTAGATGCCCGGCAGCCACGCATGCGCCCGCCGGACCAGATCGACGGACCCGGAATGATACGGAACCGTGATCCCGTCGAACTCGACATTCGTCGTCCGGTGAACCGCGGTCTCGGTAATCGACTCGCCGGCGATCCAGTAGCCGGTCCGATCCAGCCGGCCCGTTTCCTCGTTCACCCTGACAATGGCCCGGGCGCTGTTGTTGTTGTCGGTCACATTGTTTGCTCCCCCGATCCGCAGCCCGCTCAGGAACACGTCGATACCGTCCCGGGTACGGAACGTGACGATTCTCAACGTGTTTATCGAATCGGGATGCAGCCGCGCAAGCGTGTCGTGCTGGGTAATGACCCGCTGGCATATGCAGGGGACATTGACGAGGCGTTCCAGGTCTTCTTCGCTCGACCGGATTCCGTTGATCGCGATGCCCTCGCGATCGATATCGAGCCTGAACGCGCCTCTTCCCAGAAGGCCGAATCGCGGCTTGCAGAAGAGGCTCGATCGCTCGCCCTGATCGCTGACCAGGTCCTCGAGTGTCGTCGGGGCACCCGTAGGGGAACGAGCATGCAGGCCGGGCATCAGTTCTCCTGCAATCGGGACAGTCGGTATCGCGCCGGCATCGAAGTACCGGGAGAACAGGACCTTGTCCTGCAGCAGGCAAATGTAGTCGTAGGGAGCCTCGCCTGGCCGTCGTCGATTCCGGGCATTGCGGATCCGCTGGAAGCGCGAGTAGGGAAGGTAGTCTTCCCCCACTCGCTTGTCCCGGTGATCGACACCCTGCACATGATAGAAGTTCGATACATCCCCCCACCGCAGGGCGATGTAGAGGAGGTCTGCATACCTGCGGAGCAGCGACTTCCTATGTGCCGCGGGAATTCCCCGCCCCTCCGAACGCGCGAGTTCCATGAGCCTTGCCGAGCGGGCAACCGTCAGCAACAGACGTTGAAAAGGAAGCTTCAGTTTGTACATGGAATTGCCCGCAGTCCCCGATACCTGTTCATCGCCGATGCCGGGCGAGTCCCCGGCAATGCCTCCGGACAGTGTTCACGGCGTCCCGGAGTCGTCCCGGCGCATGCCGTGGATTCCGCTCCGCAACAGACGATCGATCCCGCTGATCTCCAGTATCCGTGTTTCCGCTCCCGTCGGACAGCCTGCCAGACGCCACAGCCCCAGCAGGACAGCCAGGTACACGAGACATCCGATCGGTGCGGCGATGACGAGCTGCAGCGCCGCATCGATCAGGCCGTCAACACCGGACAACTGCTCCAGCGTGAACCACACCACTCCCGCCATGACGGTGGTCGCAAGCGCGGGACGAAGCTGGATGGCCAGGAATCGAAGAGGTGCGAGATCGATTGTCCAGGCCACCAGCAGCAGACCCACCGGCAAGGTGACCAGGGAAGCGATCACGAGCGACCATGCGGCCATTTCGATGCCATGCCCCTGGAGTAGGGACCAGGCCATCAGCGGCAGGATGATCGCCGCCTGGAGCAGATTCATGAAAGCGACCCAGTAGGGACGGCCAAGGGCCATGAACAGCGAGAAACGATTGCCGTGGAGAATCTGTGTCACGCCATAGAAACCGACTATCTGGATCAGCGGAATCGTGGCAAGCCACTTGGTGCCGAGCAGCAGATATACCAGCGGTTCCGCGAGTACCACGATCGCAATGCCCGCCGGCAGGGTCACGGTAGCAACCACGGCCTGTGTCGCAAGGTAGGCATTCCCGAGGCGGGCCGTGTCGTGCGAGATCTTCGAGAAGCCGGGGAAGACGGCCCGCATGATCGGCGCGTACAACTCGGTCGTCGGCAGTGTGGCCAGCTCGTAGGCGATCTTGTATACGCCCAGGCCGGCCGATCCGGCGAGCTTGCCCACCAGCAGGTCGGGACCGCGCCTCTTTGCGTAGCGGACCAGGCTGTTGAGAAACACCCAGCCGGAGAAGTTGAACAGTTCCTTCGTGGCGGCGAAACTCGGACGCGGCCGATACGGATGCATGAGATAGCTCAGGACCGTCGACGCCAGATGGGAAGTGAGAATCCCCAGCACCAGTGCCCAGTAATTGCGAAAAACGAATGCGAGCGTCACCGTGACAACGAAGGCAATCACTTTCTTCGCTATCCGGAAGTTGAACTCCAGGTTGAATCGGAGTTCCTTGCGGAACGCGACGATGCCGATATTCTCGAGACCCTGGACGAAGGCGACCAGGGCGATCACGTACATGACCGCTTCCAGCCGCGGTTCATCAAAGGCCGCGGCGATGAACGGAGACGCCGCCGCCAGCGCAAGCGCGCCCAGCGAGCGGTAGATGACATTGAACGTCCATGCGGTGTCGTAATGCCTTCGGTCCGCCTGCTGCTTCTGGATGAGGGCGATGTCGAAGCCGAACTCGCCCAGCATTTCGACCAGGGCGTAGACGGTCATCGCCATCGCCACGATGCCGAAGTCCTCGGGTATGAGCAGCCGCGCCAGTATGACCGTGCTCAGCAGGCCGATGAAGCGCTGCAGGAAGCGGAATCCCAGCATCCAGGCCGCGCCCCCGGCGACCTTCACTCCCAGGCCACTCATGGCATCGATCCGGAGTCGTCATCGGGCGGGCGAACCCGGCCGCCGTCATGAGTCGTCATCGTGGTGGGCAATACAACCTCCCGTCCATCAGGCCGGCGGATCGTGGTCAGGATCCCCGCGTGTTCGCGAATTGCTGCAGCCATTCCAGATGGACACGTTCCAGGCGTTCGCTGTAACGACGGAGCAGAGGATTTCCGGGCGTCCTCGAAACCAGCGTGAGGAGCTTCGCAAGATTCAGCCGACAGTAAACGATGTCCTTCAATGACTCGACATCCGGAGGTGTTTCTCCGTAGCCCTGGACGAAGGCCGCAATGAGCCTGTCGCCGAGCGCGGTCGGGATGACCGGATCATGCGGCAACATCTCCAGCTTGTGGATGAAACTGAAATAATCGAAGGCAACGGAATCATGGTCGAACATGGAGAAATCCAGCACCGATATGCCACCATCCTTCGAAACGATGATGTTGTGCCCGGCGAAATCATTGTGCCGGCCGGCGATGGTGTTCGGGATCCGGCGTGCCTCGTCGATACAGGCAACGAGCCTGTTTCGAATACGCTCTGCCAGCCGCGAATCGACTCCGCTTGCAGACTCGCCGACGAGAAGCTCCAGGCGATGTTCGCAGTATGCACGTGTGTCATCCCATTTCGCTTCGTCATTCCGGCTCAGGGTCGTTTCATGGAAGCGACGCAGCCATTCGCCGCAGAGCCGTGACAATTGCAGCAGCCTCGTCGTTCGCCACAGAACGGCGGGAAAGCGGCCACCCCTGACCAGGGTCTTCTGCAAGGTACTGCCGGGCGCTTCTTCCGTTATCAGGGCGAGCGGCGTATCGAGAACCGCCACCGGCCTGACCACGTTGAGATCCCGTCGATCTCGGAAGTGCGCATCGAGTTTCTCGAGGATGCGGTATTCGGCATGGATTCGGTCGGCCACGAAGTCGGCGTTGTCCGGTCTGATTCGCGGGAGCTTGACCCACACGACCCGCTCGGAAGAACCGGCCATGATCTGCAAGCGCAGGGTTTCCGAGTAGGGATGCCTGTGTATCTCGTAGCTGCCCAGGTTTGCCGTACCGGACCATCCCAGCGCCTCGGAAGCCTGTTGTGCCAATTGCTCGACCGCTGGGCGATCTCCCCGTGCTCGAAATGCGGCAACCGCCTCCGCGTCCGCCGGTCGTGGTTCGTCCATGGACGCATGCCGGCCGCCCCGAAGCGGACCCCGCTGCATCCCCTGCCGGTGCCGTTCGCCGGATGACCCCGCGTTCAAGTCGCCTCCCCGTCGCTCGTACAGCGGTCGAACGCCGGACCCGGCCGGGACGTCGTCAGTTCACCGATCGCCTGGATGAGCGTGTCGATCCGTCTTTCCCAGTCATTGTCCACGGCGTGGTTGCGGATGAAATCCCGATCCCAGTCGGTTGTCAGTGCATCGGTCAGCGCCGCCTCCAGCTTCTCCGGGTCGTCCCAGGGGACGACCCGCCCGAGACCGGGATCGCAGACAACTTCGCTGTTGCCGCCGACATCCGTGGTCACGACAGGCAGGCCGCATGCCATTGCCTCGAGAAAGACGTTGGCCCAACCCTCGTTGCGCGTGGCCAGGACGAACACGTCGGCCGCGGAGAGAATGCCCGCGAGCTCGTCAGGGCTGCGATGACCGAGGAAACGGACGCCGTCCTCGAGACCGAGCTGCCGGACCTGCGCGTGCAGCCGTTCGCTCCAGTCGCCCTCCGGGCCGGCGCCGCCGACGACCAGGTAATGCAGCCCGGGGAATCGGTGCCGCAGCGAAGGAAGGCAATCGATGACCCGGTGAAAGCCCTTGCGCTCGACCAGGGTCCCGACCGACACGAGTACCGGTACATCGGGCGGCAGGTCCAGCGCGCGCCGGGCGTCGGCACGGGCGTGCGGACGGAAACGATTCGAGTCGACGCCATTGCCGATTACCTGCACCTTGTCCGGCGAGGCGCCGAGCTGCTCGGCGATGCGTGCCAGCGAGCCGGCCACGGCGAACAGCCGGGTCGCGTCCGCGGCCGCGCGTGCGAGACGCGGCCGCAATCGAGGCTCATTCGCCATGCGCACCTCGGTACCGCGCAGCGTGACCGAGCACGGCAGCCCCAGTCGGTGCGCCAGACGGGTTGCCGCGTAGCCGTCGGGATAGAGGAAATGCGCGTCGATCAGGTCCACGCCGAAGCGCGCGTGAAGACGGTCCACCGTCCGGCGCGCTCCGAGTGCCATGAACCAGCCGTCGGCCCACTTGCACACGCCCGGAAGCGAAAGAAAACGCGGACGGTGGATCTCGACACCATCCTGGATCTCGAAGCTCGGTGCCGGCGGGCGGAAGTGCGGGCGCAAACGCCGGATCAGACCCTGGCCCGGGAACCATGCCTGCGGCGACACCACGACCAGTGGCAGGCGGCGCGCGACCCGGAACATGCGCTCGCGAATGAACAATC
>CAYZHJ010000157.1:0-5763 GCA_964478305.1 uncultured Ectothiorhodospiraceae bacterium
CGGTGACGCGCTGGCCGCTGACCAGCATGACCTGCGCCTCGACATAGGGCGCGGTTCCCCGGACCTCGTCGTGCTCCGCCGCCGTGTCGGCCACTTGCGACCAGTCCTGCATCGGCTCGCCGAGCCGGACGACGGTCGCGTGCGCGGCCACGCCCAGGATCCGCTCCCGCAGTTCCTTCTCGAAGCCGTTCATCACCGACAGCACGGTGATCAGCGCGGTCACGCCGACCAGGATGCCGAGGATGGAGATGAAGGAAATGAACGAAATGAAGTGATTCCGCCGCTTCGCCGCGGTGTAGCGCAGACCCAGCCAGAAGGGAAGCGGACGGAACATGGCGCGGGATTAGACCACAGGAGCCGAGCAACTGTCTGCCCCGGGCGGGAAAAGAGGGACGGGGTATCGCAATCAGGAAGTACCACGGATGAACACAGATGCTGTCGCCCGACGACGGATACGCCGGCGGAGCTTCGCTGTCGGATCGTGAGGATCAACGAGCGATGCCGGGATGCGGGAACAGGAGCGGCCCGGCAATCGCCCACTGTTCCCGTCGCGCACGGCCAGCAGGAACTCCGTGGGCGCATCCAGCGAGCCAGTGGCGGTCGCGGAGCTGACCACCGCTTCGGCATCCACCGGCTCCGGCGGCTCCTCGATCTCCTGCAGCTCGACCAGGTGCGCCCGCAGATAATCGGCAACCTCGGATCGCCGGAACGTGTACTCGCCGTTCCGGATGCCGGCATCCAGCTCGTCCACCACCGATTCGAAGTCGGCAAGGCGTTCCTCGAGCAGCGCGGCATACGCCTGTTCCAGTCGCTGCGTTACCGGGTGCGGCTCGGCGTCAGCTCCATCCAGCCAGCCCAGTTCCTCCATCTGCTGGACATCGCTCACGACGCGCCGCATGTGCTGCTGCGACAGGGGCGTGACGCCGCCCATCGGAGCCAGGGTCCACCGCTCCTGCACAAGTCGCTCGCGCACCCGGCCGACCCGTGCACGCTCGGCCTCGTCCGGATCCTCCGCATCCTCGACCGGCACGAGGAACACCGGTTCAATGACTGCCCGGCGCAGTTTCGGCAGTACCGGGTACCGGGATCGGACAATCAGCCCGGACTTGCTACCGCCTGGTTGGACGTACTGGGTTCTCACAGCCGGCGAGATGTCCAGGGCCCCGTCCCGCGTAAACAAGCTTCCCCAACCTTCCGGCATCTCCGTACCAAGCAAAGTAATCTGTTTGTCTTCCGGGAAACCCCGCAATGACTCAATCTCAAACGCTTGAATCGCCTCGTCGAATGTCTCGACCACGGCGCCCGCGTCGATAGTGAGTTCCGTCACATCTCCCCGAAGCCCCTCCGCAGGCTCCAGTGATTCGATCTGGATTCCCGAGAGAGCGAGCGTGTTCCCGGATCCGTTGATGAGCGTGTATTCATAGACATGGGTGGGCTGCCGATCGGTGCTGTCGGAGCCGTTGCGCAGCGACACTCGAACCTCGGCGCCGCTGAAAATCGCCTGCTCGTATTCTTCGACTGTCAATGCCCACACGGGCATAGCGAATGCCATGCAGGCCGCGAGAACGACCAGTCTATTGCCGATCATGTGCATCCCGCTCATTTCGCACCCTCCTTCGCGCAGCTCTACAGGAACTTGTCGGCGGCGAAATCGATGTGACGTCGCCCGCCGGATTCGCACAACAGTGCACCATCGAGTTGACCTTGCCTCGAAATAGCGGGAGCCGATCCCGGAAAATCTTGAATACTGGGTCGAGTTCCCCGTTAGCCTGAATCTGGCAGCTAATGTCGCCCGCCTGATTGAGATCCAGATCGAGACCGCGTCGATGCGTCTTGTGGGGCGGTGTCCAGGGCTCCCAGGGCACTGACTCGCCACCGGCGTTTACGAACGAGTTGTCAAAGTCGAATATGCCGCCCGTGATGAGGCTTCCGTCGTTGAAACTCAGCTTCCTTCCGGTTTTCCGTTGGACTCGACGAGCGAGGGCGACAAGAGCCACCGGGATGCCGGGCTGCACGTTAAACCCGTTCGGGTGCTCGGGCTCGGGTGATCGGACCTTGTCGTAGAGATCGCTATCCGGTATCTCGACGAGGCCCCGGACCGCCGCTTGCGCGTTGTAGTTGTACTTGTGCGTCCTCTCGTCGAAACACCGGGATGCGCAGAACCATGAAGAGCCATTGAAACGAAATGGCGTGCGCAGCTCCACGTCGACCTCGACACGGCCCGCTGCTTCCGGCATGGGCAGCGACACCATCGCATGACGGTCCTCACCATCCACCGTCAGGGGCGTCGTACCCGTGATGACCGTGACGGGCTCACCGTCTCTGACAATGTTGTCGATCTCCATGTCATTGAGCCGGGCGACCTCCACGTCCTCCGCGATGAACCGCATCGGGTGGGTTTCGAAATCGTGCTGATGCCCGCCGGAGTTGAGCGCCGCGTCTCCGCCGCCGGTCGAGGAATCCAGCGGTGTTCGCAGCCCGCGGAACTCGAATGTCATCTCGCATGGAATGTTGTCGCCACCGAATCTGTCATAGCATCGATGCTCGAACCTTACGCGCGGCCGGTCGGCCTGCGCCGCACCGTCCAGGGCGGGGATCCACGGGTCGTTGCTGACCGTGCCCCTGATGATGAAGCCGTCGGCACCGGCAGGGGAGAAAAACACGGGGAGCATGAGCAGCGCGCAAGTGACGAGCCGCGGAACGGGGGTGCGGGAGCGGCGGTGGCGCGAGCGAGGTGAGTGGTTTAAGGCATTGTCGAACGATGATGTCCCTGACGACATTCCCTGCGGCTCCTTGCACGTGGTCCGTCGACGCCCCGTGGCGCCTGCCCGTGGAATCATTGACCGGGTCGGTCGGGCAGCGGGGGGGGGTCCTGCACCGAGCTTCCCTGTCTCCGGGTGCCCTGTGTAATCGAGGCCGATGCTGTCCGCAAGGAGGATCGGGCGACTGTGTGAACCGAGTCACATTCGCGCCTTCAGCGTGTCGGCGGCGTCCTGCAGGGGGGTGTCCGCAGCAGACACAACCGTTGGCTCGTTTCATGGCCCGTTCCCGGATGCCCCGCTGCGCTTTCCTTCGGTGTCTTCGGTGGTCCCCGTGCCTTGTCCACAACCGGCGAGCGGATCCGGCAGGCAGGCGACATCTCCGATTCCATCTTGGGAAATCCGATCCGGCGGTGCTAGTATCCGCTCCGTATCCCTGCGGAATCATCCGCTTACCGGAACAATGCAATGCGGAACTTGCGCTTTCTGCCGCTGCTGATCCTGCTGGCCCCGCTTGCCGCGCCGGCGGAAGAGGAGATCGTCGATCCCGATCCGGGCCAGCTCAATCCGGCGGAGATCGTGCAGAAGCTGCCCACGATGCCCCCACGCGGTACCACCAAGGCCTCGGTGCGCGAGCGCCTGGGCGAGCCCGAGCGGCAGGTCCCCGCCGTCGGTGATCCGCCGATCTCGAGCTGGGTATACGAACGCTTCACGGTCTACTTCGAGCACGACCGCGTGCTGCATTCGGTCAAGCACGACGACGACCGCAGCCAGTAATCTCCTTCTCCCGATGCCCCGCGTATTGCCGGCCGAATGGGCGCCGCAGGATGCGCTGCTGCTGATCTGGCCGCATGCCGACAGCGACTGGGCTGCCCGGCGCGAGGTGGCCGAGGCCGCCTTCGGCGCCCTCGCCCTCGCCGTCTGTCGCTTCGAGCCGCTGGTGATCGCCTGCCACGATCAGGTCACCCGCCGGCGCGCCATCGAGCACATGCAGGACCTGGGCTGCCCGCGCGCGGCCTTCACCACCGCGCTCGCACCCAGCGACGATACCTGGGCGCGGGACATCGCGCCGATCACCGTGTTCGATGACGAACACCCGTTGTGCATCGACTTCGCCTTCGACGGCTGGGGCGGCAAGTACCGCAGCGAGCGCGATGCCGCGTTCGCCGGCAACCTGCTCGACAATCCCGGGTTCGCCACGCTCGGCCGCGAGCACGGCGACTTCGTTCTCGAGGGCGGCGCCATCGAGACCGACGGTGCCGGCACGCTGCTGGTTAACCGCCGCACCGTGCTCGACCCCGTTCGCAATCGCGAGCTGGACCGGGAAGATGCCGAGGCTCGCTTCCGGCGCCATTTCGGCATCGAGCGCATGCTCTGGCTCGATGTCGAGCCCGTCCCCGGCGACGATACCGACGGCCACATCGACACGCTCGCGCGTTTTACCGATATCGACACCATCGTGCATGCGACACCACATTCGGCCGACGACCCGGCGGCCGCGACACTGGCAACACTGCACGAACAGCTCACCGAGCTGCGCACCGCCGACGGCCGTCCCTGCGAGCTGGTGCCGCTGCCGAATCCGGCCCCGTTCACCGACGAGCGCGGCTTCCCCTGTCCCGCGACCTACGCCAATTTCGTCATCGTCAACGACGCCGTGCTGGTTCCCGCCTACGCGGATGCCAACGACGGCGTCGCGGTCGAGCGGCTGCAGGAACGTTTCCCCGGGCGTACCATCGTGCCGGTACCGAGCCGCACCTTCGTGACCCAGGCCGGCGGCCCGCACTGCCTCACCATGCATTTCCCGCAGGGCACGTTGCAGGACCTGGCGCTGATGTGAAAGAGGAAAGTGCCCAGAGTCGTAGGTTGGGCCGACGCAGGAGGCCCAACGATTATCAACAGGAACCGCGAATAAACGCGAATGGAATCAATGCCGTCGGCAAGCATGTCGGAGCTTCGCTGTCGGTTCTCTGGTATCAGCGAAGCTCTGATACGTTATCGCAGGCAGCGGACTTATTCGCGTTCATTCGCGGTTCTTTTCTGGTTGTTGTTGGGCCTCCTGCGTCGGTCCAACCTACGGTTTGCATGAACTTTCGATATGGCTCAAGTTTGAACTCTATCTACTCGAATCATGGCTAAGTCATTGAAAGTCGCACTGGCCCAGCACGCCTGCACGACAGACCGCGATGAGAACCTGGCGCGCAGCCGCGCCGGCATCGAGGAGGCGGCGCGGGCGGGGGCCTCGCTGGTGCTTCTGCAGGAGCTGCACGGCAGCCTCTACTTCTGCGTGCGCGAGGACACGGCGGCCTTCGATCTGGCCGAACCCATTCCCGGCCCGACCACGGAGCAGCTGGCCACCTGGACACGCGAGTTCGGCGTGGTGCTGGTCGGCTCGGTGTTCGAGCGGCGCACGGCGGGCGTGTATCACAATACCGCCATCGTGTTCGAACGCGACGGCAGCGAGGCGGGGCGCTATCGCAAGGCGCACATCCCCGACGATCCCGGCTACTCCGAGAAGTTCTACTTCAGCCCCGGCGACACCGGCTTCGAGCCGATCGACACCAGTGTCGGCCGCCTCGGCCTGCTGGTCTGCTGGGATCAGTGGTTCCCCGAGGCCGCGAGACTGATGGCGCTGGCCGGCGCCGAGCTGCTGCTCTATCCCACCGCCATCGGCTTCGACCCTAACGACGACGACGGCGAACAGCAGCGCCAGCTCGACGCCTGGATCACCGTCCAGCGCGGTCACGCCATCGCCAACAACCTGCCGCTGATCGCCTGCAACCGCGCAGGCGTCGAAGGCGAAAACCACTTCTGGGGCCGCAGCTTCGCCTGCGGCCCCCAGGGCGAGATCCTGGCCCGGGCCGGCAACGAGCCCGAAACCCTGATCGCCGACATCGACCTCGGCCGCGGCGAACAACTCCGCCGCATCTGGCCCTTCCTGCGCGACCGGCGGATCGATGCGTACGGGGATCTGCTGAAGCGGTTTCGAGGTCGTTGAAGGCCG
>CAYZHJ010000158.1:0-5659 GCA_964478305.1 uncultured Ectothiorhodospiraceae bacterium
TCCTCGCCGCGGTGGGCCGGCAGGCAGTGCATGAACAGGGCGTCGTCCGCCGCCAGCGCCATCAGCGCCGCGTCCACGCAGTAGCCGCTGAAGGCCTCCCGCCGCGACGCCTGTTCGTCCTCCTGACCCATGCTGGCCCAGACGTCGGTGACGACGAGGTCGGCGCCCTCGACGGCCGCGCGCGGATCGTCGACGATCGCCGCCCGCTCGCCGGCGGCGGCGAGAATGCCGGCGTCGGGCCGGAAGTCGGCGGGACAGGCGATGCGCAGGGAAAAGCCGAGCAGCCGCGCGGCGTTGATCCAGGAGTGGCACATGTTGTTGCCGTCGCCGACCCAGGCGGCGGTGCGGCCGGCGAAATCGCCGCGCAGCTCGTACCAGGTCTGCAGGTCGGCCAGCAACTGGCACGGGTGGCAGCGATCGGTCAGGCCGTTGATCACGGGAACCGGCGAGACGGCGGCAAAGCGTTCGACGTTCTCGTGCGCGCCGGTGCGGATCATCACCGCGTCGACCATGCGGGTCACCACGCGGGCCGTGTCCTCCAGCGGCTCGCCGCGGCCGAGCTGGGTATCGCGCGGCGACAGGAAGATCGCGCTGCCGCCGAGCTGCGCCATGCCGGCCTCGAACGACAGGCGGGTACGCGTCGAGGACTTCTCGAAGATCATGGCCAGCACGCGTCCGATCAGCGGCGTGTGGCGTTCGCCGGCGCGCTGCATGGCGGCCAGTTCGCCCGCGCGTGCGAGCAGGCCGCGGATTTCGTCCGTGGCCAGATCGTCCAGCGCGAGGAAGTGACGCACGTTCATGCGGAAGCGGTCTCGCGTTCGGCGAGGAATGCCTCGACCAGGGCGGAGACGCCGTCGACGATGGCGTCCGCCTGGGCGTCGTCGATCACCAGCGGCGGCAGCAGGCGGATGACACTGCCCGCGGTCACATTGATCAGCAGGCCCGCGTCCAGGGCGCGGCGCACCAGCTCGCCGCAGTCCCGGTCCAGCTCGATGCCGAGCATCAGGCCGCGGCCGCGGATCGCGCGGACACCGGCCCGGCCCTCGAGGCGTGCCCGGAAGCCGTCCAGCATGCGATCGCCGAGCTCGCCCGCGCGCCCGACCAGCCCGTCACGCTCGATCACGTCGAGCACGGCCAGGCCGGCCCGGCAGGCCAGCGGGTTGCCGCCGAAGGTGGTGCCGTGGCTGCCGGGGATCAGGATCTCCGCCGCGGGTCCGCGCGCCAGGCAGGCGCCGATCGGCACGCCGTTGCCCAGCGCCTTGGCCACGGTGGTGACATCGGCGGTGATGCCGGCGTGCTCCTGGGCGAACCAGGCGCCGGTGCGGCCGATGCCGGTCTGGATCTCGTCCAGCATCAGCAGCCACTCATTGCGGTCGCACAGGGTCCGCAGCCCGGCCAGGTAGTCCGCCGGCGGCACGCGGATGCCGCCCTCGCCCTGGATCGGCTCGACCAGTACCGCGACCACGTTCGCGCGGTTGCGGGCGACCCGCTCGACCGCTTCCAGGTCGCCGTACGGCACCCGCACGAATCCCTGCACCAGCGGTTCGAAACCGGCCTGGATGCGGCGATTGCCGGTGGCGGTCAGGGTGGCCAGTGTGCGGCCGTGGAAGGCGCCCTCGCAGACGACGATCGTCGGTTCGTCGATGCCGCGCTCGTGGCCGTGACGCCGGGCGATCTTGAGCGCCGCCTCGTTCGCCTCGGCGCCGGAATTGCAGAAGAATGCGCGTTCGTGAGCGCTCAGGCCGGCGAGGCGCTCGCCCAGTGCTTCCTGGGCGGGGATGCGGTAGTTGTTGGAACAGTGCACCAGCGTTGCCGCCTGCTCGGCGACCGCGGCCGTCACGTCCGGATGGGCGTGGCCGAGCCCGCACACGGCGATGCCCGCCAGCGCGTCGAGGTACTCGCGCCCCTCGGCATCCCATACCCGCGCGCCCTCGCCGCGTACCAGCGTGACCGGCAGCCGGTTGTAGGTCGCCATCAGTGCATCGGTCATCCGGATCTGCCCCTCCGCAAGGGCCGGTCGGCAAACGAAAAACGGCCGCGTCACCGCGGCCGCAACAAGCCGCTGATTATACGATCCGGCGGAGTGAATGCAAAAAGCCCATGGCCCCGCAGCCGTATCTGCTGCTACCATGATCAGGCCTGCACTTGCAGGCCCTTTCCCCGATACCGAATTGCAGAGGCAGCCGCCGTGGACGTTCAGGAACGCATTCGCCAGCACATCGAGTCGCAGCCGGTCGTGATCTTCATGAAGGGTTCGCCCGAGCAGCCGATGTGCGGTTTCTCGGCGCGGACCGCCGAGGCCATCAAGCAGTGCCGGCGTCCCTTCGCCTGGGTCAACGTGCTGGCCGAGCCCGATATCCGCCAGGCCCTGCCCGCCTACTCCGACTGGCCGACATTCCCGCAGGTCTACATCGACGGCGAGCTGATCGGCGGCTGTGACATCACCCTGCAACTGGCCGAGCAGGGCGAGCTGCGGCGCATGATCGAGCAGGCGACCGACCCCGCCACGTCCTGAACGTCCTGATCCGGGATGGGTGATTCCGCCTGCCGTGAGGCGGGAGGTGGCGGACGGAATCAGCCCTGTTCGCGGTTCTTCTCCAGGCTGCGCTCGGCGCGGCGGATCAGTTCGCTCGGGGCGAGCGGTGTCCCCGGACCTTCCCAGAGCGTATGGCCCATGTGCAGGACGAGGTGCATGTCGTCCTCGCCGCCGGGCAGCGGCCTGCCGGCGACCTCGCGCTCGAGCCGCGCCAGTACCGCCTGCTGCATGCCCTCGGCCGTGGGGGCCGACATCACCAGGCCGAAACGCCAGCCGTCGAGCCGGCAGACGGCGTCCATCGGTCGCATCGCGCGGATCAGTCGGCGGCCGATTCGCTGCAGCGCCTCGGTCTCATCGAGCGTGTTCTCCCGCCCCGGTCCCTCGACATCGATCAGTACGCAGCAGACCGCACCGCCACGCATCGACACCTCCATCAGGTGGGTGGTGAGCTGGGCCTCGAAGTAATCCTCGCTGCCGAGACCGGTGACGGAGTCGGTAGACCAGCTCTCGACGCGGGCATACCGTTCGCGCGCGAGCGTGTTCCCGGTCTCGAACAGCATGTTCTGCGCGCGGGCGAAACTGGTGGCGGCGAATACCCGCGCGACCAGTTCCTCCTCGGCGAAGGGCTTGTGCAGGAAGTCGTTGACGCCCTGGCGCAGCGCCTCGACCAGCGTGCCCATGCCCTCGCGCATGGTTGTCAGGATGATCGCCGTGTAGCGCCCGAGCTCCTCGTCGAGATTGCGGATCTGGTGGGTCATTTCGAGACTCGACGAACCGGGGGTGAGCCAGTCGGCGATGACGACATCGGCGGGACGTTCGGCAAGCAGCGACAGTACTTCGTCCACCGATTCCGCGACTCGCACGTCGTGAAAGCCGCTGCGTTCGAGTGCGCGGAGGAAATACAACCGTCCCGTGTGACTGTCGTCGAACAGGACGATCCCGAGGGCCTCTCTACCCAGATCGTCGATCGGCGGTGTCATGCTGGCCTCAGCTGCTTGCGGATTCGCGGGACGCGTGCAGGCGTTCCCATTCGTTGACCACCCGGCAGAACAGCCGCGCGGTCATGACGGTATCGTACACGGCGGAATGCGCCTCGGCAGCATCCCATTCCAGTCCGGCGGCCGCCGCCGCCCGTGCCAGCACTGTCTGGCCGTAGGCCAGCGCACCCAGCGAGACCGTGTCCAGGAACGAGAACGGGTGGAACGGATTGCGACGAATGCCGCTGCGCTCGACCGCGGCATTGAGGAAGTTCAGGTCGAAGGCCGCGTTGTGGCCCACCAGTACCGCGCGCGTGCATTCCGCGTCGCGCACCGCCTGGCGGATCGGCTTGAAGATGTAGGCGAGGGCATCGTGCTCGTTGCGGGCGGCGCGCAGGGGATGCCAGGGGTCGATGCCGTTGACCTCCAGAGACTTCGGGTCGAGATTGGCGCCCTCGAACGGGATGACGTGGGTCGAGACCGGTTCACCGGGCTCCAGTCTGCCGTCCTCGTCCATGCCGACGACCACGGCGGCTATCTCCAGCAACGCGTCGGTACGCGCGTTGAAACCACCCGTTTCGACGTCCACCACCACCGGCAGGAAGCCGCGGAAGCGCTGTGACATCGGCGTCGGTTGGCCCGGCTGATACATGCATCCATCCCGTGTGCCAGTGGCCCGGAGGCCGGTCCGCGCGCAGTCTGCGGGGTCGTCCGGCAAAAGGCAACGCCGCGGCCGTGCGGCTTCCGCGCCCGGCCGCGGTGATCATTCCGGAGTGACCGATACGGCCGGGAGGCGGCCCGAGCTCACCGGTCCCGCTCCATCGACTCGCGCGATTTCCGTTCCAGGCGCATCTGCCGGCGCTGGGTGGCGCGCGCGGCGATGCCGTCGAGCCATCCCCAGAAGCGTTCCCTGAGTCGCTCCCGGAGCGTCATGTGTTCGCGCTCGGTGGGGGTGATTTCGCGGCAATGGGTGAAATCGTCCGCCAGCATCGCCTGCACGCGGGCGGCAAGGTCCCTGGATTCGGCCGCCTGGTTCGCCTCCAGGTTCCAGCGCTGGCCCCAGCGGTCGAAATTGCATGAGCCGAGCATGACGTGCGTGTCGGCCAGCAGGACCTTCTGGTGCAGGATGCGGTGGTGGTACTCGAATACCCGCACGCCGCGACGCAGCAGCCAGTCGTAGTAGCGCCGGCCCGCGCTCTGGACTGCCGGCACGTCGCAATGCTCCGGGTCCGGCAGCAGCAGGCGCACGTCGCAACCGTGCCGCCGGGCCCGTGCCAGCATGCGGCGCAGTCTCACCGGCGGCAGGAAGTAGGGGGTGGCGAGCCAGACCCGGTCGCGTGCACGCCGGATGTCGCCGTATGCCTCGGCGAGAATCTCGTCGCGCCAGGGGCCGGCGCCGCCCGCCAGTACCCGTCCCGGCGTCGCGCCCGCCGGTCGTGCCACCGGCTGCGGGCAGGGGACGGCCGAGCAGCGCGCCCAGACCTGGTGAAACAGGCGCCACCAGTCCGCGACGCACTCACCCTCGATTCGCAGCATGTTCTCGCGCCAGCCCGCCGCGCCGTCGAACTCGTCGCTGAGGCCGGTACCGCCGACGAAGGCGAACCGGTCGTCGACCAGCAGCAGCTTGCGATGATCGCGCACCAGGTTGCCCCAGCCGAGGCGCAGTCGCAGCGGATTGTAGCGGCCGAGGGCGACACCGCTGCCGGTCAGCCGCCGCCGATCGATGGTGTCGAGGTCGCTGCTGCCGTAGTCGTCGATCAGCACCCGCACCCGGACGCCGCGTTCGGCTGCCGCCGCCAGTGCCCGAATGAAGCGGTTCGAGACCCCGCCGGTGGCGATCCAGTAGAACTCCAGCGCAATCTCCGAACGGGCCGAGTCGATCGCCTCGAGCATTGCCGGCAGATAGTGGACACCCTGGGGCAGAAGCTCGAAGCGATTGTGCTCGCGCCGGGGAAATCGGAGTGGTCGTCGACCGGGAAATCGCATGATGTCGTCGCCAGCGGGGGATCGGGCCGGGCACGGGCGACAGTCCTGCATGGTTGCATTAGACTGAGCGCCTTGTGCGGGCCCGCTGCCGTCCGCCGTTGCCGTATCGATCCGGAGCACGCGCCGGTGGCGAGTGTACTGCAAACCCTTGTGAACATGC
>CAYZHJ010000159.1:0-5648 GCA_964478305.1 uncultured Ectothiorhodospiraceae bacterium
ACCCAGTTGATGAACTCCCGGTCGATCTTGAGCACGTCGATCGGGAACCGGCGCAGGTAGGTCAGCGACGAATAGCCCTTGCCGAAGTCGTCGAGCGCGATGGTCACGCCCAGATCGCGCAATGCATGAAGGGAGTTCGATGCGGCGTCGGGATCGCGGGCCAGCGAGCTCTCGGTCAGTTCCAGTTCCAGCGCCGCGGGATCGGTGCCGGTGTCGTCCAGGACCGCGCGCACGGCCTCGGTGAGATCGCGCTGCCGGAACTGCCCGAACGACAGGTTCACCGATACCCGCAGTCCCGTGGCGTCTGCGCTCTTCTCGCCCCGGTCACCAAGCCAGGCATTCACCTGGCTGCAGGCCTCGCGCATCACCCACTCGCCGACCGGGACGATCAGGCCGGTCTTCTCCAGCAGCGGCACGAACTGGTCCGGCGGGATCCGACCGCGCTCGGGGTGCTCCCAGCGCAACAGCGCCTCCGCCCCCTCGATCCGGCCGCCTTCGAGGCATACCTTCGGCTGGTACTCCAGCCGGAACTGCTCCCGTTCCAGCGCACGCCGCAGGTCCGCGTGGGTCTCTACCCAGTGCTTCGCCTCGTGGGTCATGCCGCGTGCATAGAAGGCAACCTGCTCGCTGCCCGCCTCCTTGGCCCGGTGCAGCGCCGCCTCGGCACCCTGCAGCAACTGCTCCGCGACGGTGGAATCCTCCGGCGCGAACGCCACTCCGATGCTGGCGGTGAGGCGAATTTCCCGTTCCTCGACCGGAATCGGCTCGGCGACCCCGACCTGGAGGCGCTCCACCACGTGCTCGGCGCGGTCGTCCGGCCCGGTCAGCCAGACCAGCACGACGAAGTTGTCCCCGCCGGTGCAGCCCACCGAGACATTCGCGCCCCCCATTTGCGCAAGCCGCTGGCCGACGGTCTGAAGCACCCGGTCTCCGCCGGCCTGGCCGAAACTCTCGTTGACCTTGCCGAAGCCATCCAGATCGATGTGCATCACCGCGATCCGGGAAGCTCCTGCATCGAGCCGGGACAGCAGCTGCTCGAGCCGGTCCCGCAGCAGGGCGCGATTGCCCAGGCCCGTGACCGGATCGTAGTGCGTCAGGCGTTCGAGTTCCCGCTCGATACGCAGTTTCTCGGTCACGTCGGAGTGCGTGGCGATGTAGTGCGTGACGGCGCCGGTGTCGTCACGTACCGGTGCGGTGCTCATGTCCGCGTAGTAGAGCTCGCCGTTGCGGCGCCGGTTGACGAATACGCCCTGGAATCGTTCGCCCGCGGCGAGCGCGGTCTCGAAGCGCGCCTTGACCTCGGGGTCGGTCTTGCCGGAGCGCAGGATGCCCGGCGTCTGGCCGATGACCGCGGCGGCGGCGTAGCCGGTGATGCGCTCGAATGCCGGGTTGACATACTCGATCCGGCGTTCGCGGTCGGTAACGACCACTGCGTCGCCCGCCTGCTCCAGCGCGCGCGACAGCTTCTGCCGTTCGGCCTCAAGCCGGCGCTGCTCGGTCACGTCGCGTGCGATGCCGAATACTCCCAACGGCTGGCCGCCGGCGTCCCTGCAAACGCCCTTGGTGGTCTGCAGAAAGCGTGTCTCCCCACCGGACTGTACCGTTTCCTCGATGCGGGTCGTCTCGCCGCTTTCCAGCGTGCGCCGGTCATCTTGCCGGATCCGCCGTGCGTCCGCTGGCTGGATCAACTCGTCATCCGTCCGCCCGAGGATCTCATCGATTTCCCGCTGCATGAAACTCGCGCCGGCCGAGTTGACATGAATGAAGCGACCCTCGACGTCCTTGACGAATATCACGTCGCTCGCACCCTCGGAGATGCCCGAGAGGATCGCATACTGCTCGCGCTGGCGCCGTTCCAGTGCGCGTTGCTCCGTGATGTCGCGCACGATCGCATGCAGGTTGGCGTGGCGGACGTTCTCGAGCGGGGCCAGGTGAACTTCGGTCAGCAGATCGCTACCGTCGCGGGCCACGTGCAACCATTCAAACGCCTGCCGCTCGCCCGCCAGGGCGGCCCGGATCATTTTCCGGGCCTTGTCCACGGAGCGCCACCCGTCCGGTTGATATTCGGGCGACAGCTCGAGTGGCGTCATGCCAATCAGTTCGTCAGTTGCATAACCGAAGACATCGGCAGCAGCCACGTTGCAGTCCACGAAGTGCTGGTCCATCAGCAGGACAACGCCGTGCAGCGCATGGTCGAACAGGTGGCGATAGCGGGCCTCGCTCTCCTGCAGCGCCCGCGCGGTGCGCTCGTTCTCGAGCCGCAGTCGATTTGCCTCCAGCGCCCGCCTGACGGCCGGTGCGAGACGGGCAGGGTTGAACTTGGAGACGAAATCGCTCGCTCCCTGGCGCATGACCTCGACGGCGGCCTCCTCGCCGATCATGCCCGAGACCAGCACGACCGGCGCCTCGATGTCGCGCTGGCGCAGGACCTCGATGCCCCGCGCCGAGTCCAGGTCCGGCATCGAGTGGTCCGAGAGCACGATGTCCGGCGTCCAGTCGTCCAGCACGCGGCGCAGCATCTCTTCGGTGTGCACTACGCGCCAGTCGAGGGCGTACCCGTCGTTCTCGAGCCAGCGCACGACGAGCTTCGCGTCGTTCTCGTCGTCCTCGAGCAGCAGGGTCTTCAGCGGTGTAGCCGGCTCAGCCATGCCAATGGGCTCCGGATCATGTCTCGGAGCCGGGCGGCGGCTCGTTGACCATCAGCCAGTAGATGCCGACCTGACCGGCCACCTCGGAGAAGTGGCCAAAATCGACCGGCTTGCGCACGTAACTGTTGGCGGCGAGGTCGTAGGACCGCAGCATGTCCTCCTGCTCGTCGGACGACGTCAGCACGACCACCGGCAGTCTGCGGGTCGCTTCGTCATTGCGAATCGCCTCGAGCACTTCGAGCCCGTCCACTTTGGGCAGCTTCAGGTCGAGCAGTACCACGGTGGGCCGCAGCGGACCGCGATCGGCGAACTCGCCGGTACCGAACAGCTGGTCCATTGCCTCCGCGCCGTCGCGTGCGGCCACGACGTCGTTGGCGACATTGATCTTTTTCAGCGATCGCAGCATCAGGGCCTCGTCGTCGGCGTTGTCCTCGACGAGCAGGACCGGTGGAACCTTGTTCATGAGTCATCTCCGATGGGTTCGAAACTGAAATGGATCGTCGCGCCCGCGCCGGGCCGGCCGTCGGCCCGGACGCTGCCGCCGTGGCGGTGGATCACGCGCGCGACCGTGGCGAGCCCGATGCCCGTGCCCTCGAATTCGCTGTCGGAGTGCAGTCGCTGGAACGGGTGGAACAGCTTGTGCACGTATCGCGGATCGAAGCCGGCACCGTTGTCGCGCACGTAGTAGGCCGTCACGCCGCCGATCCGCTCGCGGCCGACCTCGATCCGCGCCGATTCCGCCCCGACGGTGAACTTCCAGGCATTGCCGATCAGGTTCTCGAGCACGGCACGAAGCAGCCGCGGGTCGCCCTCGACCACGAGACCGGGCTCGATGTCCACCGCGACCTGGCGATCGGGGTCCAGATCGCGCAGCCCCGCCACCGTGTCCTCGGCGAGCGCCGACAGGTCCACGTGCTCGTATTCCAGTTCCGCCCGGCTGACGCGCGAGATCGCGAGAATCCCGTCGATCAGCCGCTCCATGCGCCGGCTGGCGTTGCGGATGCGCCCCAGGTAATCGCGCGCGTCACCGTCGAGGCGGTTGCCGAAGTCCTCGAACAGCGCCTGGCTGAAGCCGTCCATGCTGCGCAGCGGCGCCCGCAGGTCGTGCGAGACCGAGTAGGCGAAACCCTCGAGTTCCTGGTTGGCGACGGCCAGCTCGGCCGTGCGTTGGCGCAGCGCCTCTTCCCGGTCGCGGCGCTCGGTGACGTCGCGGAACACCACGACCGCACCGGTGACGTTTCCGGCCTCGTCGCGCAGCGGCGTGCTGACGTATTCGACCGGAAACGGCTCGCCGTCGCGGCGCCAGAACACCTCGTCCTCGACCTGATGTGTCTGCCCGTCGTTGAACGCGGCGTAGATCGGGCATTGCTCGCGCGGATAGTCGGTCCCGTCAGCTCGGGTGTGATGGATCAGGTCGTGCTGGCCACGGCCGATCATTTCCTCGACCGGCCAGCCGGTCATGCGGCAGGCCGACGGGTTGGCAAAGGTCGTCCTGCCCTCGGTATCGAGCCCGAAGATACCCTCGCCTGCGGCCTCGAGGATGTTGTTCAGGCGCGCGCGGGCGGCGGCCAGGTCGCGCTCGGCCTGGCGGCGCTGGTTGATCTCCCGCTCCAGTTCGGCGTTGGCGCGCTCAGCCTGGACGGTTCGCCGGTAAGTCATGTGGAACCCGTGCAGGCTCAGTATTGACAGCACTACGAGAACCATGCCGCCGGCCAGGGTCGCCTCCGGCAGTGGCGACTGCAGGGCCGCGAGCCGCTGTGGCGAGGGCCAGACCTGCATGCGCCAGGACGTGTCACCGAAGCTCAGCGTCTGCTCGACCTGCAATCCTCGCGACACCGGCTCCGGCTCGGAGCCCCAGATGAAGACGCGTTCGCTGCCGTCGTATACGGCGTAGCCGTATCCGGCCCGCAAGGCGGTGCCCTCCTGCACGCTCCCGAACAGGCCGTCGAAACGGAACGCGCCGTTGATATAGCCCCGGAACACGCCGTTGTAGAACAATGGCACCACGACAATGAAGCCCTTGCCGCCGGACGCCAGCTCGACGGCGCGGGAGATCGCCGGCACATCCTGCGCGCGCGCCCGCTCGACTGCCGCGGCTCGGCGCGGCTCGCCGGCGAGCTCGAGGCCGATCGCAGCCTCGTTGCCGGCGAGGGGCACCACCCAGCGCACGACCGCGTCCGCATCGGCCCTTGCGATCGCGTAGATGGCGGGGTGATCCCGGACGTAGTTGCGCGCGTCTGCCTCCCACTCGCCGCGCGGAATCCCCGCACGCAGCTCCCGGCGATCGGCCATCCGGGCAAGTGCCGCCAGGATGTCGTTCACGCGCCCCGTGGCCTCGCTCCGCAATGCCCGGGCCTCGCTCCTGACGACTGCCCGGATATCCTTGCGCTCTTCCACCCACAGTGACTGGGTCAGCATGATCAACAGCACCATCAGGACGACGGCGACTGGGACCTCCAGGCGCAGCGCGAAAGTCCCCCGCTCGTGCAGGCCCTCCGCCAGCAGCAGCGCGAACAGGCCGGCACCGAGCAGGGAGGTCGCGAGCGCGGTCGGTACGCCCATGCCGGTCCAGTACGCCCAGCCGTAGGCCGACTCGATGCCCGTGGCGTAGCCGAACAGCGCGATCAGCGCGAACCCGGCCGCGATCCCGGCGAGCGTGCCCGCCACAAGCGTCTGCCACACACCGTGCCCGCGCATGCCGGCGAGTACGACCGCGGTGCCCAGCAGCACCAGCGCCAGCGCCGTGTTCGGCGCCATCCGCCCCGGGCGCGAGGTCGCAGTCGTCGGCCACGGGTCCATGAACCAGCGGTCGATGCCGAAGTCGACACCGGTGAGATACTGGCTCCCGGAAACGACGCCGAGCAGCGCCGCGGCGGCGGCCGGAGCGATGGCGACCCGCTCGCGACCGACCCCGAGCAGGACCGAGGCCGCCGCCAGCAACAGCACACCGAGCGCGGTGTTGTACTGCATCGGCGCGAAGCCCGGCCGCAGCTGGACCAG
>CAYZHJ010000160.1:0-5584 GCA_964478305.1 uncultured Ectothiorhodospiraceae bacterium
ATGAACATCGTCTTCCTCGCCATCGTCGGTATCGCCTTTCTCGTCGCGGCCTGGCGCCAGCTTGGCTGGACGCCGCCGGCGGACGATCCCGAGGCACAGTCGCCGATGGAGGTGCTGGGCCTGGGCATGGTCGACACCGCCGAGAGTGCGGTGATGCTGGCGATCGGACTGATCGGCGTGATGGGCCTGTTCCTGGGCCTGATGAAGGTGGCCGAGGCCGGCGGACTGCTGCGCATCATCGCGCGGCTGCTGCGGCCACTGATGGTGCGCCTGTTCCCGGAAGTGCCGGCCGAGCACCCGGCGATGGGCGCGATCATCATGAACCTGTCGGCCAACGTGATGGGCCTGGGCAACGCGGCCACGCCGTTCGGCATCCGCGCGATGCAGGAGCTGGACACGCTCAACCCGCACAAGGGCACGGCGACCAACGCCATGGCGCTGTTCATGGCGATCAACACCTCGGCGGTGACGCTGCTGCCGACCGGCGTGATCGCTCTCCGCGCCGCCGCCGGCTCGAGCGATCCGGCCGGCATCGTGCCGACCACGCTGGTCGCGACCATCTGCTCGACCACGGTCGCGATCACGAGCTGCAAGCTGCTGCAGAAGTACTTCGTGACGCCGCCGCCGGATGCGCCATCGGAGGCCGGCGGCAGCGAACCGGATGCGGAACGTCTCGAGACACCACTGCCCGGCGAATCCGGTGAGGCCTATCCCGGCTGGGTATCGGCGCTTGCGCTGGCATGCGTGGTGGCACTGGTGCCGCTGACCGTCTACTACGGCAATGTCATCGCGCCCTGGATCATTCCGGGCCTGATGGTGGCGCTGCTCGGCTTCGGCGCCGCGCGACGCGTGGCGGTCTACGAGTCGTTCGTCGAGGGCGCGCGCGACGGCTTCAACGTGGCGGTACGCATCATTCCCTACCTGGTGGCGATCCTGGTCGCGGTCGGCATGTTCCGCGAATCCGGCGCGATGGAACTGCTGATCCTGCCGCTCGGCGCTCTCACCGGTCCCCTCGGCCTGCCGGCCGAGGCACTGCCGATGGCGTTCCTGCGGCCGCTGTCCGGCTCGGGCGCCTACGGCATCCTCGCCTCCATCATCAACGACCCGGCGGTGGGGCCCGACAGCTACACGGGCTATCTCGTCAGCACCATCCAGGGATCGACCGAGACGACGTTCTACGTGATGGCCGTCTACTTCGGCGCCGTCTCCGTCCGCCGCGTCCGCCACGCCCTCCCCTGCGCCCTCATGGCCGACGCCGCCGGCGTCGCGGGGGCCGTGGCGATCTGCCTGATTCTCTACGGTTCGCTGGCTTGAAGAACCACAGATGAACACAGATGGACACAGATGCTGCCGCTCGTCCGTGAGGCCGTGTCGGAGCTGCGCTATTAGCTGGCTGCTGGCAGACAGACTGGAAATGGGAACCGCGAATGAACACAAATGTGACACAACATATGCCGAGCGGATGTCGGAGCTGCGCTGACACGAACTGAATCATCTCAAGGTCATGGGTCACGAAAACCTGACAGCGAAGCTGCAAAAGCGTTTCCGCCGGCAACAACATTACGTGTTCATTCGTGTTCATTCGCGGTTCCCGGTCTGGCCTTTACCAAACCGCCTCGCCATCAGCGCAGCTCCGACACGCCCGCGGCAGCCGGGCGGCAGCATCTGTGTTCATCCGTGTTCATCTGTGGTTCCTCCAATAAAAAACGGGCGAGCACGCCGAAGCGTGCCCGCCCGTGCCACGGGGGGAGTTGCGGGAGTTACTCGGGGTTGCCCACGGTGAGGCGGTCACGGTTGCTTTCCAGCGTTGCCTCGCCGATGCCCGAGACGTTGGCCAGTGAGGCCACGCTCGGGAAATCGCCGTTCTGCTCGCGGTATTCGACGATCGCCTCGGCCCGCGCCGGACCGATGCCGTCGAGCTGCTCGGCCAGCATCCCGGCCGAAGCCGTGTTGATGTTGACCTGGCCGGCAGCCAGCGTGGCGGTGGAGGCGATCAGAAGGGCGATACTGCAAATCCATTGACGAATCATCTTCATTCTCCCTGTGGTTTCCGGACTTTTCCGTCTTGCCGAAGCACCCGCTCGTGTACGGGCAGGGACGAGTCTCGCGCGGCCACTCTTGACACCGCAATCGGCGCTGACAGTCAATTTCCG
This sequence comes from uncultured Ectothiorhodospiraceae bacterium, assembly GCA_964478305.1. Lineage (GTDB taxonomy): Bacteria > Pseudomonadota > Gammaproteobacteria > XJ16 > Halofilaceae > Halofilum. The sequence continues at coordinate 2,154 of CAYZHJ010000160.1, forward strand.
TCAGTCCGGACCTACGGACTGTCGGCCTGGACCGACGGGCGATTCCGCCCGCGAGCGCGCTTCATGCGCGGACGGCACTGTGTCATCATCGCGCCATCCCGCCGGCCGAGTCTCCACGAGTCGACGCGTCACATGCTGCCAATCATCGCCGGATCGCTGGCCATCCTGTTCTACCTCGGCGCGACCCTGGAGCTCGCGAACGGGCTGCGCTCCGCCACACGGTCACGGTCACGGCGGGCGCTGGCCCTGATGCTCGCGGCCGCGCTGCTGCACGCGATCACGCTCTACCACGGGGTGCTCGTGCCCGGCGGTCTCGATCTCGGTTTCTTCCGTGCGCTCTCGCTCGCTGCCTGGGTCATCGTGGTGCTGCTCCTGTTGCTGACGCTGCGCGAGCCGGTGGCCAATCTCGGCCTCGGTCTGCTGCCGATCGCGGCGCTGGCCGTGCTGGCGGCCCTGATCCTCGGCGGTACGCCGACCGCGCCCACCGTGTCCACGAGCAGCAGCCATCTCGAATTCCACATCCTGGTATCGATCTGCGCCTACGCCGTGCTGAGCCTGGCGGCGATGCAGGCACTGCTGCTGGGCCTGCAGCAGCGGCTGCTGCACGAGCACCAGGCGGGAGGCGTGCTGCGCGCCCTGCCGCCGCTGTACCTGATGGAATCGCTGCTGTTCCGAATGATCGCGATCGGTTTCGTGCTGCTGACGGTGGCACTGATCAGCGGCTTCGTGTTCCTGGAAGACATGTTCGCGCAGCACCTGGTGCACAAGACGGTCCTGTCGATCGTCGCCTGGGCCGTGTTCGGCGTGCTGCTCGCCGGTCACTACATCGCCGGCTGGCGTGGCCCCACCGCGGTCCGGTTCACGCTGGGCGGCATCGCGCTGCTGGTGCTGGCATACTTCGGCTCGAAGTTCGTGCTCGAACTGATCCTGGCACGCACCTGACGCGCTCCCGCACCATCCCCGGAAGACCTTCACAACCGATGCACACGGTTCGACCTTGCAAGAGATTCCGCTAAGCGTCCTGGTCGGCGCGCTGATCGCGCTGCTGTTCCTGTCAGCGTGCTTCTCCGGCTCGGAGACCGCGCTGATGACGCTGAACCGCTACCGCGCCCGGCATCGTGCGCGCGAGGGGCACCGCGGTTCGCGACTGGCGCTGCGCCTGCTGGATCGTCCGGACCGCCTGATCGGCCTGATCCTGCTCGGCAACAACTTCGTCAACGTGCTCGCCTCCATGCTGGCGACCCTGATCGCGCTGCGGCTGTGGGACGAGTCGGCCCTGGGCCTGGCGGCGATCGTGCTCACCGTGCTGATCCTGATCTTCTCCGAGGTCGCGCCCAAGACCTTCGCGGCGCTGCATCCGGAAGCGGTCGCGATGCCGGCTTCCTACATCTACACGCCGCTGCTGCGCCTGCTCTACCCGGTGGTCTGGGGGGTGAACCTGCTGTCGAACGCGGTGCTGTACGTGTTCGGCATCCGTCCGCGGCGCGGCTCGGGCGACAGTCTGAGTGCCGAGGAGCTGCGATCGGTGGTCAACGAGGCGGGCACGCTGATCCCGAAGACCCACCAGGAAATGCTGGTCAACGTGCTCGACCTGGAGAAGGTCTCGGTCAACGACATCATGATCCCGCGCAGCGAGATCCAGGGCATCGATCTCGACGAGGAGTGGGACGACGTGCGCTACCAGATCACGCACGCCTCGAACAGCCGGCTGCCGGTGTACCGCGAGAACATCGACCAGGTGATCGGCTTTCTGTTCCTGCGCGACCTGATCGGGTACGACCTGCGCGACCTCGACCGGGACGACCTGCTGGGCTTCCTGCGCGAGTCGTATTTCGTGCCCGAGGGCACGCCGCTGACGCGGCAACTGGTCAACTTCCAGCGCCACCGGCGGCGCATCGGCCTGGTGGTGGACGAATACGGCGACATCCTCGGACTGGTCACGCTGGAGGACATCCTCGAGGAGATCGTCGGCGAATTCACCACCGATCGCATCCCGGCCAGCCGCGACATCCATCCGCAGAGCGACGGCAGTTACATCTGCGCCGGCAGCACTCACCTGCGCGATCTCGCCCGCCTGTTCGGCTGGGACATCCGGACCGTGACGGCCAAGACCCTGAACGGCCTGATCCTGGAACACATGGAGCTGATCCCGGAACCGGGCACGACCTTCCTGGTCGCCGGTCATCCGGTCGAGGTGCTCCAGACCCGGGAGAACGGCATTCGCTCGGTCCGGATCCATCAGCGCCTGGAGCGCCACGACGAGCGCACGCCCGGCCCCGCCGACATCCCGCTGCAGGCACGGGAAGAAGGGGGAGACGACTGATGGCGAAGCGTGCACGGGCGGTCTATCGCTGCGAGGCCTGCGGCGGCGAAAGCCCCAAGTGGGCCGGCCAGTGCCCCGACTGCGGCGCCTGGAACACGCTCGTCGAGGCGACACCGTCGGCCGTACCGTCGGGCCGTACGCGCGGCGGGCCGGCGCCGAGAACCTGGGGCCTGTCCGAAGTCGGTACCGACGAGGAGACACGGCAATCGACCGGTATCGACGAACTCGACCGCGTGCTCGGCGGCGGCCTGGTCGAGGGCTCGGTCACGCTGCTCGGCGGCGATCCCGGCATCGGCAAGTCGACCCTGCTGCTGCAGATGCTCGCCGCCATGGCGGAGGGGCCGCGCGTGCTCTACGTCAGCGGCGAGGAGTCGCTGTCGCAGGTCTCGCTGCGCGCACGCCGCCTGGGTGTCGAATCGAGCGACGTGCGCCTGCTGGCCGACACCGGCGTCGAACGCATCCTCGCCGCCGCCGCGGCGGAGCAGCCGCAGGTCATGGTGATCGACTCGATCCAGACCATGTCCAGCGAGGAAGTCGCCTCCGCGCCCGGCGGCGTGGCCCAGGTGCGCGAGAGCGCCGCGCGGCTGGTGCGCTACGCCAAGGAGCAGGGCGTGGCGCTGTTCCTGGTGGGCCACGTCACCAAGGAAGGCACGCTCGCCGGCCCGCGAGTGCTGGAGCACATGGTGGACACGGTGCTCTATTTCGAGGGCGACGGCTCCAGCCGCTGGCGCATGGTGCGCGCGGTGAAGAACCGCTTTGGCGCGGTCAACGAGCTGGGCGTGTTCGCCATGAGCGACCAGGGCCTGAAGCCGGTCGCCAACCCGTCGGCGATCTTCCTGTCGCGCCACGACGAGCCGGTCGCGGGCAGCGTCATCATGGTCACGCGCGAGGGCACGCGGCCGCTGCTGGTGGAAGTGCAGGCGCTGGTCGACGCCAGCCCGCTGTCGAACCCGCGGCGCGTGACGCTGGGACTGGAACAGAACCGGCTGTCGATGCTGCTGGCCGCCCTGCATCGCCATGCCGGCATCGCCATGTTCGACCAGGACGTGTACGTCAACGTGGTCGGCGGCGTGCGCATCACCGAGACCGCCGCCGACCTGGCCGTGCT
>CAYZHJ010000161.1:0-5534 GCA_964478305.1 uncultured Ectothiorhodospiraceae bacterium
CGACACGCGCGAACGCGCGCGCCGCCTCTATGAAACACTCCTGATGGCCCCGCGCGGGCCGCGCATCACCACCTTCCACGCCTTCTGCCAGGAACTGCTGTCGCGCTTCCCGATGGAGGCCGATGTGCCGCCCGGATTCGAGCTGACCGAGGTCGAGGGGCTGCTGATCGAGAGCGCCTGGGACGCGCTGTGCGCGCAGGCCTCGGCCGCGCCCGAGGGGATCGAGGCGCATGCACTGGACATCTTGTTCGAATACTTCAATGACCTGGAGAGCACGAAGGAAGCGCTGCGTTCCCTGCTCGCGCGTCGGGCCGACTGGTGGGCCTGGACCGGCGGCCGGGAGGATCCGGTCGCGTTCGCGAGCGAATCGCTGCGCGAGCTGCTGGACGTGGACGAGAATCACGATCCGGCAGCGTCATTCCTCGCCGAACATCACGACGCCATCACGCGTGTCCGCGATGTGCTGGCGGAACGCGGCGGCGCCAACGACCGCAAGCAATACCCCCTGATCGATGAAGCGCTCTCGATGGACGCCACGCATGCCGCGATCCGGCATCTCGCACCGGCGTTCCTGAAGAAGTCCGACGGCCTGCCCATCCAGCAGGGACGCGTGGGGAACAACGCGCTCGTCAACAAGGTCGGCCAGGCGCGTGCCGAGGCCTTCGTCGCGGATCACGAGACGGTCGCCCTCGCCCTGCAACAGGCACTCGATGCGTATCAGCGCCGCGACAACCTCGCCATGGGCCGCGCCTGGTTCGCCGCCGGCGCGGCCATGCTGGACGCCTTCCAGCGCATCAAGCTGGACCAGCGGCTGCTCGACTTCACCGACCTCGAGTGGCGCGCCTGGCGACTGCTGAACGAGGCCGACCAGGCCGAGTGGGTGCAGTACAAGCTCGACGCGCGCATCGATCATTTGCTGGTGGACGAGTTCCAGGACACCAACCCGAGCCAGTGGCAGTTGCTGCGACCGCTGCTCGACGAGCTGGCCGCCGGCATGGGCGACGACCGTCATCGCAGCGTGTTCCTGGTGGGCGATCCGAAGCAGTCGATCTACCGCTTCCGCCGGGCCGATCCGCGCCTGCAGAAGCAGGCATCCGCCTGGCTCGGTGACAACCTGGACGCGGTCGCGGTCGGCCTGCACGAGTCGCGCCGTTCGGCGCAGGCGATCATCGACACGGTCAACCACGTGTTCTCGACCACTGCCGCCGGCGATGCGCTCGGCGGGATCGAGCATCACGAAACCCATCGCGGTGACCAGTGGGGCCGGGTCGAACTGCTGCCGGTACTGGAACCGCCGGAGGAAGAGGTCCCGCAACCGCGCGGCGAACTGCGCGATCCGCTGACCGAGGCGACGCCGGTCACGGTGGACGAGCGCTTCCACCGGGAAGGACTGCAGATCGCCGATCGCCTGCAGGCACTGGTCGATGGGGGCACGACGATCGCCGACGGCGACGCGACCCGACCGCTCGACTGGGGCGACATCATCGTGCTGGTGCGCAAGCGCACCCATGTGGCGCATTACGAGCGCGCGTTGCGCGACCGCGGCATCCCGTTCATCGGCAGCGAGCGCGGCACCCTCCTCGACAGCCTCGAGGTGCGCGATCTCGAGGCGCTGCTGCAGGTGCTGCTGGCGCCGTTCTCCGATCTCGACCTCGCGCACGTGCTGCGCTCGCCGCTGTTCTCGGCCGGCGACGAGGACCTGATTGCGCTCGCTGAATGCACCGAAGGGCCGAACTGGTACGAGCGGTTGCAATACCTGGCGACGAACGTCGACGTGAGCGAACCGCTGGCACTGGCGGCGCAATGGCTGCCGCAATGGCGCGAGTCGGCCGGCCGCCTGCCGATCCACGACCTGCTCGATCGCATCTACGCCGACAGCGAGCTGGTGCCGCGCTACCGGGCCGCGGTCCCGGAGCATCTGCGCGCGCGTGCGACCGCCAACCTCGATCGCTTCCTGGAGCTGGCGCTGGAAATCGACTCGGGCCGCTATCCCAGCCTGACCCATTTCCTGGCGCATCTGCGCGACCTGCGCGACGGCATCCGCGACGCGCCCGACGAGCCGCCGGCGGCGGGACCGGCGCGCGTGCGAATACTGACCATTCATGCCGCCAAGGGGCTGGAGGCGCCCGTGGTCTGCATCGCCGACAGCGCCGCCACGGCCGGCAACAGCGGTCACTTCCGCGCACTGGTCGAGTGGCCGCCGGAGGCGGCGATACCGCGGCGCATCGTGCCCCTGCCCTCGTCGAGCCGGCGCGACGCGGTCCTGCGCACGCTGGCCGAAAGCGAGCAGGAAGCCGAGCAGCGCGAGCAAGCCAACCTGCTGTACGTCGCGCTGACACGCGCCCGGCACATGCTGATCCTGAGCGCGACCGCCGGCAGGAAGCAGGACCGCGCCGAGCTCGAGGACGAGCGCACCTGGTACGGCACGCTCGTGCAGGCGCTCGCCGGCACACTGGAAGAACACGGCGACGGCCGGCGCGTGTTCGGCAACGAACCGGCCATGGAGCCGGCCGCCGTGCATGCGGAAGCAGCGACAGTGCCGGCGGATGCCGACGAACTGCCGGCGGCGCTGCCCGCGGCCGAGTCGTTCCTCCGGCCGAGCGACAGCGCGGGCTTCGAGGACGGCAGCACGGAGGCCCGGCTCGCTCGCGCGCGTGGCACGGCGATCCACCGCATGCTCGAGCGGCTCGGCCGCGGGCAGGAGATCGAGTTGGCGGCCCGGTATGCCGACGCGGAGATCGCGATCGACGAGGCGCGGTTGCAGGCCTGGCACGACGAGGCCCGTGCTGTGGTGTCGGCCGAACGCTTCCGCGAACTGTTCGATCCGGCGCATTTCGACCGGGCCTGGAACGAGGTGGACATCACCTGCCGCGACGGCGACGGACGGCTGGTGACGGGCACGATCGACCGGCTGGTGAAGGCCGGCGATCGCGTTACCGTGATCGACTACAAGACCCACGCCGATGCCGAACCGGAACGGCTGGATGCACTGGCCGGCGAATACGAGGAACAGATGAGGCGTTATGCCGCCGGCGTGCAGGTGTTGTGGCCGGGATGCTCGGTGCGCACGCTGCTGCTGTTCACCGCCGCCGGCGAGGCGGTGGAGCAGGAGCACGGCGAGGGCAAGGGGACGAGTGCGTAGGTTGGGCCGACGCAGGAGGCCCAACATGGATCCGGATGCCGCCTGCTGGGCCTCCTGCGTCGGCCCAACCTGCGGCCCTGCTGGAGCAGCCCCGGCCGCGAATGAACGAGGCAGGGCCCATTCAGGACCGATTCGCGGGCAAGGCCGCTCCGACGGGTGAGCGACGGAAACCCGTCAACCATCCGAGAGAGGCTGCAGGCCCATTATCCGCAGCAACTCCTCGTTCTCGCGGTGGCCGGGAATGATCGGGCCGTTGTCGTCGATCAGCAGGTAGGGCGTGCCGCTCACGTTGATCTGGCGTGCAACCCGGTAGTGTTCCTCGATCGGCGTCTCGCAGTCCGAGTCGCGGCCGGGCACGCTGCGGCCCGCCTTGGCATCGGTCATCGCCTGTCGCGGGTCGGCCGCGCACCAGACGTTCTCCAGGGTATCGGCCGATTTCGCCTGCAGGCCGGCACGCGGGAACATCAGGTAGCGCACCTTCACCGGATACTGCTCGATCATTTCCATCAGGCCGCGATGGAGCTGCTGGCAATACGGGCAGGTGGTGTCGGTGAATACCGTGATCGTGTGCTCCGCCGGACCGTTCCTCGGCGGGTACACCAGCATGCTGTCCTCGCCGAGCGCGTCCACCACGCGATGTACCAGTTCCCTCCGCCGCTCGGCCGTCATGTTGCGATCGTTCTCGAGGTCGATCAACTGGCCGCGCAGCAGGTAATCACCGCTGCCGGTCATGTAGAACACGTTGACGCCGGAGATGACTTCATAGAGGTCGTCGACCGGCGTTTCACGGATCTCGTCGATCTCGAACTCCGGATCGATCTCCTCGATGTGCGCCCGCAATGCCTCGATGGCGCCGTCGTCCGCGCGGACGGCGGACAGCGAAGCCAGCGCCAGCAGGGCGCAGGCCGCGGCAATGAATCGGTAATGAATCATGGTTTTCCCCTGGCCCGGAATCGCGATCCGGACTCGGACACGAGTCTATGCGCGGAAACCGGATACATGGTTGTCTCGTCGATCGGTGGTTCCGCCTGTCCGACCACCGGAGCGCGGAATCGTTCAACCTCGTGGGTGATGGGCTCCGTGCACCTCGTGCAATCGGGCCCGCGCGACATGGGTGTAGATCTGGGTGGTGGACAGGTCGCTGTGTCCCAGCAGCATCTGCACCGCCCGCAGATCGGCTCCGTGGTTCAGCAGGTGCGTGGCAAAGGCATGGCGCAGGGTATGCGGCGAGAGCGGCTGCTCGATACCGACCACGCGCGCATGACGCTTGACCAGATGCCAGAACGCCTGGCGTGTCATTGCTCCGCCGCGTTCGGTGACGAACAGGGCATCGCAGGCACCCTTGCGTTCGAGCAACCGCGGCCGCGATTCCACCAGGTAGCGTTCGATCCAGTCGAGCGCCTGCTGTCCCACCGGAATCAGTCGTTCACGACCGCCCTTGCCGGTGATCCGCAACACGCCGTGGCTGCGGTTCAGCGATGCCGCCGACAGGTTGACCAGTTCGCTGACCCGCAGGCCGCAGGCATACATCAGTTCCAGCATGGCCCGATCGCGCAGGCCGCGGGCGGTATCCGTGTCGGGCGAGGCGAACAGGGCCTCGATCTGGTCTTCCGACAGGCTGTCGGGCAACGGCCGGCCGATCTTCGGGGTATCGATGCGTGCGCTGGGATCCTCGGCCAGACGGCCGGAACGTACCTGGAAACGGTAGAAGCGCTTGAGCGAGGTCAGCAGGCGGCGGATGCTGCGCATGCGCAGGCCCGCCGAGACGCGGTCGGCCAGATAGGCCTGCAGATCCGCCCGCTCCGCGCCGGCCAGATTCCGTCCGCGCCGCGCCAGCCAGCGGGCGAGGCCGCGCAGATCGGAGCCGTAGGCTTCGAGGGTGTTCGCCCGCAGGCCGCGTTCCATCCACAACGCGTCGAGGAACGCATCGATGCTCTGCCGGTCCTGTTCCCGGAGCTCCGTTTCGGTCATTGTCACCCGGATCATGTCCGCACCGGTTCCAGTCTATCAGCATGCGGCCATCGAGCGGTTTCCTGGCCTGGCCGGGACGCCGGAAAGCTCGCTTCGCTCGCGTTCCGGCCTACAGGTACCGGCATTGGATTGCCGCAGGGTGCGTGCCCCCGATTCGCTCGGCAGGGCAGTCGAGCCCACGGGAAGGTGAGGCCGCCTCAACGAAAGAGGGGACGGTCCGAAGACCGTCCCCTCGATACTGCGTTGACTGCAGGCGGCCGGGCCTAGCGCCGGGCCCTTCTCTTGCCCGCAGCCTTCTTGCGTGCGGCCCCCTTCTTTTTCGAAGCGGCCTTCTTGCGGGAAGCGCCCTTCTTCCTCGAAGCGGCTTTCTTCCGGGAAGCGCCCTTCTTCTTCGAAGCGGCCTTCTTCCGGGAAGCGCCCT
>CAYZHJ010000162.1:0-5471 GCA_964478305.1 uncultured Ectothiorhodospiraceae bacterium
CCGACAGCCAGGTCCACAAGCAGATCGTGCGCAAGGACCCGGGCTCGTACGACATCGAGCTCGATCCGGTCGTGCGGGTCTATTACACCGAGGTGCAGGAACCCTCCATGCACGATCCGTCGGGGGACCTGCAGCGGCTGCTGGAGGCACTCGAGTTCGAATGGCGGCTGGACCACATCGAGCGTTGCGACCTGGGCGTGCTGCAGGAACTGCAACCGGCCCTGCGCAAGGAGAACTGGGCGGTCTCGGTCGCGGTTCACGACGAGCGCGATCTGATCGCCGTCTGGCCGGGTTTTCACGATCGCGTCTACGGGGTGGCGATCGATATCGGCTCGACCACCGTCGCCGCGCACTTGTGCGAGCTGTGGACGGGCGAGGTGGTCGCCTCGGCCGGCCTGATGAACCCGCAGATCCGGTTCGGCGAGGATCTGATGAGCCGGGTCTCCTACGTCATGATGAATCCCGGCGGCGAGAAGGAGCTCACCCGGGTCGTGCGCGAGGCGCTGAACGACCTGGTCACCGAGGTTTGTTCCCAGGCCGGGATCGAGGCGGCCGACATCCTCGAGCTGACCTTCGTCGGCAATCCGGTGATGCACCACCTGCTGCTCGGCATCAATCCGGTCGAGCTGGGCGGCGCGCCGTTCGCGCTGACCACGGACCAGGGGCTTACCCTGAGGACATCGGAGCTCGATCTGCAGGTACACCCCAACGCGCGTGCCTACGTGCTGCCCTGTATTGCCGGCCACGTGGGTGCCGACACGGCGGGCGTGGTGCTGTCCGAGAAACCCTACCTGCGCGACGAGATGACCCTGCTGGTCGATGTTGGAACCAATGCCGAGATCGTGCTCGGCAATCGCAAGCATTTGATGGCCTGTTCCAGCCCGACCGGGCCCGCGTTCGAGGGGGCGCAGATCTCCTCGGGCCAGCGTGCCGCCAGCGGTGCCATCGAGCGGGTGCGCATCGATCCCGAAACGCTGGAACCGCGCTTCAAGGTCATCGGCTGTGACCTGTGGTCGAGCGAGGCCGGCTTCGAGGAGGCCGTCGCCGATGTCGGCGTCACCGGCATCTGCGGCTCCGGCATCATCGAGGTGATCGCCGAGATGTACCTCGCCCGGATCATCAATCAGGACGGCGTGGTTGACGGACGCATGGCCGAGCGCAGCGACCGCGTCGTGGGAGAAGGCCGGACCTGGTCCTACATCCTCCATCGTGGCGAGAGCACCATTCGCGTCACGCAGAACGACGTGCGTGCAATCCAGCTCGCCAAGGGTGCCCTGTATGCCGGGATCCGGCTGCTGATGGACCGGATGCACGTGGAGAAGATCGATCGCATCCGCCTCGCGGGGGCGTTCGGCAACCACATCGATGTCACCTATGCAATGGTGCTGGGACTGATTCCCGACTGCGATCTGGACAACGTTTCCTCGGCCGGCAATGCCGCCGGTGTCGGTGCCCGCATCGCGCTGCTGGACCGCAAGGCACGACACGAGCTGGAGCAGGTGATTCGCTCGATCGAGAAGGTCGAAACGGCGATCGAGCCGCGCTTCCAGGAGCACTTCGTCGATGCCATGGCGATCCCCCACAAGACCGCGACGTTCACCAACCTGGCGAAGAGGGTGAAGCTGCCGGAAGTCGATCACTCCGCCCGCGCCGACAACGCTGCCTCGGAAAGCAGTGGCCGCCGCCGACGCCGCCGGCGGGGGTGAGCTTTCCTCCCGCCCGTTCGTTCAGCGTGATCCGCCGTCCTGCAAGGGCGCGAAGCCCGCAAGGGAAGGGACGGGTTCTCGCAGAGGCGCGGAGCACGCAGAGTCAAGAATGAAGGACTTCTGCCGGAAATGAGCGGTGCGCAGGTGCATTTTCGCCACAGGTGAGCCCATGCAGGACTTCACGTCTTCCGACGATGCTTTTCCTGCTTCTTCTCTGCGTGCTCTGCGCCTCTGCGAGAGATTGTATTCATCCGCATGGAGTCACTCGCGTCCGGCGGCGCTGAGGGCGGTCGGTTCGGCGGGGTCTTCCTCCAGCTCGCTTCCACCCGCCGGCTCGGTGTCCTTCTTCTTCGGTGTGCCAATGCCGCGGGCGCCGGTTTTCGGCAGTTCCGGCTCGAGGCCGGCCTGGACGGCGCTGTCTTCCGGACGTGCGCCTCGCAGGCGGCGTTCCTCGCGCGGCGGAATGCCGAAGTAGTCGCGGTAGCACTTGGAGAAGTGGGGTGCCGAGACGAAGCCGCAGGCAAAGGCAACGTCGACGATGGAGATCGAGGTCTGCAGCAAGAGCTGACGCGCCCGCATCAGCCGCAATTCGAGATAATAGCGGGTCGGAACGCAGTTGAGGTGCTTCTGGAACAGCCGCTCGAGCTGGCGCCGCGAGACGCCGACATGGCGCGCGAGCTCGTCGAGGCTGATCGGTTCCTCGATGTTCGATTCCATGATGGAAACGGTCTCGATCAGCTTCGGCTGGCTCGTGCCGAGACGCAGTTGCAGGGGGATGCGTTGACGGTCGTGCCGGCCGCGGATGCGCTCGCAGGCGAACGACTCCGAGATTGCGGTCGCCTGATCGGCGCCGACCTGCCGGGTGATCAGGTTCAGCATCATGTCCAGTGGCGCGGTACCACCGGCGCTGGTGAAGCGATCACGGTCGATCTCGAACAGCTCGTAGGAGACCACCACGCGGGGGAAGGCCTCGCGCATGCCGGCAATGTTCTCCCAGTGGATGGTGCAGCGGTAGCCGTCGAGCAGGCCGGCGCGGGCGAGCACGTGACTGCCGGTGCACAAGGCACCGAAGTTCATGCGCTGCTGGCCGAACTTGCGCAGCCACGCCAGTGTGTTGCGGTCGCAGGCATCCTCGACATCGACCCCCGCGCAGACGAACAGGGTGTTCAGCCCCGTCGCCTCGGTGATGGCGGCATTGGGCGTTACCTCGAGGCCGTTGCTGGCCTCGACCGGTTCACCGTCGACCGTGTACGTGATCCACTGATACAGTTCCCTGCCGGACAGGCGATTCGCCATTCGCAGCGGGTCGATCGCGGACGCGAACGCGATCATCGAGTATTTCGGCACCAGCAGGAAGCCGATACGGATCGGTTTCTGGTTGTCTTCGTTCGTGGTCATCACCGCCCTTGTGCCCGCACCGTACAGGAATGTCGCCTCAAGAACAGAAAATTATGCCGAAAAGCCACTTGTTCGCAAATGTTTTGTCACATCCGGCGGAACGACGTCGGTGAAACCGCCGCTGCTGACGGCCCTGCACCGGGGGCGCCTGTGCGCGCTGGGATCGGCCGTCTCCTTCGGCATGGTCGCTCCCCTGGCCGGGCTGGCCTACGCCGGCGGTGCCTCACCGGGTTCGGTGGTGCTGGCCCGCCTGCTGTTCGGCATGCTGGCGGCGGCCGCGGTAGTGACCGTGCTCCGCCGGCAATGGTCGCTGCGCCGCAGCGAGTGGCCCGGCATGGCGCTGGTCTCGGTGGCCTGGATCGTGGTCACCGTCTCCTACATGGCCTCGTTCTACTACATCCCGGTGAGTCTCGCGGTCCTGATCTTCTTCACCTTCCCCGTGCAGATCGCGATCATTGCGCCGCTGGCCGACGGCCGCCGGCCACGGATGATCTCGCTCGCGGCGGCAGTGCTGGCCTTTTCCGGACTCCTGCTCGCACTGGGACCGGATGTCGGCGGCCTCGACTGGCGTGGTTGCGGACTGGCGTCCCTGGCCGCGGTGGGCGCGATGTCGACGTTCATCCTCAGCCGGCGGCTGGTGGTCGAGCAGGACATGTTCACCTTCAGTTTCCACCTGCACACGATCTGTGTGCTGGCGGTACTGCTGGCATTGCCCGTCATCGGTCTGCCTGACATTCCGGCCGGACCGGAAGGGTGGACCGGACTGTTCGGCGTCGGCATATTCTATGTAGCGGCCGTGGTGCTGCAGTTTGCCGCGATTCGTCTCGCCGGACCGTCCCGTGCCTCGATCGTGTTCAATGCCGAACCGGTCATCACCATGATCGCCGCCGGACTGCTGCTGGGCGAGCTGCTGGGGACATGGCAGATTGCCGGCGCGGCCCTGGTGATCGCCGCGGTCCTGTGGTCCGCCCGCACCGATCGAATGGAGGTCTGAACGATGCCGATCCACTTCACCCCCGAGGAATATGCGCAACGGCAGCAAAGTGCGGCCACCGAACTGGGCAGGCAGGGACTCGACGCACTGTTGTGCTTCCGCCAGGAGTCGATGTACTGGCTGAGCGGCTTCGATACCTTCGGCTACTGCTTCTTCCAGTGCCTCGTGCTGCGGGCCGACGGCGGGATGACGCTGCTCACGCGCGAGCCCGACCGGCGGCAGGCGGCGCATACCTCGGTGCTCGAGGATGTACGTGTATGGGTCGACCGCGAAGGGGTGAATCCGGCCGAGGATCTGAAGGCCCTGCTGACGGAGCTGGGCCTGGCCGGCGGCCGCCTGGGCGTGGAATACGAGGCCTACGGCCTGACCGGACGCAATGCGCGCCGGCTGGACGGGGCACTCGACGGATTCGCTGTCACCGAGGATGCCTCCGAGCTGATCTCGCGCCTGCGCGTGGTCAAGTCGCCGGCGGAGATGGCCTGCATCCGTCGCGCCGCCGGCCTGGCGGACGATGCACTCGATGCCGCGCTTGCGGGCACGGCACCGGGAGCCTTCGAGGGCGACATCCTGGCCGACATGCAGGGTGCGGTGTTCCGCGGAGGCGGCGACTATCCCGGCAACGAGTTCATCATCGGATCCGGCGTCGATGCCCTGTTGTGCCGGTACTTCTCCGGCCGGCGCCGGCTCGATGACGAGGATCAGCTCACGCTGGAATGGGCCGGCGTCTATCATCGCTATCATGCCGCCATGATGCGCACCCTGCTGATCGGGGATGTCCATGACGAGCATCGATCGATGCATTCCGCGGCGGACGCGGCGATGAGCGCCTGCATCGAAGCCTGTTCTCCCGGGCACACCTGCGGTGAGGTGTTCGATGCCCATGCGCGCGTGATCGATGCGGCCGGCCTGCGTCCACACCGGCTCAATGCCTGCGGCTATGCCATGGGAGCGACCTTTGCACCGATGTGGATGGACTGGCCGATGTTCTATGCCGGCAACCCGGTGGAGATCGTTCCGGGCATGGCATTCTTCATCCACATCATCCTCATGAATTCCGACAGCGGCCGGGCCATGACGCTGGGGCAGACCGTCGAGGTGACCGAGGCCGGTGCCATTCCGCTCCATCGGCACGACACCGCTCTGTCGGTACTGTGAGTTCCGCCCGGTGCCTGCCGCGGACAGCGTGTAATGCACGGCGCCGGCCCGGCGGTCCGATGGTTCGCCGCGGGTGCGGTAATGATGATGGCGACTGGTGCCCTGTGGTTGCTGCTGCCGCCTGTCCTGCGGGAGATTGCCGCAGCGCTTTCTCGTGTACTCCGCCACGGATATTGACCCATTCAGCGTGGGGGTGTGGGGGCCGGGGCGAGGCGCGC
>CAYZHJ010000163.1:0-5423 GCA_964478305.1 uncultured Ectothiorhodospiraceae bacterium
CCGTTCGGATAATGCTGTTTCACATTCGTGTTCATTCGTGTTCATTCGTGGTTCCCGTCCTTGGGCCATCCGCCGGCAGCGGCGTGTCAGCGAAGCTCCGACATGGTGCCGATCACCAGGCGGCAGCATCTGTGTTTATCTGTGTTCATCTGTGGTTCTTTATACTCACCCCAAACGCTCGCAGATGCGCTGGTAGTACTCTTCCTGCAGGGTGAGCGTGGTGCCGCGTTTGCCGTCGAGGCGGGACAGGAGGGTGCGCAGGCGGGCGCCTGCACTGGCGCGTTCCTCGTCGGTGCGGGCGAGGCGCAGCAGTTCCTCGGCGTCGCGGATCTCGCGCCGGGTTTCGAGTTCCTCGGGCAGGTAGCCGGCGTTCTTCAGCAGACGATACCCGGCCCGCAGCCGTGGCGGCACCATGCTGTCATCGTCGAGCTGCAGGGGCCTCCCCGCCGTGGGCAGGTCGTCCAGTTCGCCGCGGGCCATGGCCCGCTCGATCCGGTCTTCCGCGAGTCGATCAAGTAGCCACATGCGAACGGTCTTCGTCCGCCTGCCCGGGCTCACCGGCGATTTCGGCGAGACGCCGGGGCTGGAGGATGCGCACCCGGCGCCGGTCGACGTGCAGCACCCCCTCGTCGACGAATTTCGACAACAGGCGACTGACGGTCTCGAGCGCGAGTCCGAGATAATTCGCCATGTCATCGCGCGACATTGACAGGCGGAAATCGAGACCATCGTGGCCCGACCTTGCCAATCGCATCGAAAGTGCATGCAGAAACAGCGCCAGGCGTTCACGCGCGGTGCGCCGACCGAGGGCGAGCAGATGATCATGGTCACGCACCATCTCGCGGCTGATGATGCGCAGGAACTGGCGTTGCAGACCGGGAATCCGGCCAGCGACTTCCTGCAACCGGTTGAACGGAATGGCGCAGACGCTGGTTCGCTCAAGGGCAACCGCGGTGCAGTGGTGGCGATCGTCACTGATGGCGTCGAGGCCCACCAGTTCACCGGCGATGTGAAAGCCGATCACCTGGTCCTCGCCCTCGCCGCCAGGCTGTGTCGTCCGGATCGTGCCACTGCGGACCACGAACAGGGAATCGAGGGATTCGCCCACACGGTACAGCGTATCGCCGCGATCCAGCGGCAGTCGCGAGCGAACCAGGGCATCGAGCCGCTCGACATCCTCGTGCTCGATCTGCGCGGGCAGGCACAGCGTACGCAGCGAACAGTCGGCACAGGAGCGGCGCAGTCGCCGGATATCAACGATCGGTTCCACCATGGCATGACCGATCCGTTTCGGGAGCCGGAGGCATGAATCCGATTAGGCCACAGGCTCCCCCGACGGGGCAAACCGGACGGCCGGCATCCTTTTGCCCTTGTGGCGTTGGCGGGGGTTCAGGCCAGCGCCTTGTCCAGCTCCGGCAGCGCCTCGAACAGGTCCGCGACCAGGCCGTAGTCGGCGACCTCGAAGATCGGTGCCTCGGGATCCTTGTTGATCGCGACGATGACCTTCGATTCCTTCATGCCGGCCATGTGCTGGATGGCGCCGGAGATACCGACCGCGATGTAGAGATCGGGCGCCACTACCTTGCCGGTCTGGCCGACCTGGTAATCGTTCGGCACGTAGCCCGCGTCGACCGCGGCCCGGCTCGCACCGACCGCCGCGCCCAGCTTGCCGGCCAGGTTCTCGATCAACCGGAAGTTCTCGGCCGAGCCGACCCCGCGGCCGCCGGAGACCACCACCCGGGCCGTGGTCAGTTCCGGCCCCTCGGAATCGCTCAGCTCGGCGCCGACAAAGCGCGCGAGGCCGGCATCGCCGCCGGCATCCACCGATTCCACCTCGGCGCTGCCGCCGCCCGCCTCGACCGGCTCGAACGAGGTGGTGCGCACGGTGATCACCTTCCTGTCGTCCGTCGACTGGACGGTCGCCAGCGCATTGCCGGCATAGATCGGCCGCACGAAGGTATCGGGCGAGACCACCGCCGAGATGTCGGAAACCTGCTGCACGCCGAGAACGGCGGCGACACGCGGCATGATGTTCTTGCCGCCGGTGGTGGCGGCCGCGAGGATGTAGTCGTGGTCCGTGGCGAGATTCGCGATCACGGGTGCCACGTTCTCGGCAACGTGATGCTCGAGATGATCGCCCTCGGCCAGCAGCACCTTGCGCACGCCGGGCACCGTGGCCGCGTGCTGCGCCGCATCGGCGCAGCCCTTGCCGGTAATCAGCAGGTCGATATCGCCACCGATCTCCTGTGCGCAGGCGATCGCGGACAGGGCGCCGGACTTGAGTTCGCTGTTGTCGTGTTCCGCGTAGACCAGGATGCTGCTCATCAGATCACCTTCGCCTCGTTCTTCAGCTTGTCGACCAGTTCGTCGACACTCGATACCTTGACGCCGCCCTTGCGCGCCGGCGGCTCCTCCACCTTGAGCTGCTTCAGGCGCGGTGTGGCGTCAACGCCCAGATCCTCGACCGAACTTTCCTCGATCGGCTTCTTCTTCGCCTTCATGATGTTCGGCAGCTTCGGATAGCGGGGCTCGTTGAGACGCAGGTCCACCGTCACGATCGCCGGCAGCGGCAGTTCCAGCTTCTCGAGGCCGCCGTCCACCTCGCGCACCACCGTCGCCTTGCCGTCATCGATCTCAAGCTTCGAGATCGACGTGCCCTGGGCCAGGCCCTGCAGTGCCGCCAGCATCTGGCCGGTCTGATTGCAGTCGTCGTCGATCGCCTGCTTGCCGAGGATGACGAGATCCGGCTGCTCGTTGTCGCAGATCGCCTTCAGGGTCCTGGCCACGGCCAATGGTTCGAGTCCCTCGTCGGCGGTAACGTGCATGGCGCGATCGACGCCCATGGCCAGCGCTGTGCGCAGCTGTTCCTGGGCCGGCGCCGGGCCGATCGTCACGGCGAGGATCTCGGATGCGGTGCCGGCCTCCCTGAGACGCACCGCCTGCTCGACGGCGATCTCGTCGAAGGGATTCATCGACATCTTGATATTGCTGGTCTCGACGCCGGAGCCGTCACTCTTGACGCGCACCTTCACATAGGCGTCGACCACTCTCTTGACCGGAACGAGTACTTTCATCTCTCACCTGCAGAATCAATGGGTTGGCCGAACAGCAAGAAAGGCCTGATCGGCGATCAGGCCTTCCCTTGCAGATCCGCGAATCGAAGCCTTCGGCGCGTCTTTTACCATACCCTCGCCACGCGAACCAAGGGAACCGGGCGCCCGCGGACACGCAGCCCCCGTTTCCCGTACGGGGACAAGTGTAGCGGCCCCTGTCCGGAGATGAGCGATCCCGTTGCGACGGGCGATTTCAAAAATGCGCCACTCGCCGGCCGTGGCCGCACCCGTGACGCCGGCAGGCGGGACCCGACCGCCTCCGAGGTCGTACAATACGCCCGCGCCGGATCTCACCGGCCATTTTCAGTCCATACCGGGCGATGCGAGCATGCACGAGAAGGACATCGACGGCCGCCGGCTGGCGGCCGAGATTCTCGACCAGGTATCCGCCGAAGTGGCCCGCCTCAAGTCCACCGGCTGGTTCCCGAAGCTGGTCTCGATCAGCGTGGGCGAGAATCCCGCGGCCGCGTTCTACGTGCGCAACCAGCGCCGCAAGTGCGAGCAGGTCGGCATCGAGTTCGAGGAACGTCATTACGACGAGTCCATCACCCAGGAAGAGCTCGGCGCCGCCATCTGGGCACTCAACGTGGATCCGCGCGTGACCGGCATCATCCTGCAGCGCCCGGTGCCGCCCAATCTCTCGGTCAAGCAGGCCCAGGCCGCGATCGATCCGCTCAAGGACGTGGAGGGACTGCACCCGGCCTCGATCGGCAACATCGTCTACCGCGAGCTCGACCTGGCGCCCTGCACCGCCATGGCCTCGATCGAGCTGCTGCGCCGCACGGGCATCACCATCGAGGGCATGGAAGCGACCGTCATCGGGCACTCCGAGATCGTCGGCAAGCCGATCGCCTTCCTGTTGATGGCCGAGGGTGCCACGGTCACCGTCTGCCATCACATGACGCGGGATGTGCAGATCCATTCACGCCGCTCGGATGTCGTCTTCGTTGCCGTCGGCAAGCCGAATCTGCTCACCGGCAACATGATCAAGCCCGGTGCGGTGGTGATCGACATCGGCATCAACCAGGTATTCGACGAGGACGGACAGGAACGCATCGTGGGCGACTGCGACTACCAGTCCTGTTACGAGGTGGCCGGCTGGATCACGCCGGTACCGGGCGGTGTCGGGCCGGTCACGGTCTCGATCCTGATGCGCAATTCGGCAATCGCCGCCCGGCGGCTCGGGGAGCACTACGAGGCGCAGCTCCGGCGACGCTTGTAGCAAGCTCTGCGTCGCCACCGGGTCAGATCGGACCGCCGACGCCCCACATACTTGCCGGTTCACGGCATCCGGACAGGGGAGCGAGGAGCGATGAGCGAAAGACGACGCAGGGGCGGCGGCGGCCGTGCCGCACGCCAGGCGGCCCGCAGCGGATCCGGCTCCGCCAGCATGGCGCCGTACGTGACGCGCCAGGTCCCGTATTACGAAGTGCTCGGGCAGGAAGGACTCGAACTGATCGAGCACAACGCCGAGACCGTGCTCGAGGAAATCGGCATCGAGTTCCGCGACGACCGCGAGGCGCTGGACCTGTGGAAGGACGCGGGTGCCGACATCGACGGCGAGCGCGTGCGCATCCCGCGCGGCCTCGCCCGCAAGCTGATCCGGGACAATGCCCCGTCCGAATTCACCCAGCACGCGCGCAATCCCGAGCGCAGCGTGAAGATCGGCGGCCCGCACACCGTGTTCGTGCCCGGCTACGGCAGCCCGTTCGTGCGCGATCTCGACAACGGCCGCCGCTACGCCACGCTCGAGGACTTCCAGAACCTGGTCAAGCTGGCGTACATGTCGCATTCGCTGCATCACTCCGGCGGCACCATCTGCGAGCCGGTCGACCTGCCGGTGAACAAGCGTCACCTGGACATGGTCTACAGCCACATGCGCTACAGCGACAAGTGCTTCATGGGCTCGGTGACCGCCCCCGACCGCGCCGAGGACACGGTCGAGCTGGCGAAGATCCTGTTCGGCGAGGAGTTCGTCGCCGACAACACCGTCATCGTCAGCCTGATCAATGCCAACTCGCCGATGGTGTTCGACGAGACCATGCTCGGCGCCGCCAAGGTCTACGCCCGCAACAACCAGGCGTGCGTGATCTCGCCGTTCATCCTCTCCGGCGCCATGTCGCCGGTGACCATCGCCGCCACCCTCACCCAGATTCTGGCCGAGGCCATGGCCGGCATGGCCTTCTGCCAGCTCGTGCGTCCCGGCGCGCCGGTCGTGTTCGGTACCTTCGCCAGCTCCATGTCGATGCAGTCGGGCGCGCCCACCTTCGGCACGCCGGAACCGTCGCTGGTGCTGTACGGCGCGGCGCA
>CAYZHJ010000164.1:0-5122 GCA_964478305.1 uncultured Ectothiorhodospiraceae bacterium
AGCGGCTGGCGGACGTGTTTGATATTCACAGCGAGCCGTCGATGGGGACGGCGGTGCTGAAGCGCGTGTGGGGCGGGAAGCAGAAGCTGGGGAAGCGGGGGGCGAAGCTGGAGGTGGGGGTGGTGTCGTTGGGGGCGCCCCAGGTTCGGCCCAACAGCGGCGTGAAACGAAACGACGGTGCGTAGCCTGGCAGTGAGATCCCGGTGAAGGAGGGAAACACCGAAAGACACCGAACGCACTGAAGACACCGAAAGGAATCATGAACAGGGCCGGGTAGCCACGGTGTTCCCGGCCGGGAATGCCGGATCACTCTCCCCCTTTCGGTGCTGTTCGGTGCTGTTCGGTGGTGTTCGGTGTGTTCGGTGTTCCTGTCCCTTGGCCTCTCGCAACATGCGTGTCAGGCACCAATGGATGTTGGGCCTCCCTTCGGTCGGCCCGACCTGCGTCCTCACCGACCCGAAGGCTCGTTCGACAGATCCGCCTTCTCGCCATTGAGCCCGATCAGCTCCAGCCGCGCCACCAGTTCCCCCTTCTTTCGCTGATCGATCCGCACCGGCACCCAGTCCAGCTCCGGTGCCAGCCAGCTCTCGGTCTCGCGCTTGCTGTTCTCGCGGATCCGGCGCACGCGGATCGTGTCCCAGGTGCCCAGCGGCACCGTGATCGATTCCTGCCCCGCCCGTTCGAACACCAGCGGCTCGGCCTCGCCCTCGTCGTCGATCGTGGGGAGCTCGAGGCGATCCTCGTCGCCGGCAAGGGCCAGGGTGAGTGCCAGCATGGCGGAGAACTGGTCATGCGTGCCCGGTTCCAGCGGCAGCGTGTCGTTCCGCTCCGGGCCGCTGACCCGGGCTTCGCCCGCCGCCCAGTCGAACTCGACCTCGATCCGCTCGTCGCTCTTGCTGCCTTGATGCCGGAAGCGCAACGGCCGCAGGCCGCTGTCGTGGACTTCCAGCAGGGTGCTGTCACTGACCTTGCCGATCAGCAGGGCGTAGAGGCCTTCGGGCTTGACCCGGCTGTAATAGCGCCAGCCCCCGTCGGCCGGCTCGAGGCCGAACACCGCGCTGCCCACGCGCGAGGATCCGTCGGTCAGCTGATACTCCGCCTCGAACGGCACCAGCGGAGACGGCAGATCATTGCCGCCGCCGCCGGCAATCGCGGCGGTGGCGAACAGGGCCAGCACCCCCGCAACGAAGGACTCACGCACGATTCGGGGCAACGGCTTCATCCCGGCTCTCCGGTGGATCGATCAGGGGGGCTTCCAGCGGTTTGCCGTCGAATTGCACGACCTCGCCGTCGAAGCGCAGGCGTCCCTCGGCGAACCAGCGCACGGCCAGCGGGTAGATGCGGTGCTCTCGTTCGAGCACCCGGGCCGCCAGGCGTTCGGGGTCGTCGTCCGGTCGCACGGGAACCCTTGCCTGAAGGACCGCGGGGCCGCCGTCGAGTTCCGGCGTGACGAAATGCACGGTCGCGCCGTGTTCGCTGACGCCCGCCTCGATGGCCCGCCGGTGGGTGTGCAGGCCGCGGAAGGCGGGCAGCAGCGAGGGATGGATGTTGAGCATGCGGTCGCGGTAATGCGCAATGAATTCGTCGGTGAAGATGCGCATGAAACCGGCGAGCACGATCAGGTCCGGCGCATGACTGTCGACGATTTCCATCAGCGCCCGGTCGAACGTGTGCCGGTCGGGATATTTCCGGTGATCGACGGTCGCGGTGTCGATGTCGGCCGCGGCCGCGCGTTCCAGCGCCGGCGCATCCGGCTCGTTGCTGATGACGGCGCGGAATTCCACCGGCAGTTCGCCGCGGCGATGGGCATCGAGCAGCGCCTGCAGGTTGCTGCCGCGCCCGGAGACCAGTACCACCACGCCCGGCGCGGCGGTCATGCGAGGCCCTCGACCGCCACGTCCGGTTCGGACCCGCCGGTACCCTCGATCCGGCCGATGCGCAGGACCGTCTCGCCGGACCGGCCGAGTGTCGCGATCGCCGTTTCGGCATGCGCTTCGGGCACGACCACGCACATGCCTATGCCGCAGTTGAACGTGCGCAGCATCTCGCGCGGCTCGATCGCGCCCTCGCGCTGCAGCCAGTCGAACACCGGCGGCCGCTGCCAGGTATCGGCGTGCAGAACCGCCCGCGTGCCGGCGGGCAGCACCCGCGGCAGGTTCTCAAGCAGGCCGCCGCCGGTGATGTGCGCCAGGGCATGCACCGGCTGCTCGGCCAGCAGGGTCAGCAGGGAACGCACGTAGATGTGCGTCGGTGCCAGCAGGGCATCGGCCAGCGTGACCTCGCCGCAGGGCGAGTCCGGGTCGTCGCCGGACCGCTCGAGCACGCGGCGGATCAGCGAATAGCCGTTGGCGTGCGGCCCGGACGAGGCCAGGCCGAGCACGACGTCGCCGGGCGCCACCCGCTCGGGCCGCAACAGGCGTTCGCGTTCGACCGCGCCGACACAGAAGCCGGCCAGATCGTAGTCGCCGGGTGCGTACATGCCCGGCATCTCCGCGGTTTCGCCGCCGATCAGTGCGCAGCCGGCCTCGCGGCAGCCGGCGGCGATGCCGCGGATCACGATCTCGGCGACGTCCACCTCGAGGCGCGCGGTCGCGTAGTAGTCGAGGAAGAACAGCGGTTCCGCGCCGGCAACGACCACGTCGTTGACGCACATCGCGACCAGGTCGACACCGATCGATTCATGACGTCCGAACTGCTGCGCCAGTTTCAGTTTCGTGCCTACGCCGTCGGTTCCGGATACCAGTACCGGCTCGCGGTAGCGCTGCATGTCCAGCGCGAACAGGCCGCCGAAACCGCCCAGGCCACCGAGCACCTCGGGCCGGTGCGTGGTGACGACATCGCCACCGATGCGGCGGACGAGTTCCTCGCCCGCATCGATGTCGACACCGGCGTCGCGGTAGTTCAGCGGGGAATCGGACGAGGGCGTCTCGGCCATGGGAAACGGGCCTGCATGTGGGAGATCGTGCGGACAAAAATGCTATTGTACACGGCCTGTACGAACTCCGGACATGTGAGCGCCCGATGCCCCGCTTGCCGATCTGCCTGCCGATTCTGCTGGCGTTGCTGCTGCCGCTGCCCGCCGGTGCCGTCCGTGTCGAGAATCTGTACTCGGCCGGGGTCGAGGTGGCCGACAAGGGGGGCGAGGCGCGCGAAGAGGGATTCCGCCGTGCACTCGAGCAGATCCTGCTGAAGGTCTCGGGAAGCATGTCCGTGCTCGACGAACCGGCGCTGCAACCGATGCTGGACACGCCTGCCCGCCATGTCCAGCAGTACCGTTACGAGGAGATCGAGGACGGCGACCCGGCGGAGGGAAACGAACCGGCCCCGGCCTACCGACTGGAAGTGCTGTTCAACCAGTCACGACTCGAGAGCGAGTTGCGCGAGCGCGGCGTCGTCGTCTGGGGTCCCTACCGCCCGGAAGTCCTGGTCTGGCTCGCATACGATGATGGCCGGGAACGCCTGCTGGTCGGCGCCGATGACGAGAGCGGCATGAACGAGGCACTGAATACCGCCGCCGACAAGCGGGGTCTGCCGCTGCTGCTGCCCCTGCTCGATACCGACGATCGTCGCCGGATCGAGTACATCGATGTCAAGGGCGGCTTCTTCGACAGCGTGCGCAAGGCTTCCGAGCGCTACGGCGCCGAGATCGTGCTCGTGGGCAATGTGCGTCGCACGGGCGGCGACTGGCGCGGCGACTGGACCCTGCTGCAAGCGGATGAACGCCGTGGCTGGCAGACGCGCGCGGACAGCGCCGACGAGGTCGTGCAGATCGGTGTCGGCAGGCTGGCCGAATACCTGTCCGAGCTGATGGCGGGGCGCGACAGCGAGCGCAGCCGCGTGCGCGTACGAGTGACGGAAACCGACGACCTGGACGACTATGCGCGCCTGGGCCATTACTTCGAGCGTCTGCCCCGGGTCGAGGGCAGCCAGGTGGTCCGGGTGGCGCCGCGGGAGATCCTGTTCGAGCTTGAATTGCGCGGGCGGCTGACCGATCTCGAACGTGCCATTGCCCTCGACGACCTGCTGCAACCGATGACACCGTCGATCGGCGAGGACGGCCCGGTCGATGTCACCGACAGCGGTGAGGGGGACGGCGAGGACCGGGAGCGGGATGACGGACGCGGGAACGCGGACCTCATCGGAACCGAGCCGCTCGGGGGTGCGAACGAGCTCGTCTATCGGTTCTCCGGCTGAGGCCGTACGGCCATGGCACCGCTGGCGCAACAGCTCCCGCTCGGCCTGTCACTCCGGCCCGGCGCCACCTTCGAGGCCCTGTTCATCGGCCCCAACGGCCTCGCGGTCGAGTTGCTGCGGCGCATGGCGGCGGGCACCGGCGAACGCCAGGCCTGGCTCGCCGGTGGCGCCGGGCTCGGCAAGACCCATCTGTTGCAGGCCGCCTGCCACGAGGCGGCCCATCACGGCCTGCGTTCGGCCTGGCTGCCGCTTGTCGGCGACAATGGACTGCGTCCGGAAATGCTCGAAGGTCTCGAGACGCTGGATCTGGTGTGTCTCGATGCCGTCGAGGCCGTGGCCGGCGATGAAGCCTGGGAGTCGGGCCTGTTCCGGCTGGTCAACGCCGCGCGGGACAGCGGCACGCGACTGGTGTTCGCCGCGCGTCGCACGCCGCCCCATCTCGGCGTGCATCTGCCCGATCTCGCCTCGCGCCTGGCCTGGGGGCCGGTGATGCAGCTCGCCCCGCTCGACGATGACCAGAAACGCGATGCCCTCGTGACCCGTGCACGGCAACTGGGCCTGGATCTGCCGCCGGCCACCGCGGACTACCTGGTGCGGCACTACGAACGCGACCTCGCCGGCCAGCTCGCCCGCCTCGAACAACTCGACCACGCCTCCCTCGCCGCCGGCCGGCGGCTCACCGTACCGTTCATCAAGCAGGTGCTGTCCTCGTAGGTTGGGCCGACCGAAGGGAGGCCCAACAACGGTGTGAAACGAATGCCGGGCCTTCTGCGTCGGCCCGGCCTGCGACCTTGTCCGAATGAGGGAGATGGCAGATGCCAGGAAAACGGAAGTGGACCGGGAACGCGCCACTGCGTGAAACGAACCTTGTAGGAGCGACGACAGTCGCGAACAAACCAGGCAGGGCCTTGCCGGATTTGTTCGCGAC
>CAYZHJ010000165.1:0-5029 GCA_964478305.1 uncultured Ectothiorhodospiraceae bacterium
TGCGTATGGTGCGTAAAAGACGTAGGCGGCACCGGAACTCCGGCGGAGATTTTTCCCGATCGGGAAAATTTGATTGATTCTGCCCGTGATTCGAGTTATTTTCCCGATCGGGAAAAACACGAGGAATCACCGGTGAGCAGCGCTCAAACTCCCGATCGGGAAAATCCGATCCATTCCGTCCGGGATCTCGGCGCGACGATCCGGACGGCCCGCAAGCAGGCTGGACTCGAGCAAAAGGATGCCGCGGGGTTGGCCGGTGTGGGGCTCCGGTTCCTGTCCGACCTGGAGCGCGGCAAGCCGACGGTGCGCATGGACAAGGTCCTGCAGGTGCTGGACGTGCTGGGCCTCGAGTTGACCGTCCGGCCGCGGCGGTCGCGATATGACTGACGCGCGACTGACGGTCTGGCTGGGCGATGAGCGGATCGGAAGCCTGTGGCGGGACGCAGATGGTGCGTTCTGCTTTGCCTACGAGGAATCGTACCGGCAGCGGGCGGATGCGATCCCTCTTTCCCTGTCGTTGCCGCTCGCCCGTGACGGGCATTTCGTCGAGGGGCCGGGCCGGTTGTTCTTCGCCAACCTGTTGCCCGAGGGCCGACAACGAGAGTTGATCGCACGGCAATACGGCTTCTCGTCCGACAATGACTTCGACCTGCTGGCCGAGATCGGAGGGGACTGCGCCGGTGCGGTTTCGGTGCTGCCCAAGGGTGCAGAGCCGCCGCCCTTGAAGGGCTACAAGCCGGTGAGTCGCATCGAACTGCGCGATCTGGTCGGGTCGCTGCCGCGTCATCCGCTCATGGCGGGCGAGGCGGAAGTACGGCTGTCGCTCGCCGGGGTCCAGTCGAAGCTGCCGGTCTGGTACGACAACGGCGCGTTCGCGATTCCGGCGGGCGGACCTTCCAGCCACATTCTCAAGCCGCCGATCCCGGATCCCGGGGGCCGTCTCGGCGGCTCGGTACACAACGAGGCCTTCGTGATGCGCCTCGCGCAGGCGGCCGGGTTGCCGGTGCCGGACGTGACCGTCGTCGATCTGGAACCACAGGTGCTGCTAGTCGAGCGCTACGACCGAAGCCGGGATGCGGACGGCCGCGTGCGCCGCGTCCACCAGGAGGATTTCTGCCAGGCGCTGGCGGTGGCACCGGACCGCAAGTACGAGGCGGAGGGCGGCCCCGCGCTCGCCGACTGCTTCTCGCTGGTACGCGATCGCGTGGTGCCGCCGGTGTCCGCGGTGAACGCGCTGATCGACTGGGTGATCTTCAACTACCTGGTCGGCAACGCCGACGCGCATGCCAAGAACGTCTCCCTGCTGCTGAGGTCGGAAGGGCCGTCGCTGGCGCCGTTCTACGATCTCTTGTGCACGGCCGCATGGGATGGCCTCGCGACCAAACTGGCCATGAAGGTCGGTGGCGAGGCGCGGCCCGAGTGGATCCAGGCACGGCACTGGCAGCGGTTCGCCGAGAACTGCGGCCTGACACGGCGGCTGGTACGGGACCGCCTGCGCCGCGCCGCCGAGCGGCTCCCGGAGTTGGCACCCCGGGTGCGGAGCGAACTGGAGACCGAGGCCGGGACCCACGGGGTCCTCGACGGGGTGCAGGAAACGATCGAGGTGCGGAGCAATCGGGTACGTGAACACGTACTGGAGGACGTCTGAGATCCGGGCGAACGACTTCAAGCGTCAGTTGATGACGAACAGGAACCGAGAATCATGAAATCTCCATTGAAAAGCGCTGCCCTCCGCAATCCCGGTGAGTCGCTGGAGAAATACATCCATCGCTACGTGAACGACAACGGTGTGCCCTGGCTTGTGGGCGCCTTCTTTGTCGTCTTCCTGGCCGGCTGGGAATGGGCGAAGCATCTGACCGGCCTGCCACCCCTGCCATGGGCGTTGTCATTCGTGGCCGTTGTCGTCGTGGCGCTTGCCGTCCACAAGATCCGCCAGACCCGGCGGCGCATCCGCTCGCTGCGACAGGGTGCCGAGGGCGAGAAGACGGTCGGCCAGTTTCTCGAGCGGTTGCGCGCACGCGATGCGCAGGTCTTCCATGACGTGCCCAGAGCCGGATTCAACGTCGATCATGTTGTTGTCCATGCGAGTGGCGTGTATGTCATCGAGACCAAGACGTACTCCAGGCCGGACAAGGGACGCCCGACGATCCGGTTCGACGGAGAGCGGGTCATTGTCGGCAGGCGAACGCCGAAGCGGGATCCCGTGAACCAGGTGCGAGCCGCGGCGAGTTGGGTGCGGGATCTGCTCGCGGAATCAACCGGCAAGACCTTGCCGGTTCGACCTGTGGTGGTGTTCCCGGGCTGGTTCGTGGAGCCTACGGCGGAAGCGCGCAACAGTGATGTGTGGGTGCTCAATCCGAAAGCGCTTCCGAGTTTCATCGAGCACAGCAATGGCCAACTGTCGGAGAGCGACGTGAAGCTCGCCGCCTTTCATCTTTCCCGGTACGTCCGAACTCATGTGGAGCGCGATGCCTGAAACTCGCGTGCGCTCAGGCGGTGCCAGGGTCAAGTCCGGAGTCGTGGCATCTGCTGATCCCTTGTCAGCCGCCGTTGCGACTCCAGACCTGACCCCGTGGTCACACCCATCAACAACCGGGAAAAAGGAAATTCGGGCACTCGGCCCGGTGAAAGACTGCTAGACTGCAAGGTTGTTTTCCGAGGGGCATTGCATGATCCAGTCAGTCAGCAGCGGCGGAAGCGGGGGGTCGGGCCCGCCCGACCTGTACGAAATTCTCAAGCGGTTCACGAGTCGGTTCAAGAGTGGCGGTGGCGGCTCGTCGAAGCAGGCAGGTGCAGGGATCGTCGGCGCCGTCGTCCTGGCATTGCTGGCATGGGCCGCACTGACATCCTTCTACACCGTGCAACCCGAGGAGCGCGCTGTCGTCAAGCGCTTTGGCTCCGTGGTCGGCATTACCGATCCCGGTCTGCACTTCAAGGTCCCGTTCGGCATCGATCAGGTGCAGCTCGTGGCAACCGAGCGCGTTCTCAAGCAGGAATTCGGTTTCCGTAGCGCGGGCACGCGCGCCGGCGGGCGCACGGCATATAGTCCCGAGCAGTTCGAGGATGAGTCATTGATGCTCACCGGCGACCTCAACATGATCGATGTGGAATGGGTCGTGCAGTACCGGATTGCGGATCCGATCAAGTTCCTCTACGAGATGCGTGAGCCTACACGCACCCTGCGCGATATCTCCGAATCCGTGATGCGCCGCATCGTCGGCAACATGCTGGGCTCGGAAGTCCTGACCATCGGCCGGGTGGAAATCCAGCAGACGGCGGGCGAAGAGATTCAGCAGATCCTGGATGGTTATGACGCCGGCATCCGGATCAGTACCGTCGAAATGCAGGATGTCGTTCCGCCGCCGGCAGTACAACCCGCCTTCAACGAGGTCAACGAAGCCCGCCAGGAACGCGAACGCATGATCAATGAAGCGCAGAAGCGTGTGAACCAGGAGATTCCGAACGCGAAAGGTGCGGCCCTGCGAACGGTCGCCGAAGCCGAAGGCTACGCGACGGAACGCGTGAACCGCGCTGAAGGCGAAAGCCTGCGCTTCTCGGCCGTACTCCGCGAATACCGCGAGGCGCCGGACGTCACGCGTTCGCGGCTCTACCTGGAGACGCTGAACGAGGTGTTGCCCACCATTGGCCAGGTACTCGTCGTGCAGGATGGACAGGTCGGGCCTCTGCCGTTGCTCGATGTCAATCGCACGGGTGAACGCCGCGCCACGGGAGAGGAACGATGAAAAGCCTTGCTCTTGCAGTCGCTGCGGGCCTCGCCCTGGTACTCGGAAGCCTGGTCTTCTACACGGTTGACGAAGCGGAACAGGCGATCGTCGTCCAGTTCGGTGAGCCGATCGGCGATGTCATCAGTGAACCGGGCCTCAAGTTCAAGATGCCGTGGCAGGACGTGCGCTATTTCGACAAGCGCCTGCTGGTCTGGGACGGCGACGTGACCCAGATCCCGACGCTCGGGCGCGAATTCATCCTCGTGGATGCCACTGCCCGCTGGCGGATCGACGACCCGCTGCTGTTCCTGACCAGTGTCCGCGACGAGACCGGTGCACGTACCCGGCTCGACGACATCATCGACTCGGTCGTGCGCGACATGGTCTCGTCCACCGAGCTCGAGGAAATCGTCCGCTCGAAGGACTGGGAAGTGGATGTCGACGAGCTGGATGATCCGGCACTCGCGGAGCGTGGCGATGTCAACCTGGAGCAGCAGCCGCAACTGGGTCGGGAACTGCTTGAATCGGGCATTCTGGAACGGGCCAAGGACTCCATGCCTGCACTCGGCATCGAGCTCCAGGATGTGCGCATCAAGCGGGTCAATTACATCGACTCCGTCCGCCGCCAGGTGGAAAGCCGGATGACCGCCGAACGCCAGTCGATCGCCGAGCGGTTTCGTTCCGAGGGCAAGGGGCGCAGCCAGGAAGTGCTCGGTAACATGGAGCGAGAATTGCGGCGCATCCGCTCGGAAGCCGAACGCGAGGCCGAGGAAATTCGTGGCAACGCCGATGCCGCAGCGACCCGGATCTACGGCGAGGCGTTCGGTGCCGATCCGGAGTTCTACTCCTTCTTCCGCACACTGGAGAGTTACCGCGCCCTGGGCGAGAACAGTACGCTCATGCTCCGCGCCGACTCTGACTTCTTCCGGTACCTCGAGCAGGCGCAGGTGCAGTGATCGAGTAATTCGGGTCTACTTTCTGATCTAGCAGGTCGGCGGATTGCCATTTCGACTAGCTGCGACACTTGCTGTTCACCGTGTCGCGATCCGCTCTCGCTTGCTTGTTCCTCATGCGCTCTCGGAAGACCGATCGGCAGCCTCACTGGCCACCTGGCGGATTGCATCGGCCAGCGTGTCAGCCGGCTGGGCGCCGGAGATCAGGTAGCGTCCGTCGAGGACAAAGCCCGGCACGGCGCTGACGCCGGCCTCCGTGAATCGCTTCTCGGCCGCCCGTACCGTGTCGGCATATTGATCGGAGCGGGCGATGGCCTCGGCGGTGTCGCCGTCGAGCCCGACCTGCTCGGC
>CAYZHJ010000166.1:0-4952 GCA_964478305.1 uncultured Ectothiorhodospiraceae bacterium
CCGGCCAGGCACTGGCGCAGGAAGGTATCGGATACGCCGGCCTTGCGCGCGAAAGCGCGCACGCTGGAGTTGCCGATCAAGTCTCCCAGACGTGCCGGAAAATCACCCGGACGGTCCCCGTCGCTGCCGGAAGGATACGGACTCGAATTGTTCTCTTTCACCGTGGATACCTTGAACCTGATCTTGTAGTTGTAATCGCTTGTTTCACGTCGGTTATCAGTTCCGTTCAAATCCATTCCGGGGGGTGTCGCATCGGCGCGCCGTGTTGCATTGACATTGCGAAATATAGCGCGCTATCGTCTGTTTCCATGTCGACAGGACCTGACATAGATTCCATTCCCAGGGATCCGGTACAGCGCAACGAATGGATCAAGTACCAGTTGCGCATGCGCGGCAGTTCGCTTTCGAAACTGGCCCGTCGTCTCGGTGTTACCCGCCAGGCCGTTCGCAATGCGCTGTCCACGCCCTATCCCAAGATGGAGCGTGCGATCGCCAACGAGATCGGCATCCATCCCCGGGCAATATGGCC
Organism: uncultured Ectothiorhodospiraceae bacterium; assembly: GCA_964478305.1. Classification (GTDB taxonomy): domain Bacteria; phylum Pseudomonadota; class Gammaproteobacteria; order XJ16; family Halofilaceae; genus Halofilum. The sequence goes on from CAYZHJ010000166.1 coordinate 530, forward strand.
GGAGCGATACGCCCACCGGGATTCCGAGTGACCGGATCATCCCCGGCCTGCAGCCGCAAGCGGCGGCACGGCACAACTGTAGCCATGTAAACAACTAGCATATCATCGTTGCGGACTGACGCAAATTCGCGTGATGAACAGAAGGAATTGCCGGTTTCAGACGGTCGGATTCACTGCGTGACCGGGGTGATATCCACCCGGACGGCGGCTATCGGCGGTCATTCCTGCGGTGGTACATAGCCGGCCGGCGGTTCCGAACCCTCGCCGAAGAAGAACTTCTCCATTTCCTGTTCGAGGAACTGGCGCGCCTTGGGATCGATCGGCGTCAGCCGCATCTCGTTCATCAGCATTGTCTGGTGCTGCAGCCACATCTGCCAGCCTTCCTTCGAGACGTTGGCAAGGATGCGCTGGCCCAGTTCGCCCGGGTAGGGGGCACGGTCCAGTCCTTCGGATTCCCGGCCGAGTTTCACGCAGTACACGGTATTCGCCATTGAGGCCTCCAGCAGTGATAGCCAGTATCGAGTCTCGTCAGCCCCCTTGTCCAGAGCGGTCATGCCGGCCGCGTACCAGGCGGACCTCTGCCTGATCAAGGGCATCCGGCGTTCCCGCCAGCACGACCACGTCGCCGGCCTGCAGCCGGAGGCCGTCGGACGGCGGCTCGAGAATGCGGTCCCCGCGTTTCACGCGCGGGGTCGACACACCGAGGCGTTCCAGGGCCTCTGTGTCGAGTCGCCGTCCGGCGATATCGGCGTCCTCGGGCAGGGTCACGGCGCGCAGCGCCTGCCGCGATGGATCCGTGTCCGCTGCGCCCGGAAACAGCGCTCGCAACAATCTGTAGCGGTCGTGACGGATCTCGCGCAGATTCCGGGTGACGGCGTCGGTCGATTCGCCCAGCAGCAGGAGCACGTGCGAGGCCACCATCAGGCCGGCTTCCAGCGTTTCCGGCACCACTTCGGTGGCGCCGGCATTGCGCAGTTCGTTCAGGGCGACGTCATCGCGCGTACGCACCAGGACCGGCAGTTCGGGCACGGCCGCCCGGACACGATATACCGCTGCCAGGGCGGTATCGAGGTCGTCCAGCGTGAGAACGAGCACGCGAGCCCGCTCGAGTCCGGCGCTGTGCAGCACATCGAGCAGAGTGCCGTCGCCGTGATGGACGGCGGCGCCACTGTCGCGCGCATTGCGTACCCGCACCGGATCGAGATCGAAGGCGATCCACTCATGGCCGGCGTGATCGAGCATGCGGGCGACGAGCTGTCCGACGCGCCCGAAGCCGACGATGATCACGTGACCTTCGCGGGCTTCCGGTGTCGGCGTTGCCGTCGCGACGCTCGATTGCGTCCGGCCGGATTCGAGGAAGCGGGTCAGGGGTTCGTTGAAGCGCAGCGCCAGCGGAGCGATTGCCATCGAGAGCAGCAGGCTGGCCAGCACCACCTGACCGTAATCCGGCGGCAGCAATGCGGCGTCGAAGGCCAGCGCGAGGATGGCGAAACCGAACTCTCCGCCGTGGGCGAGTACCAGGGCCGTACGGGTGGAGGTTCGCAACGGTATCCGCGAGATCCGGCAGAGCGCGAACACCAGCGCGAACTTGAATACCACCAGACCACTGAACAGCAGCAGGATCCAGGGCCAGCCGGCGGGCAGTACCGACAGGTCGAGCAGCATGCCGATGGTGACGAAGAACAACGCCAGCAGAACGTCGCGGAACGGCCGGATCTCGGCTTCGATGGTGTGCCGGAAGGCACTCTCGCCGAGCATCATGCCCGCCACGAAGCCGCCGAGCGCCGGGGACAGCCCGAGGATCGATGTCAGCCAGGCCGCCGCCAGCGCGACCGCCAGCGCGGTCAGGGTGAACAGCTCGCCGGAGTGCAGGGCGGCGATGCCGCGCAGCGCGGGCTGCAGGAGGTAACGTCCGGCAGCCAGTATCAGGGCGATGGCGATCGAGCCCTTGAGCAGCGCCGTCAGCAACGACATGCCGATGGCGATGTCACCGGATTGCGCCAGTCCCGAGACGATCACGAGGAACGGGACGACCGCGAGATCCTGGAACAGCAGGATGCCCAGCGCCGAGCGCCCGTGGGGTTCGCCCAGTTCGTACTGATCGGACAGTTGCTTGGTGACCAGTGCCGTCGAGGACATGGCCACGACGCCACCCAGCACGATCGCCCCGGGCAGGGAAATGTCCAGCCACAGCGCGACCCCGATCGCGACGCCGGCGGCAAGCGTGACCTCGGCGCTGCCCAGCCCCAGCAGGGCGCCGCGCATGCGTGCGAGTACCGCCGGCGAGAACTGCAGGCCGATGGTGAACAGCAGCAGTACGACGCCGAGCTCGGCCAGCTGGCGGATGGTTTCGAGATCCTGCACCAGGGCGAAGGCGCCGGGGCCGGTGGCCACGCCCACGAGCAGATAGCCGAGGGCGGCGGGCATCCGGAAGCGCATGAACAGCGCGGCCGCCCCCAGCGCGATGAGCAGCAGCATCAGCAGTTCGGTGAAGGCTTCCGGGGTGTGCATCGCGATCCATGCATCGCTTGCGCCAACGCGCGATAATAAACGTTCTGCCCGGCGCGGTCGCCGCCGGGACCGCCGCCTCGCAGCATCGGGAATGACGAACATGATCCGGATCGCACGCCTCGCCACCTCCGAGTCCGATTTCGACGAACGCCTGGCGGCGTTGCAGGATCGGGAGGGTGCCGCCGACCTGGAAACGCTGCGCACGGTCGAGCGGATCATCGCCGACGTCCGCGCGCGCGGCGATGCCGCGGTGATCGAGTTGACCAATCGCTTCGATCGGCGCGAGGCCGCCTCGATGGACGACCTGGCGGTGCCGCGCGAACGACTGGAACAGGCACTCGCGGGCCTGCCCGCCGAGCAGCGGGGCGCGCTCGAGCATGCCGCGGAACGGCTGGCCGATCATGCCGGACGACAGAAGCTCGAGAGCTGGAGCTACCGGGATGCCGACGACTGCCTGCTCGGCCAGCAGGTGACTCCCCTGGACCGGGTCGGACTGTACGTGCCCGGCGGCAAGGCGGCCTATCCGTCGTCGGTGCTGATGAACGCCATCCCCGCTCGGGTCGCGGGCGTCGGCGAACTGGTCATGGTCGTGCCGATGCCCGACGGCGAGGCGAACGAACTGGTGCTGGCGGCGGCGGCAACGGCCGGGGTCGACCGGGTGTACGCGATCGGTGGTGCCCAGGCGATCGCGGCGCTGGCCCATGGTACCGAGACCATCCCCGCCGTCGACAAGATCGTCGGTCCGGGCAATGTCTTCGTCGCCACGGCCAAGCGGCTGGTCTACGGCACGGTCGGGATCGACATGATCGCGGGGCCGTCCGAGATCCTGGTGGTCTGCGACGGCGCCACCAACCCGGACTGGATCGCGCTCGACCTGTTCTCGCAGGCCGAGCACGACGAGGATGCGCAGGCGCTGCTGATGTCCTGGGACACCGACTTCCTCGACCGGGTGGAACGGAGCATGGAACGCCTGCTGCCGCAACAGGAACGGCGGGACATCATCTCTGCCTCGATCGCCGATCGCGGTGCGCTGATCAGGGTACGCGACCTGGCCGAGGCCATCGAGGTGGCCAATCGCATCGCGCCCGAGCACCTGGAGCTGTCGATCGAGGATGCGGAGTCGGTGGCGCCGCGGATTCGCCATGCCGGCGCCATCTTTCTCGGCCGTCACACCCCCGAGGCACTGGGTGACTACTGCGCCGGGCCGAATCACGTGCTGCCGACCTCGCGCACGGCCCGCTTTTCGTCGCCCCTGGGTGTCTACGATTTCCAGAAGCGCACCAGTCTGCTGGGCTGCACGCCCTCCGGCTCGGCCAGGCTGGCGCCGACGGCCGCGACGCTCGCCCGCGGCGAGGGACTGCATGCGCACGCCGCCTCGGCCGAGGCCCGCCTGCCGGAAGCAGAGCGTTCATGAGGCGGGCTTCCGACCGCATCCGTCCCGAAGTCCGGGCGCTGTCGGCCTACCACGTTCCCGAGGCCGGCAATGTCGTCAAGCTGGACGCGATGGAGAACCCGTACCCGTGGCCCGACGAGTCGCTGCGCGCTGAGTGGCTGGAAACGCTCGCCACCGTTTCCGCCAATCGCTATCCGGATCCGCGCGCACGGGATCTGCGCACGCGCCTGCGTACGCACCTCGCGCTGGCCGACGATCAGCGACTGCTGCTCGGCAACGGCTCGGATGAACTGATCCAGCTGATCACGCTGGCAGTGGCGCGACCCGGCGCGAAGGTCCTGACCCCCGAGCCGACCTTCGTCATGTACCGGATGATCGCGACGTTCTGCGGAGTCGAATGCATCGGCGTGCCATTGCAGCGGGGTTTCGAACTCGACCTCGAGGCGCTGGAGGCCGCGATTGCCGAGCACGATCCGGCGGTGATCTGGCTCGCCTGGCCGAACAATCCGACCGGCAATC
>CAYZHJ010000167.1:0-4838 GCA_964478305.1 uncultured Ectothiorhodospiraceae bacterium
GGCGCATCCCCTGGGTGTCACGTTCGCCTTCCTGAGCGGCGTGTCCTGGGCCGCCTACAGCCTCTACCGCATGTACCACGCGGGCGGGCCCGGCGACGCCACCGGAGCGTTCTGCGGCGGCGCCGCGCTGGTGTGCCTGATCATCACCGCCGGCACCTCGGGATTCGTCGTCCCCACCGTGCCGCAGGCGCTGGCCGCGATCGGCATGGGTCTGGCCCCGATCGGCACGGCCATCCTGCTGTGGGACTACGGCATGCGGCGGGGCAATCCTCGCACCCTGTCACTGCTCGCCTACACGACGCCGCTGTTCGGCGTGCTGCTGCTCCACCTGACCGGCGCCGCCGCGCCCGGCCCGCTCGTCGCGCTCGGCGCCGTCCTCGTCATCGGCGGAACGCTGCTCGGCACCCGCCGGAACCGGCATTGAACGGAGTGCCCCGTCTATCATGCCCCGCTTCACATCGACTCCGGACACCCCGAACGGGGAAACGGCGGCTCTTCCCCGGACCCGACACGAGCCGTTTCCTCCGGCGTGCCGATGACATCGACGAGATGGCGAGCCAGCGAATCAGTCACCCGGGCGCCGGACGAAGCGCCGGATTGCACGAGGAAGACCGCGCAGCTCGGCAGCTCGGGCAGGCCGTCGCCGGGAGTCAATACCCGCATGCCGGGGAGCACGCCGCTTTCCGCAATGGCCGAGACCCCCATGCCGGAGCGGACGGTTGCATCGATGCCGAGCTTGCTGATGCTGGTGGCCACGATGGTGTAGTCGATGTTCGCGTCCTGCAGGGCGCCGATCGCGTGGCGCCGATGGGCGCACCCCTCGTGGAACAACGCCAGGGGCAGGGGACGGCGCTTGTGGGCCGGACGATCCTGCGCCGTGACCCAGACGAGACGCTCTTCCCGAACGAAATGCCCGATGTCGTCGCCGGGCATCCCGAGCACGAACGCCAGATCCAGTTCGCCACGCTCCAGCGTGGCGGTCAACCCCACGGCAGTGTCGGCGACAATCTCGACCCGAACCTGGGGATACCGGCGTGTGAAATCGGTGAGCACCTGTGGCAGGAGCGCGCTCGCGAAATCGTCACATGTGCCCACCCTGACACGCCCCGTCAGCACCTCCGAATGGAAACGGCGCAGCGCCTCGTCCTGCAGCTCGAGCATGCGGCGGGCGTAATCGAGCAGCGTCTCTCCGGCCGGCGTCATGCGAACCGCCCGCGCGTTGCGCTCGAGAACCGGCACGCCCAGCGCCTCCTCCAACCGGCGGATATGCATGCTGATGGCGGACTGGGTGAATCCGAGGCGGTCTCCCGCCGCCGTGAAACTCCCCGTCTCGGTTACGGTCACGAAGGTGCTGAGCAGGGTCGGATCCAGTTTCCTCACGGCATTTCCCGAAGCCATGAATGATGTTTTTTCATTATAACAAACACAATAATTAATTTGCTTGATTCTTCGATCCACGTCAGCCTATTCGCGCGATTCAGGTGAAAGTGGAGCACATCATGTCTGATTGGCATCTCTCGCAAACCTTCCGATACGCCGGCGACCGGGTACGCCACGACGCCTTCGGCGAGGGGCTACCGCTCGTTCTCATGCACGGGACTCCGTTCTCGTCGTACGTTTGGCACAGGATCGCGCCAATCCTCGCCCGATCGCGACGGGTCTATGTCTACGACATGCCCGGCTACGGAGCATCGGAGAAGCGCGAGGGCCAGGACGTTTCCCTCGAGGCGCAGACGGAGCTGTTCGCGGCGCTGCTCGAGTACTGGGGCCTGAGCGAGCCCGACATACTGGCCCATGATTTCGGCGGCACGGTCTCGCTGCGCGCGCATCTCCTGAAGGGCATCGACTATCGGCGCCTGCTGCTGGTCAACCCGGTCGCCACCCGGCCGGTCGGCTCGCCCTTCGTTCAGCATGTTCGCGAGCACCAGGACGCATTTGCCGGCGTGCCGGACTATCTGCAGCGGGCAATCGTGTCAGCCTATGTGCGCACCGCCATCGAACGAACGATGCCCGAGGAGGAACTGGAGCCGTATGTCGCGCCGTGGACCGGCGAGGACGGTAAACCGGCAATCTACCGGCAGGTTGCACAGATGGACACGAAGTACACCGACGAGATCGAGCCCTGCTTCGGGCAGATGCGGTGCCCCGTCGTGCTCCTGTGGGGAGAGAACGACCGCTGGATCCCCCTCGCGAACGCACAGTATCTCGCACGGGAGCTGGGGGTTCAGCGGCTCCGCATGGTGCCGAATAGCGGACACCTGGTGCAGGAGGATGCGCCCGAGGCAATCCTCGCGGAAGCATACGCGTTCTTCGATCTCTGTTGAGGTGCACCGGTGGAGCAACGGACTCGAACAGACAGTAGGGAATCATCGAAGTCAGCAATGATCCCTGCCGCGGACGGCTCCCTGTCCGCAGCGGGTCACCGCAGGAATGCCAGGATTCGGTCCGCGACGAGGTCCGGCGCATCCTCCATCAGGAAGTGGCCGCCGCGGGGTACGACCTCCAGCTCCGCACCGGGAATGTCGGCCGCCAGACGTTCGGCGTAGTGGACGGGCTGCCATTCGTCCTCTGCGCCCCAGAGCAGCCCGACGGGCAGGTCGATACGGGGCAACGCGTCGGCGATCTCCTCGGTGTAGCGGCTGTCGTAATGACGCATCTGGTGTTCGAAGTACGACACCTGCTGCAGCGGACCCACCAGCGGCCGCAGATACAGGTCGAGCACTTCGCCCGTCATGATCCACTCGTTGGCGACCGTCATGAGCAACTGACCGGTCATCATGTCGCGGAATTCGTCCGCGTCCATGCGCCGATAGCTGTCGAAGTGCTCGTCGATGATGCGCCGCCAGGTCGGCGACGGCCAGGAATCGTAGCCGACCCCGTCGATCAGCATCAGCGAGCGAAGCACCGCGGGATTGTGCACGGCCAGGCGCTGGCCGATCGCGGTTGACAGATCGTGCGCGACGTAGTGAACGCGGTCGATTCCCCACGCCTGCAGCAGTTGCAGCAGAAGCGCTTCCTGGCCGGCCACCGAGGTGTCGGCGTCGAGCGGCCGCTCGGACGCACCGTAGCCGAGCAAGTCGTAGAGATGCACGCGGTAACCGGCCTCGGCCAGTGGGCCGACCACGTTGCGCCAGATGCCGCTGTGCGAGGGCGTGCCATGCCCCAGGAGCACCGGCGGACCGGCCGTGGGGCCGTGGATACCGGTCGCGATGCGATGGCCATCGATCACCAGATGTGTGTCGAGCAGATTCATACCGGCTTCTCCTAGCGATTTACGGACGCAAAACAGGCTAAAACCTGTAGTGAAGAGGACGAAAATGACTTTTCCCGGCTTCTGGATTCGATTCCTGTCATACCTCCGCCACGCCGAACGTATTGCCGGGAACCCCGCCCGGGACTGCCAGACCCCTTCTGGCCGGCCCCGTCCATCCTGCGGCGTCATCCGATCCCAGTCGGCTTTTTTTGGCGTAATCCGAGGTAAGAACGTCATTTACGCCAATCTTCCGGGGTCTAGACTGCGACGTGGTTGACAGCCGGTAGAACATCAATGACCGAATCGCACGCCCCCGGCGACACACCGGGCGGTTCCCCGTGGTTCGTGGTCTGGCTGGGATTCGCGGCGCTGGCGCTGGCCTACTCGATTCGCGCCCTGCTCGGGCTCGCGATGCCGGTCTGGGATCAGGCCGGGCTCTGGTCGCAGGGCTGGTCGTCAGCGGCCGGCTCGGTGGCGCTGTTGTGGATGGGGATCTCCGCCCCCGTGCTGGGCGTGCTGCTGGGCCGGCTCGGCCTGCGCAGCATCTGCATCTCCGGCCTGTTGCTGCTGGCCGGTGCCTGCACCGTGATTGCGCTCAACGACAGTCCGTGGATCTTCATGCTCGCGTTCGGCTTCGCCGGCGGCATCGCGTTCGGCATTCTCTCGACCAACGTGATCGCCACTGCCGTCGCCTGGTCGTTTCAGGCACGCCGCGGTCTGGCCACGGGTATCGCGACCGCAGGCGCCACCGCCGGGCAGTTCCTGTTCGTGCCGCTGGCGGCGGCCGTACTCGCGCAGGTCGACTGGCGCTGGAGCTTCGCCACGCTCGCGCTCGGTTGCGCATTGCTGCTCGTGCCTGCATGGCGCCTGCCGTCCGCTCCGCTGCAGCCGCACGACGAGCCACACGCGCATCGTCCCACGTTGCCGGAGGATCTGGCGTTCCTGGTTCGCAGCCGGCCGTTCCACCTCCTGTTCTGGAGCTTCACCATCTGCGGCTACACCACCAGCGGCGTGATCGAGACGCATCTGCTGCCCTACGCGAGCTATTGCGGCATTCCTCCCGTGCCGAGCGCGACGGCGTACGGCGTGCTTTCGGTGGTCAATTTCCTCGGCATGATCGCCGCCGGCTGGATGGCGGACCGCTGCGACCGCGTGCGCGTGCTGGCGGCGATCTACTTCGTGCGCGCGCTGGCTTTCGTGCTGTTGATGCAGATCGGCGCCAGCGTGGAGATCCTGCTCGTCTTCGCCGTGGCCTTCGGCGCGGTCGACTACTCGACGGTCCCTCTCACGGTCAGCCTGGCCGCGAGCCATCTGGGTCTGCGCCGGCTCGGCATCGTTATCGGACTGGTCTCGATGGGGCACCAGACGGGCGGCGCCCTGGGCGCACTGTTCGGCGGCATGGCCTTCGATCTGCTGCGCGACTACGCCCTCGTGTGGCAGGGCTCGGCCGTGCTCGCTGCCCTCGCGGCCGTGATGGTACTCGGCCTGGGTCGGGACGATCGTCGCAGCGAGAGGAACCCGGTCCCGACCGCCGCCTGACCATCCGGTACACGCAGGCGAATCGCCGTGGCGTGAATCGTTGCCG
>CAYZHJ010000168.1:0-4772 GCA_964478305.1 uncultured Ectothiorhodospiraceae bacterium
CAGTTCAGCCGAGGCCTCCATGGGAACCGCGAATGAACACGAATGAACACGAATAGGGTTGCCGGCGGAACCGCTTCCGGAGCTTCGCTGTCAGGGCTTTGTCATCGTGACGCCGGAATGAGCCACCGAGTATCAGCGCAGCTCCGACACCCACTCGTCGAATGTTGTTTCACATTCGTGTTCATTCGTGGTTCCCATGCTTGGGCCATCCGCCGGCAGCAACCTGACAGCAAAGCTCTGACACGCTTTCCGCCCATGGGCGGCAGCATCTGTGTTCATCCGTGTTCATCTGTGGTTCTTTTTCATGCTGTCTGGCGCGAGGATCACGGCGCCCAGGGGGACTTCGTGGCGGGCACCGGTGACGGCGGGGCAGTTGCCGGGGAGGTTCCGGAGGCGGCGGCGGGCGAGCCAGGCGAAGGCCAGTGCCTCCACGCGCTCGGGATCAATGCCGTGAATGCCGGTCGTCTCGATGGTGCTGTCCGGCAGCGCCCGCGAGATGCGTTCGAGCAGGTCGGTGTTGTGCGTGCCGCCGCCGCAGATCAGCACGCGGGTCGTGTCGGGGGCGTGCTTCCGGATGGCCTCGCTCAACGTCGATGCGGTGAGTTCGGCCAGCGTCGCCTGGACGTCGGCGGGCGCGATCGCGTACAGGCGTTCGTTGCCCCATTGTTCGAGCCAGCCCAGATCGAAATGCTCGCGGCCGGTACTCTTGGGCGGCGGGCGCCGGAACCAGGGATCGCTTTGCAGGGCGCCGAGCAGTCTGGCGTCCACCCTGCCGGAGGCCGCCCAGGCGCCGCCGTCATCGTGGTTCGCTCCGCCCTGCATCGAGATCCAGACGTCCAGCAGGACATTGGCGGGACCGGTGTCGAAACCGGCCGCGGGCGACGTGCTGGCGGGCGGCAGCACGGTGACGTTCGCCATGCCGCCGAGGTTGGCCACGCAGCGATTCTCGTCCTGCGAGGCAAAGACCGAGGCGTGGAACGCCGGCGCCAGCGGGGCGCCCTCGCCGCCGGCGGCGATGTCCGCCCGGCGGAAGTCGGCCACGACGTCGATCCCGCAGCGGGCGGCCAGTCGATGCGGGTCGCCGAGCTGGATGCTGGTCGGGGCGTTACCCTCGGGGCGATGCAGCACGGTCTGACCGTGGCACCCGATGGCGCGGACGCGCCGGCGATCGATGCCGGTCTGTTGCAGCAGCAGCTCCACGGCTTCCGCGTAGGCATCGGCCAGATGGACATCGAGCGATGCTGCAGCCGAGAGAGTGGCTCCCCGCGCAACTGTCAGCACCGCATCGCGCACGGAGTGCGCAAAGGGAACGTGGACATGGCCGCGCTCGCGGCAGCGCCCACCGCTGAAATCGACGAGCACGGCGTCGATGCCATCGGCGCTGGTGCCGGACATCACGCCGATGAACAGGTGCGTGCTCATGAATGGTGCGGGAACGACGGGAACGATTGCGGGTTCGATGGGCCCACTAGGGTGTCAAACGGGCGTGGAAACGGCCGAGCGTATCGAGTTGTGCCAGCAACGGGCGAACCTGCTGGCGGAAATGATCCAGCCGCTCCTTCGGCACCGGATCGGAACTGGGGAATTCGACCTTGAGCGGATCCCGGTGCTTGCCGTTGACGCGAAATTCGTAGTGCAGGTGCGGTCCGGTCGACATGCCGGTACTGCCGACGTAGCCGATCACCTCGCCCTGTTCGACATGGCTTCCCACGCTCTGGCCACGGGCGAAACGGTTCATGTGCGCGTAGAGCGTGCTGTAACGGCCGCCATGGCGGATCTCGACGGTATTGCCGTAGCCCCCGTGGCGGCCGCGCCGGACGATCCGGCCGTCGCCGGTTGCCCGGATCGGCGTCCCCGTGCGCGCGGCGTAATCGACGCCGTGATGATTGCGCATGGTCCCCAGGGTCGGGTGGCGGCGCTTGCCGAAACCCGAGCTGATGCGGCTGAACTTGACCGGCGTGCGCAGGAACGCCTTGCGCATCGATGTGCCGTCGGGGGCGTAATAGTCGGTCCGGCCGTCATCGGAGGTATAGCGGATCGCCCGGTAGGTGCGCCCCCGGTTGATGAATTCGGCGGCGATGATGTCGCCGTTGCGGACATGTTCTCCGTCCTTGTACAGGCTCTCGTAGACCACCGAGAAGCGGTCGCCCCGGCGGATGTCGAGCACGAAGTCGATGTCCCATCCGAAGATCCCGACCAGCTCCATGATCAGGTTGTCGTCCATGCCGGCCCGTGCGCCGGCCCGGAACAGGGAGCTGTCGATGGCGCCGCTGGTGTATTCGATGCGGCGTTCCAGCGGCTGTTCGAGCACCCGGACGTCGAAGCCCTCGCCGTTGCGCTCGAACACGGCCTTGCGCTCGGTGTCCAGCGGGTAGCGGACACGTACGACCCCGCCATCGGCATCGAAGCCGACCTCGATCGTGTCTCCGGGATGAATCCGGTGGAGGCGGCGACCGATATCGCCCGCTTGCGAGAGGTCGTGCACGACTCCGGCATCGACCCCGGCACGGGAAAACAGCCTCGCCAGCGTGTCGCCGGAGCGGACCGCGAGGGTCTGCCAGCGCGCGATTTCGTCCCTTTCGGTTGAAGCAGCGGGATCCTGGCGGGGCAGGGTTGCGGGCAGATCGAGTCGTACCTGCTGCATTTCGCCGGCCGGCACGGAGAGTGGCTCCGGTGCCACCTCGTCGGCCGGTGACTGGGTATTCGCCATGACCACCCCGAGCACGGCACAACCGATCCCGAACGCGGCCCAGCGCAGACGCCAGTGCGGATTGGCGTTGGCGTGGCGGCTGCTCAGGGGGGTCTGGTAGTCGGTTCTCGTTCGGGGTGTCGGTTTCACGATCGGTCGTCGCGCTGAGGTCGCGCTAACCATGCCGGATACCGTTGCGCTGGTCAATTCTCGCCTCTGAACACCTGCTTGCCGGTGATTGTTCGTCCTGTGCATGAAATCGGAATCCGCCGCCGGGACGGGTGAATGCGGTGGTGCGAGCGGCTACAATCGTCCGCCCGCCGCGACGGCGGAATCGACGAATCGGGAGTGAAGGCGGATGAGCGGTGTGGAGCCGGACGCGCTCGCGCAACTGCAGCGCGGGGTCGAGGACATCCTGCAGCGGGACGAACTGGTCGAGCGACTCGGGGCGGATCGCCCGCTGCGGATCAAGGCCGGTTTCGATCCGACCGCCCCCGATCTGCATCTCGGGCACACCGTGCTCATCAACAAGCTGCGCCAGTTCCAGGATCTCGGCCACGAAATCCTGTTCCTGATCGGCGATTTCACCGGCATGATCGGTGATCCCACGGGCAAGAACGTTACCCGGCAGCCGCTCACCGAGGAAGAGGTACGGTCGAACGCCGAGACCTACCGTGAACAGATCTTCAGGATTCTCGATCCCGAACGGACCCGGATCGTGTTCAATTCCGAGTGGATGAACGAGATGGACGCCGCCGGGCTGATCCGGCTGGCGGCACGCCACACGGTGGCGCGCATGCTCGAGCGCGACGATTTTCACAAGCGCCACGTCGACAATCGGCCGATCGCCATTCACGAGTTTCTCTATCCCCTGATCCAGGGTTGGGACTCGGTGGTGCTGCGCGCCGACATCGAGCTGGGCGGTACCGACCAGCGCTTCAATCTGCTCGTCGGTCGCGAGCTGCAGAAACAGGAAGGGCAGCCGCCACAGGTCGTGATGACGCTGCCCCTGCTCGAGGGTCTCGACGGCGTACAAAAGATGTCGAAGTCGCTGGGCAACTATGTCGGCATCGACGAACCGGCGGAGAGCATGTTCGGCAAGCTGATGTCGATCTCCGACGACCTGATGTGGCGTTATTTCGACCTGCTCAGCCTGCGCCCGCAGGCGGAGCTCGAGGAATTGCGGGCCGCGGCCGCCGCCGGCCGCAATCCGCGCGACATCAAGCTCGAGCTCGCCCGCGAGATCACGGCGCGCTTCAATGGCGAGGAAGCCGCCGAGGCCGCCGGGAAGGCCTTTGTCGAGCAGTTCAGTCGCGGTGCCGAGCCCGAGGACATGCCCGAATGCAGGCTGTCCGCTTCGGAAGCCGACGGCATTCCCCTGGCCAACCTGCTCAGGGAGGCCGGCCTGACCGGCTCCACCTCCGAGGCCCTGCGCCTGATCGGCCAGGGGGCGGTGCGGATCGATGGCGAGCGGATCAGCGACCGCTCGTTGCGGATCCAGTCCGGTACGACCCACGTATACCGGGTCGGCAAGCGCCGCTACGCCCGGGTCACGGTTGCCTGAGGCCGTTCCACGACGGCCGTTGTTGACGGCCGCCCGGCCGGCTGTATAATGCCCGCCTCCGCCGCCGGCCTGACCGGCTGCGAACGGGCCGCAGGGCGGTCCTGCTATTGACGAGATCGCGCGTCGGGCGTACAGTTCCAAGGCTCGGCGAGGGGCGCTGTTGCGCCATTTCTCGGCTCTTTGAAAACACGGATCAAGTGACTTGTGTGGGCGCTTGCATCGGGGGACTGCAGTACGCAGTAGTCTCGATGAGAAGTGTCCTGAAACGTGAGTTTCAGGATTCACGACTCGTCAATTGAACAGGCAGCCCCCCGGGGCTGCGGCAACTTTCAAGTGAAGAGTTTGATCCTGGCTCAGATTGAACGCTGGCGGCATGCTTAAGACATGCAAGTCGAACGGTAACGGGCCCTTCGGGGTGCCGACGAGTGGCGGACGGGTGAGTAATGCATCGGAATCTGCCCAGTAGTGGGGGATAACCCGGGGAAACTCGGGCTAATACCGCATACGTCCTACGGGAGA
>CAYZHJ010000169.1:0-4766 GCA_964478305.1 uncultured Ectothiorhodospiraceae bacterium
AGTCACTGCTTCGAGGCGTGGTGCGCGCCCGGCTTCCATCCGATGGCGGACGGCATTGCGCTCGAGGGCATGCGTCTGATCGCGGAGGCGTTGCCGCGCGCGCATGCCGACGGAAGCGATCTCGAGGCGCGGACCTGGATGCTGGCCGCGGCCAGCATGGGAGGCACGGCCTTTCAGAAGGGCCTGGGCGCCGTCCACGCGGTCTCCCACCCGGTCGGGGCGCTGCATCACACGCATCACGGGCTCACGAACGCCGTCGTGCTGCCCTACGTCATGCAGTTCAACCGTCCGGCCATCGAGGACCGGATGGCGCCGATCGCCCGGGTTCTCGGGCTCGAGGGTGGCGGCTATCAGGCGGTCTTCGACTGGCTGCTGCGTTTCCGCGAACAGCTCGGCGTGCCGGCCACCCTCGCGAATCTCGGGGTGGACGCGTCGTCTGCCGACGAAATCGGCCGGATGGGCGAGGTGGATCCGCCGGCGGCCTCGAACCCCCTGAAGGTCACGGCCGAGGACCTGTCGGGAATCTTCGTCAATGCCGTGAACGGCGTGTTTTGATCTCGCGGAAGGATCGGTGAGCGGACGTGACACGCGATGCACAAAGGTGCAGTTCAAGTGGAGCCCCTGCTAGAGTGGAGTGCGACACCCGCATGAAGCGAGCATGGGCGGATTTCCCGGAGCGAGTCGGGCGCAGCGCCATGGCATCGACAACAGTCCGAGCCACGAGGACACCAGGGAGGAGCGCCCGCCACGGGCCTCATCGACCGGACGCATGAGCACTCATCGATCGCACCGTTCCGAGATCCAGGGCTTTCTCGACAGACCCGTCACTTCACCCAACGTCTTCGAGGAAACCGTCGAGCGGCTGGGTGCGTGCATCAAGACCGGGCTGTTCAGACCGGGCGAGCGACTTCCCCCTGAACGCGAGATCGCCGACCTGATCGGCGTGAGCCGGACGACCGTGCGTCATGCACTGCACGTGCTGGCCGCCGGGAACTTCGTCGAGAGTCGGCGCGGACGGCACGGCGGTACGTTCGTCGCCGGTCAGCCGCCTTCCTGGGAAGCGGTCACGGCGGAGGAGGCGGTCCGGCAGAACGCGCAGGGCCTCGAGGAGCTGGTCGCGTATCGGCGGGTCATCGAGATGGGCACGGCGGAGCTGGCCGCCGAGCACGCGACGCCCGGCCAGATCGAGGACCTCAGGGCCATCGTCGCCGAGATGCCGGAAGCAGGCCGTCAACAGCGGACGTACCGAAGCGCGGACGTTCGGCTGCACCTCAACATCGCCCGTGCCGCACATTGCCCGCCGTTGTTCGACCTGGTCGCGTCAATCCAGGAGAAATCGTCGGACCTGATGAACTGCATCCCGTTCACGCCGGAAGCGTGCGCCCACTCGAGCGAGCAGCACCACCAGATCGTCGAGGCGATTGCCGCCGGTGACGGTGAGCTGGCTCGCAGGATCATGCGGGAACACATCGACGGAACCATGCGCATGCTCCGCGGACTACTGCCGGAATCCGGCCCGGCCGATTTCGGATAAGGACTTCGGCACGCCCCGTTTCGTGCCGGCGGAGGATCGATGCACCGACTTCACTACAACGATCGGCTCAAGCGCAGGGCCGAGTCCCGGCTCAAGCGGGTGGGAGACGTGTTCGCTGATTCGCTGGCGGGAAAGATCGTCGAGTGGACCGATGCGCCCATGGCATTCGGCATTACTTTCGACGATACCGTCAACATCCCGTGGATTCAGTGCACTTACGCCGAGCAGAACCGGTTCCTCAGCCGCAGCTACGATTTCGTTTGCAGGACGGAGCTTCCCTCGAGCGGAGAGACGGAGATCGACATCGAGCTCAAGTACGACGGCCTGATGCAGATCACCGATTGCCGTTTCGAGGCACGCAGCGGCCACGAAGCGGCGCGGCTCCTGCTGGAGCAACTCAATCGTCGCGGCGCCCGGGACATCGTCCGGGAGATCGACTTCCTCAGCATGACACTGGCGTATTCGCCGGAGCAGCAGTGCTGGCGGATCGAGAGCCGCACGATGATCGGCTCATCCACCTGGGCCATTCTGCCCCCCGCCTTCCAGACCATCACGCCGAGCAGGGAGGAGTGCCATGCTCTCCTCGACACCTTCGACCTGATTGCCTACACGATCCGTTCCTACAGGCCCGAGGCCTGAAGGCACCGGTACGGGTCTCCGCCGAACCCGGTTCGGCCAGGACACGCGGGCACGCCAGTGGTCGAAAGGGCCGCGAGGCGGCCGGTACCCGTGTTCCCGTCAGCAGCGGCTCGCGCCTCGTGCGATGAAAAAGGGCCCCTCCCGCGAGCAACGGGAGGGGCCCTCAGGTCGGCCGATGCGGCAGGCCGGCTCAGGTCCTGGAGGCGCTGAAGGTCAGTGTGCCCGAGCAGGTGAACGACCCTTCCACATAGTCGAAGCTGCTGCTTCCGGAGAAGCTGTCCCCGCCGCTGCCCAGCGTCGCCGACCAGCCCGTTTCCGTGGTCTCGCCCGCGCCATCCGGATAGGTGAAGGAACCGTCAGCGCTCAGGGTGTCGCCCGAGACCGTTGCACTGAAGGTGGATCCGTCGGGTACCCACCCATCGACGGTGGCACTGTCACCGCTCTGGCTGATCGCGATCGTGCCGCTGAATGGTCCGTCGTCACCGCAGTCGCTGGTCTGGGTCCCCGATCCGCTCCAGCTCCCGCTGAAATCTCCGGTGGTGCCCGAGCCACCGCCACCACTGCCGCCGGACCCCTCCCTGGACAGGACCGCGAAGCTGCAGCCATCGCCCGGGATGCCGGTGAGCGCTTCGCAGCCGGCGTAGACCACCATGAAGTTGGCGTCGTAGCTCATGTACGTATCGGCCGGCACGCCGCTGGCCGGCGGGCAATCCGTCCCGGTCCCGCCGGAAGCGCTGCCGCTGTCGTAGACACCCGTGGCAGTATCGAAACCGAGCAGGGAAACCTCGATGCTCGAACAGGTACCACCACCGCCGGAAGCCTCGAAGTCGCTGCTGAGGGCGCCGCCGGTCTGGCTGGTGAACGTGCCGCCGAAGTCGTCGATGCCGTCCTCGTCGAACGGTGGTACCACGAACGCCGCCTTGCCGGACCACGTCCCCACGGCATCGTCGACGGCGAAGCTGCCGCTGGTCGTGTCCTTCTCGAGGACACCCACGGTACCGTCCTCAAGCAGGACGCCGGCGTACTGTCCGTCTGCGGACGTGAAGATGGCGCCGGCGGAACCATCGCTGAAGGTCAGGGCGAAGAGGCGGTCGGAGGCCTCGATACTGCCGTCGTTGGTCGCCGTGGAACCCTGATCGACCCCGCCCACCAGGACCCTGGTCACGTTACCGTCGGCATCGAAGTCGACCACCAGGGAATCAATGCCCACGGTGGCGGTCTCGACCGTGCCACCCCACGTGCCCTGGAGATCCGAAGCCGTTACGCCGGTATCGCCGCCACTGGAGCCCGAACCGCCGGAGCCGCCACCACAACCCGCCAGACCCATCACCAACGCAGCCACACACACGCTCATTCCGTGGCGCCAACGCACGCCCTGATAACGGAACATGTTCATAGTCACCTCGTTCATTGCATCGCTGAATTGCGCGTCGAACAGCGTGCACAGTGCGAGCGTCCCCCGAATCACCCAAATGGGTGATGCGCAACCCGGCAAGCCCGGGTAGACGCTGCCTTCCGGCTCGCGAACAGGGAAGGGCACGGGAATCCCTTTCCGGCCGTGCCGCCGGGCCGCGGCGTCCCCGCATACCCGATGTCCGCCGCAATGCGCCCTGCGGCACCGAGGTCGTGCCCCGCCCGTGATCGAATCACCCGCACGTGCGAAGATTCGCCTCACATGCCCGGCGCCGCCCCGGTGCCGGCCCGGCAACACCAACGGCAACGACGTCCATGAACGAAACCACCGAAGACCTGTTCGAACCGAGAACCGAGTCCCAGCCCCTCTCGCAGTTCGCGGAAAAGGCCTACCTCGACTACTCGATGTACGTCATCCTCGACCGCGCCCTGCCGCACATCGCCGACGGCCTCAAGCCCGTCCAGCGGCGCATCGTCTACGCCATGTCCGAGCTGGGCCTGTCGTCGCAGTCGAAGCACAAGAAATCCGCGCGCACCGTCGGCGACGTCCTCGGCAAGTTCCACCCGCACGGCGACGCCGCCTGCTACGAGGCCATGGTGCTCATGGCGCAGCCGTTCACCTACCGCTACCCGCTGGTGGACGGGCAGGGCAACTGGGGCTCGCCCGACGATCCCAAGTCCTTCGCCGCCATGCGCTACACCGAGGCGCGCCTGTCGGCCTTCTCGGCCGCGCTGCTGGAAGAGCTGGGGCAGGGCACCGTCGACTGGCAGCCCAACTTCGACGGCACGCTTGAAGAGCCGGTGCTGCTGCCCGCGCAGGTCCCGCACGTGCTGCTGAACGGCACCACCGGCATTGCCGTCGGCATGGCCACCGACGTGCCGCCGCACAATCTGAAAGAGGTCGTCGACGCGGCCGTCATGCTGCTGGACAGGCCGAGCACGAAGATCGACCAACTGGTCGAGGTCCTGCCCGGCCCGGACTACCCGACCGCCGCCGAGATCATCACCCCGCGCGCGGACCTCAAGAAGATCTACGAGACCGGCCACGGCTCCGTCCGCGCGCGCGGGCGCTGGGAGCGCGAGAACGGCGACATCATCGTCACCGCGCTGCCCTACCAGGTCTCCGGCTCGCGCGTGCTGGCGCAGATCGCCGAGCAGATGCAGGCGAAGAAGCTGCCCA
>CAYZHJ010000170.1:0-4764 GCA_964478305.1 uncultured Ectothiorhodospiraceae bacterium
ACACGTGCGATCCGCCCGTTCGATCAGTGCCAGTGCCGCGGCCTCGCCGATGCACATGCCGTCACGATCGCCGGCAAAGGGACGGCAACGTCCCTTCGCAGTCAATTCGAGCGAGTGAAACCCGAACAGGGTCGTGCGGCACACCGAGTCGACACCGCCCACGATGGCGGCATCGCACAGACCGGCGTCGATGTAGCGGGCCGCGCTGGCAATCACCTTGGCGCTGGACGAGCAGGCAGTGGAGATCGACTGTGATGGTCCTTCGAGGCCGAGACGCAGGCGCACGTAGTCGGTCGTGGCCGACAACCGGTGTTTCGTGTCCCAGGCGAATTCCGCGGGCAGTGCATCGTCCTCGCCGAGCTCGCGGTACGCAGCCTCCGTCTCACCGATACCGGAGGTGCTGGTCGCCAGGAAAACACCGATCCGCCCGCGGCCATGGCGAGCGATCGCCGCCTCGACCCGGTCCTCGAAGTCGTCGGTCTGCAGCGCGAGTTCCGCCAGGCGATTGTTGCGGCAGTCGAATCCGGCATGACCGCCCGGAAATTCGATGGCATCGATTCCCTGCACCGCGCCGACGTACAGTTCCAGCCCGGCTTCCGAAACGGGCTCGAGACCGCTGCGTTCGTCTTCCAGGGCCTGCAGCGTGGCGTCACGCCCCCGGCCCAGCGCCGTCACCAGTGTCGATGCGTTCAGATACTTCATCTCGATGAATGTTCCGTTCCCGGTTTTCCCGATATGGAAAAGAGTGTGGCGAGCACGAAGGACAATATCGTGCCGCACAGTACTGTGCTGCCGATTGCACGCAGCAGGGGGATGTCCGCCGTTGCCAGGATCGCGAATGCCAGCGCGGACGAGATTGCACAAAGTGCTACCGATTCCATGCCGATCCGGTCTCCGGGACGCGCGAACACGCCGTAGTCGATGCTCAGGCCGACGATGAGCAGCAACGCGATCACGTGAAAGACACTGAGCGATACCCCGAGCACGGCGAGCAACAGGACCGCCCCCCCGACCGCGCCGCCGGCAACCGCCAGGATTGCCAGCGTGCGTCCGGCACGTGCCGTACCCACCAGGAGAATGAGCCCGATCGCTCCCGCACCGAGCGCGAAGTGTACCATCGCCCGCTGCTGGTACTCCGTCATGAGCCGGCCCGTTGCCGCCTGCAGATCGACCAGGCGCGCCTCGGGCAGCGCTTCCAGCTCCGCCTCGATCGCGGCGGTATCGACAACGCCGCCGAGGTACACAAGGGACGTCCAGTGCTCCCCCCGATCCAGCAGTCGGGACTCGATGCGATCGCGGATCATGCCATCAGGCAGCATGTCCGCCCGCAAGGGTTCCAGGCTCCGGCTGGCATCGACATCCTCGATGAACGGTTCGAACGCATCGCTGCGCAACGGCAGATCGCCGATCGCGGCTTGCACGGACGATCGAAGCGCCCCGGCCTCCGGCAGGGCCTGTGTGCGCTCTCTCTGGGTCCGCGCGCTGGGCAGCAACCGTGTGACCGGGTCGTAACGCGCGATCCGGCCTTCCGCCGCCAGACGGTCCAGCCGTGGCGTGAGCCGTTCCGTCGCCTGCAGTACCGCTTCGGGCCGTGCTGCCGACACGCGGACGAGGAACCGGGTTTCCGGAAAACCCAGTTCCCGCCGCAGTTCGCCGTCGCGGGCCGCCAGTTCGGCCGGTACCGGCGACAGCATTCCCAGATCGGTCTCCATGCGGAGTTGTGTGACGGCGGCGATGCCGCCACCCAGTATCAGGAACGCGGCCAGGGTCGGCGGCAGCCAGCGCGGACAGGCCGATTCAATGCACAAGCGGGTGGAAAGCACGGTAGCCGACCGCGGCACCAGTGCCGGCAGCACCCAGGATGTCACCGTGGCAGCCACCAGAATGCCGGTGACCGACAGGACCGCAAGCTGCTGCAACCCGGAGAAACCCGCGATCGCCAGCGCACCGAACCCGCATGCCGTCGAGATCGCCCCGATGAACAGCGGCCGCCGGATCGCGCGTGCAGGTTCAACACCATCATCGGCCCGGGCGCGCCAGAGATGGTGCAGCGGATAGTCGATGGTCACGCCGAGCAGGGTGGCGCCGAACGCGAGACTGATGCCGTGGATCTCGCCGAACCCGATGCGGACGGCAGCCGCGCCGGCCAGCAGTCCGGACAGGACCGGCAACAGGGCGAGCACGACTGCCGGCAGTGACCGGAGAGCGACCGTCAGCACGAGGACCGCGGCAAGTGCGGCCAGCAGGCTCACCCGCAGCACCTCCCCGCGGACGAGATCGCGCGTGCTCACCGCGATCGCGGGTGCGCCCGCGATTTCCACCGGAATGGCCGGATCGAACTTCGCCGCCTGCTCCCTGATTGCATCCAGCGCCCGTTCCTGCGCCGTCAGGTCGTACGGTGGCGCATCGGCCGTGGCCAGGATGACGGCGCGGCCGGAATCGAGCCGCCAGCCGTCACTGCCTCCGGCCACTCCCTGCCCGCCCAGCCATTTGCCGAGCAGATAACGGAATTCCCCGGTCGGATCGCGGGCGAGGTATGCCTCATCGACCGGGACATCCACCTGCCGCAATTGCTCGACGATCCCGGCGAAGTGCTCGTGAAGCGCATCCTCACGAAAACCCTGCACAGAGATTCGATCGCTGAGCAGGTAGCGATAGCGGAAGAGCATGTCCCGGGACGCCAGCAGATCGGGATCCGGGCGATGGACCACCATGCGGAAAAGGCCGGTCTCGTTCAGGGCGTCGCGCAATTGCCGGAGTTCGGCGGCATTCACCGACCGATCCCGGTCGCCGGCGATCACCATCAGCAATCGACTGCCGGCTCCGCGATGGAGCTGATCCACGACCAGTTCCTGCTCCGGCGTCGCACCACGGGGGAGGAACGTTCCCATGTCGGTGGATATCCGCGCCGGCAGCAGGATCGTCGTGCACACCGCCACAAACATGATCCAGACGCAGACGACGACCCATCGCCGCATCAGTGCCCCTCATCCCCGAATTCGAGCATCACGCGACCGCTGCCGGAAGACACCAGCACAATGCGTCGAATCCTGTCATCGCGGCCGAACAGCTCCAGTTCGATCCCGCCCTGTTGCTGCATGCCTCGATCGGATCCGTTTCCGCCGGCAGTCCGGGATTCGAGCAACAGTCTCCACTCCTCGATGTCGCCTTCGAGATCGACCCGGAAGTGTTCGCGCAGGCGGTCTGCATCGGCCTGTGCCATCGCATCCAGAAGGAACATGAGCGTTTCCAGCACCCGGTATCGATCCAGTGGAAAGGTGCTTCGTTCACCGCCCCGCTCGACGTGGACGGTATCTCCATCGACGATCACCGTGCGGGCATCTTCCGTTCCGCTTTCGCTCTTGTGCAGATAACCGGGATATCGATAGCGGATCGTCCCTTCCACGCTCGCCGATTCGGTCAGCATGGAGGATTCGCGGGTCTGCCGATAGGTACGTTCCATCGTTCCATCGACCGGCGCCACATGTTCGAGCAGTCGCTCCAGGCGCAGGGACGACGCATGCAAAGGAAACGCAAGTACAAGCAGCATGGCCGCAATCATGCAGCATCGGACTCGTAGCCTGCGCATGGCTACGCTGCCGATAGTGCCGTCATGACGCGATGCATTCCGCAAGGAGGGCTGTCCGTCCCCGACGCAGCGTGCGCAGCCGTCAGGAGCGGCCACTCGGATTCACGCCCGTGTATTCCGAGAATATGCCGAATACCACATGGCGTTCGACCTGCTCGAAGCCGGCATTGCACAGGGCGTTCAGGATGGTTTCCGGCGGCACGCAATTCTCGATGGTATCCCAGTAGTACCGCATCAGGGTTTGTGCATCGCGGGAGCGGCAGAACACACGGGAGATCAACGGCACCACCCCACGCAGATACAGCCGCAGCAACCAGAATCCGAAACGGCTGCGCGGTCGTGTCACTTCCAGCAGCAGTACCTTGCCGCCTGGGGCCAGTACACGGCGATACTCGTTGAAGGTGATGTTCAGGTCGGCCACGTGACGCAGGGCGTAGCCCATCGTCAGCATATCGAACCTGCCATCGGACACCGGCAGCGCCTCGCCGCGACCGGGCACGACGTTGACTACGCCGGTGGCCCTGGCCTGGACCAGCATTTCATCGCTTGGATCGACGGCCACGACCTCTCCGTCCGGACCGACCTGCTCTTGGGCCAGACAGGCAATGGCGCCGGTGCCCGTGCCGACATCGAGCAGCTTCATGCCCGCTGACAATCCCTGGCGACGCAGTGCCGTACCCCGGTACCAGCGACCGGAACCCAGTGACATCAGCGTGTTGATCCGATCGTAATGCGTCGCCGTGGCGTCGAATATCCGGTTGACCCATCCCTGGCGCGCATCCTCGTTCTCGTAGTATTCCGTAATCACCGGATGCGGTCGGGACACGGTTTGTTCGGATTTCATGCGGGAAGAAGTGGAATCAGCCACGGTGAAATGCCTCCATTTCCACCATCAGGTCGCTGCGACAAATATCGGCTTCCAGTCCGGCGAGCCGGATTCCCGGAAACGCACTGCGGACACGGTCCTCGACGGCATGCCAGTGGCTGGCGGCACGGAGATAAAATTGTTTGCTGAAACTATTAAAGAGATTTTCCAGAAAGAGCCGACAACCGTACCTATTCAGAAAGGTCAGGACACCCACTTTGAAGGAGATAAAACTCTTATTGTAGATACTTTGAAGGCTAAGCACAAGTTCGAAGTTACGGCATGGGTTTACAGCAATTAGAACGGTTAG
>CAYZHJ010000171.1:0-4567 GCA_964478305.1 uncultured Ectothiorhodospiraceae bacterium
GATGGCCTTTGGTTTCGTGCTGCTCTGGGCGAGCTGGGGCATCCTGCGCGATGCCGCCCATCTGCTGATGGAGGGCACGCCCGCGGAAGTGAGCCTGCGCGAGGTGACCGGGGCCCTGGAAGGAATCGAGGGCGTCGCGGACGTGCACCACGTGCACGCCTGGGCGCTGACCAGCGGGCGCCATGTGTTCTCCGGCCATGTGCGCGTGGGCGACGAGACCGAGCCGGGCCCGGTGCTGAGAGCAGCACATCGGTTGCTCAAGGAACGGTTCGGTTTCTTCTTCGTGACGTTGCAGGTCGAAGACGTCTGCCTCGACGAATCGGGCGCCGAAGCGATCGACGTGACCCGGTCGCAGGATCAGCCCAGCTGATGCGGACCTTCCTGCTGCTCCTGCTGATCACGTTTTCGGAGGCGACCATCGGCGTCTTCGTGAAGCTGACCGACGGCCTGATCCCGATCCATACGCTCAATTTCTACGCGCTCGCCAGTGCCGCCGCCTTCCTGATCGCGACGATTCCGCTGGCAACGGGCCGGTCACTGCGCTTCCCGCACGACAACGTGAAGGACACGGTGATCATCGGTGCGCTGATCGCACTGCAGATCAGCGTGTTCAACTTCGCCATGACGCTCGTGCCGATCGCCAATGCGGTCATCTTCTGGAGCATTGCCCCGTTCTTCACGTTCATTTTCTCGGCGGTATTCATCGGTGAGCCGGCACGACGCAGCTACATTGCCATCTTCGCGGTCGCCATCACGGGCGTGGTGATCGCAAAGCCGCTGGAAGGCGGGCACATGGTCGGCAACCTGGTGGCGCTCGGAGACGGTGCGATTTACGCGGCCATGATTACCTACATGCGGCATGAGGGAAAGACCGAAACCGGCAACGACATTGCCTGGTGCATGCTGGTGGCAGCGCTGCTTCTCTCGCCCGCCGTGCTCGTCTTCGGTCCCGGCGCAGTGACCGCGACCATCGAGTATCCGGTACTGGGAGTGGAGTTGCCGGTCGTTCTCTGGGCGGTTTGCCTGGGCGTGATTTCAACCGGTTTCGCCTACTTCGGCATTTCGTTCGTTCTGAAGACACTCAACGCCAATGTGTACGCACTGGTGGACATCATCGTGTCGCCCGTCGTGGCGTCAACCCTGGGGTACCTCGTGTTCGCCGAGGTGCCGGGCCGGGGCATGATCATCGGTGGTGTGCTGTTGCTGACCTCGGGCTTCTGGCTGACCCGCGGGATGTCGCGGGACAGGGAGCGCCGCGCTGTTCATCCCTGCCAGTGCGCCTGACCCGGCTACGGGTCGGCACTGGCACGGCGCCGGCCATTCCAGCCAGCTAGACTCGTGCGGAGGATCGAATGGTTGCGGCGCCGAGCATGTGCCGGCGTGCCAGCCACAGGATCAGTGGCGGCAGAAGCAGCCACTGCAGGAGCGGGGCCAGACCAACGCCGATCAGCGGGACGACGGGCATGGAGCCCGCGTAGGACCATCGGTCCAGGGGGCCCGTCGCGAGCCATTCCAGGGCGACGGTCACGACAACGCCCGTCACGATCACTATGACGGCCGGTTTGCGTTCTCCCCGGAGCAGCCATCGTCGATGCCCCCGGACGATCGATGCCAGCCAGAAGCCGGCCAGCAGGATCAGCACATCGCCGCCCGTGGCCCGCGTGCAAAGCCAGACGACGGCACCGTGAGACGCCTCCATCATCCCGGAAAACCAGGGGACCTGGAGCATTTCCCAGATGAAATGCGCCAGGAAGCCGAATCCCGCCAGCGGCAGCTCCGGGAAGCGTGGTTCGTGTTCCTGCATCATGCCGGATAGTTCCTCGCAGTGTGTCGCACAATCATGCGTCGCACCGGTCCGGGCTGTGAGCTCGATGCGTCATGGCATCATCGATTCCCGGGATGCGGACAGTCAATGAGCGGGTGTCCCGTTGTGGAATCGAGATGACATTCAATTCCGGAGCAGTAACCGCCGAGAGTGATTGCGGAGAAGATGAAAACAGGGGCCACGAACCATTCGATTGGAGGACGGACATCCCGTTGGAGGGCAGGCAGTGTGCTCATCACATTGGGATTTCGCCTGGTTCCGATCGAAGCCGGACAGTGAAACCGGGCTTCGGCTGCAGGAAGAATCCACTCGTTGCCCAATATCCGACACCGCAGTTTCCTATGCGATACCTCCGTTTGCATACAGCGTTTCACCATTGACCCAGTACCCATCGCCGCTGCAGAGCATGGCGACAACATCGGCGATGTCTTCGGGTTCCCCGATTCGTCCATGAGGCGTGCGTTGCGCAAAGCGTGCGATCAGGTCTTCGGTCTTCCCGTCCGTGAACAGCGGCGTGTTGACCACGCCCGGCGCGATCGAGTTCACGGAAATGTTCCGTCCGCCCAGCTCCTTGGCGAGCACGCTGGCGTACATGTCTTGCGCCGCCTTCGATGCGGTATATGGGCCGTAGGTCTCCGTCCGGAATTTGGTAATGGTCGAGGAGAGGGTGATGATCCGGCCGCCGTCCCGCACCCGGCGAGCGGCTTCCCGCAGAGTATGGAAACTCCCGCGAACGTTGACGTCGATCATGTGGTTGAACATCTCGTCCGTCATTTCGGCGAAGGGCGCGAGATGCATGACGCCGGCATTGGCCACCACGACATCGATGCCGCCGAACGCCTGTTCGCAATCATCGAAGAATCCGCCCAGGGCCGCAGGGTCCCTGACGTCGGCCCGGCGCCAGATCGCCTCGCTGCCGTTGCTCTCGATATCCCGGGCAACCTGCGCGGCCAGGTCCGTGCTGGCGACGCAGTTCACGGCGACCCTGTAGCCCTCGCGTCCGAGGCGACGGGCGATCGCGGCGCCGATTCCCCGTGACGAGCCGGTCACCAGTGCGACCTTTCCGTGGGGCGTGGTTCCGGCGGATGCGTCGTCCGAGCCTGTTTCTGTCTGCGCCCGGGCGCTGCCTGTCGTGAAACCGGTAGAAGCGAGCATGCCGACTCCGGCAAGCATACCGGCTCCGCCGGCCAACAGCCTCCGGCGGGAAAGTTGCGGCTGGTCTGATTTCTTCTCGTCTGCGTTCATCTCGTATTCCTTTCAACAGTTGTTTCAGGGGATCGGTCCGTTCTCGCGCGGCCCGGCGTTCCGGGATCGGTCCTACAGGTGCTGCCCGCCGGAAACCTCGATGCGCGTGCCGTTGGCCCAGCCGAAGCCGTCGGAGAGGATTGCCGCGACCGCGCCGCCGATATCGTCTTCGTGGCCGGCCCGTCCGAGCGGGATGCTCGAGGCGATCGTTGCGTTGAGGTCGGCGTCGTCGCGGACCATGCCGCCGAGGAAGTCCGTCTCGATCGCGCCCGGGGCGATCACGTTGACGCGAATCTGTCGTTCTCCGAGCTCCTTCGCCATGTACCGCGTCAGCACCTCGACGCCGCCCTTGGCCGCTGCGTAGGCGGCAAAGCCGGGCAGGGTGAAGCGGGCGAGTCCGGACGACACGTTCAGGATGCGTCCGCCCTCGACGATCATCGGCAGCAGTGCCTGGGTGAGGAACAGCGGCGCCTTCAGATGGACCTTCACCAGATCATCGAATCCGGCCTCCGGCGTTTCCGCGAACGGGGCGTGCAGGCCGTCCCCGGCGTTGTTCACCAGGAAGTCGAAATCCTGCCGGTCGAACGTGTCCCGCAGCACCTCGCCGATCCGGTCCGCGAACCCTGCGAACGTCCCGCTTTCGCCGACATCGAGCTGCAGCATGCTTGCCCGGCTCCCGCGGCGCTCGATCTCGCCGGCCACGGATTCGGCCTCGTCGCGCCGGCCGCGCCAGGTGCCGATCACGCCGACACCCCGGTCCGCCAGGTGAAGCGCCATGCTGCGGCCGAGCCCGCGACCGGCCCCCGTTATTACCGCGATTCTGGTGGTCATTGCAGTTCCTCCTTTCAGGTTCGCCGAACGCCCGGTTCTGGCCGGGCGGCAGCGGTGCGTGAACGATGGGCAGCGTAGGGCCGGAGTTGTTGCGCGTGCGCGCCCGATCGGCGCGAGTTCTTGCCTGATACTGTCAACTCTGCCCCGGAGGAGGTCCGGCAGCTTGCGACTCCGTCGCGATTGGCCGAAGCTGCTGCACATGGAAGAGCAGATGACAGCGCTGTGCGGGCTCGTGCAGAGGCATTCGACCGGGTACAGCACCCGGACGGCGGTTCCCGGCCTGGAACTGCGGACCGGGTACACCCTGACCGGGCCGATGCCGGACCTGTACCAGCCGATGGTGTGCTACGTGCTGCAGGGCGCGAAGACGGCGAGCATCGGCGCCCGCTCGATGCGCTACGAGGGCGCGAGCTACATGATCGCGTCCGTCACATTGCCCGTGACGGCGCAGATCGTGGCGGCGAGCCCCGAGTGCCCGTACCTTGCGATCGGCCTTGCGCTCGATCAGGCGGTGATCTCGTCGTTGCTGCTGGATGCACCCGTCTCCGAGCGCGAGGACCCGCTGCCCGGCGTCGGCGTGAGCCCGCTCACGGCCGATCTTGTCGAACCGATGCTGCGAATGATTCGGCTGCTGGATGCGCCGGACGACATTCCCGTGCTCGAGCC
>CAYZHJ010000172.1:0-4555 GCA_964478305.1 uncultured Ectothiorhodospiraceae bacterium
TCGAACGGACCCTGCAGCATTACGGCACCGACCTGCGTGGCGACATCACGAGCTTCTACCGGACACTGCTAGATGCCACGGGCAAGCAACGCATCGGCGACAAGACACCCGACCACATGCCCTGGTTCGACAACATCGTGCAACTGTTCCCCGAAGCGCGAATCGTGCACCTCGTCCGCGACGGGAGAGACTGCGCACCGTCCTCGATGGCCTGGCGCAGTGGCATCAATTTCCGGAACCCTTGGGAACTCGCCCGGATCTGGAGCCAGCACAATGCGAAGGTGGCGGCGTGGGGCCGCCAATATCCGGACCACTATCTGCTCATTCGTTACGAGGATCTGATCGACAACACCGAAGACACGCTACAGCGCCTGACGGATTTCCTGGAAGAGGATTATGATCCCGCAATGCTCGAATATCGGGCGGGACGTTTCGCGCAGGACAATGCCTCGCGCCTCGGGCATCATACAAACCTGACACGCGGCATCATGCGGGGCAACCATGGCAAGTGGGCCCAGTCAATGCCGCATGTTCAGTTGAAGGTCTACGAAAGCCTGGCTGGCGATGAGCTGCGGGCCTTCGGTTATGCCGTGAAATTCGGGTCGATGGGATGGCGCGAGCGACTGGCCTGCGAACGCTGGCGCTTCGCGACCTGGTGTCGTCGCCTCGTGCGAAAATGGCGCCGCCGCCGGAACGATGCAAGGTTCGTGATGGCGCTGGCCATCAAGCGGAAGTTGCGGATACACCGCCTTCGCGACGCGGTACCCGCACTGCGCGCACGCCGATCGTGAGAGGCGGGTGATGCCGTGAGCCGGCACGGAAGCCGCGGTCAGTGCCGGTTGTCCACGGATTCTCCGGAAGGCAGGATCCGGCGGACCTTCCTCTCGATCCAGGTGATCACCTTCATCACGCCGGCGAAATTTCTCCAGCGCCAGTTCGGCGTGATCATGTCGGGATAGCGGGGTACCGCGATCGCGGGATGGCGGGCGTTGAAGGCGATGGAGATCCTCGGCTCCTCGCTCTGGTGAGCCCGGACCCGGTGACGCAGCCAGCTCGGGAAGAGCGCCATGTCGCCTTCCGCGGGCTGGAGGGTGAATTCCCGATGCGGTGTGCCGCTCGCGTTGCGGTAATCGGCCGACATGGGGGCACCGCTGTGGTCCTCGAACACGATCGCGCCCTCGGCACTCGTGTCGACCGGGCGATCGGGAACGCGTACGTAGTAGACGCCGGAAATCGCGTTGCCGCGGATCGTGTGGGTATGCGGGTCGTTCCATGCTCCCGCCGGATTCACGTTCATCCATGCCTCGATGACCCAGTCCGACGCCTCGGGAGCGTGCACGGGTGGATCGAGCAGTGCCGCGTAGCGGCCAACGCCCTCCAGGATCATGGCCTCGAGCCGGCGCACCTGCTCGCCGGGCCATGTCAGCAGGTCTTTGTCCGAGTGCCAACCACCCCGGTTGCTCAGGATGATGCCGACAGCGGAGCGGCGCGCCAGTGCCTCGTCACGGAACGCCTCGTTCAGCTCGGGCTCGTCCCAGTGCAACTGCAGAAAGGGCAGCGGGAAAATGCCCGTGGCGAGCCTGGTTTCGGGATCGGTCATGGTCGTGGCGGAACGGGTCACTGGCTTCCCCCCTTGTTGCTTGCAGTGCCCTCGTGCCCATTGTGCCCGAAGCGGCAGCACGGCGCCCGGCAGGCCTGGCACAAGGAGCCGGCCGGCTCGGGCAAGGCTTGCCCGCGAACGAGCAAGGCGCGGTCGTATTGTACGACTCGATCATTCCTTACCGTCGGTCCGGCCGAGCGCGTTCAGTGCCATGCGTGCCACGAAACGTGTGGACGTGCGATCCCAGGGCGTGAAACGGGGAAGCTGGTACGGATCCGATTCCGGGCCCGCGGTACCGGCATGGGTCGAGACGGCCGCACGAAAACCGAGCGTGCGAGCCTGGTCGACATGTGTCCGATTGTAATCCTCGTCCAGCCGCCCATTCGGATAGGCAAACAGCGTTACTGGCGCATCGAGCAGCTTCTCCAGATAATGCCTGGACTCGGACAGCTCGCGATACGCCACGTCGTCAGCCAGGTTGCGGAGTATCGGGTGGCTGACGGTATGCGCGCCGATTTCCACACCGGCCGCATGCAGCTCGCGCACCTGTTGATCCGTCATCATCAGATCGTCCGGCAAGGGTTTCCGGGAAACGGCTTCCACGCGCCCGACGAGCTCCCTTCGTTGCTCCGGTGTCGCGTACTTGAACTTCGGCAGAAGTTTCGCGACGAGATCCCTGCGATCGGCATTTCCGTTGATCGGGAACCTGCCTCCGAGTCCGTCCATCCCGAGGGAGTCCAGGTCGAAGGCAGCCTCCGGGAGTTGGTGAACCGTCTCGATGACCGTGTCGTTGAACATGCGGCCGCCATTGAGGAAGCCGGTGGTCACGAATACCGTGGCCGGAATTCCGAGCTCCTGCAACACCGGCAGCGCCAGCGTGAGGTTGTCCGCATAACCGTCATCGAAAGTGACGGCGGCGGCCCGGGCGGGAAGGCTCCCGCTCTCGAGACGCTCGACGGCTTCGCCGAGAGGCAGCACGTTGAAGGCGCTGCCGACCAGTTCCATCTGCCAGCGGAATCGCGCGACATCCGGCTCCCCCGGACGCAGCGGATCGGGTTCCGGAAGTACCCGGTGATAAATCAGGATGGACAGGCGCTGGCGCGAGCGACCGGCGACGAGGCCCAGCAACCCGCGTGCGGCCATCCTGCCCGCGTCGTTCATCGCCACGCCGCCGGCCGCCCGGGCTTCATTGCCCCGTATCGACACGGACTCATCTCATTCACCTCGCCGGTCACCGTCATTCGCGTGCGCGTATCGTTCGAGCAGCGCGACCTGCAGCATGTTGCCCAGGCAGTCGGAGATGATTCTGCCGGATCGGCGCTGGCGTTCCAGGGCGGTGATGGTCCCGTCGCCCATCGCCTCGGCAATCCATTCCGATTCCTCGATGCGCGCATAGACACTGTTCCGGAACGCGGCATCGGTCCGCAGAAGTCGTTCGAACCGGCTCTCCTTGCCCGGGAAGCGATTCGGCCCGGGCAGCATGCGATTGAGGTAGTAACGGAAACCGGAGAGCACGGTGCGCCGGGTCGAGACGGATTCGTCCGCGATCAGGGGCAAGCCCGTTCGATCATGGGGTATACGGCCAAGCGCCGGATCGAGCTCATGGATGATGCGGCGATACAGCCAGCCGTTTTCGCGACAGGCCCAGGGCAGATCCATCGCGAAATCGATCAGCTCGCTGTCGAGACCGGGGGTTCGCACGGCGAGATGGTTTCCCTGCAGTCGCACGTGTCCGAAGATCATGCGGCGGCTCCGATTCTCCAGCGTGTAGCGCTGGCTCGCGACCATGCCTGCATCGTCCGCGGGGAAGTCCGCGGCCGCGGCCTCCAGCATGCGGCGCGCCCGGGCATCGTCTGTCGATATGCCGAGTTGTTGCAGACGGTAGCGCGCACGATGGAGCAATCGATCCCGTACCTGTCCGGTCGTGCCCTGCTGTATCTTGCTCGGCTTCAGCAGGCTGTCCAGCAGATAGCCATCCACGACGTGGGTGCAATGGAAACGCCCTGCCAGCGTTTGCGCGGAAGGCTGCAGGAACCATTGCCCCGCGTGCAGCTCGCCGCTTTCCGCGCGCGGATCGGCCTCCGCGACCCGCCGAATCGAGTCGGTCGGATCGAGGACCTGCAGTTCCCGCTGCAACTCGTCGGCGACCGCGCGGGCGATCGGGAGCTCGTGCCGACCCAGCTCGGTCACGTGAAACAGCACATCATGCCGGCCCAGCCGGGAACGATTCAGGGCCAGACAGCAACGCGAGTCCGCGCCGCCCGTCACCGGCCATGCGACCGGGCCGGCGGAATCCCGGAGTGCGCGCGCGCTCGCGCCCTCGAGGACGGCCATGCCCTGCTCGATGCGTTCCCGCGGCCGATCCCGTTCGCCCGACCCGATGGCGGGCTTCCAGTAGCGGCCGCGCTCCTGCAGACCGGCGGCCGTCACATCGAAGGCGCTCGCCGGGGGCGCCAGGGACACACCCTCGAGTATGGTCCGCCGGCCCACGGGGTGATTCAGGATCACGGCCTGCAGGATGCCGGTCGGATCCGGGCCGAAGTCGCGCAGTTCCAGCAGGTCCGCCAGCCGCGAGGACACGGCCGTCCCGCCGGGGATGGCGGCGCAGAACAGCGGGATCGTGCCGAGCCGATCGGTCCAGAAGCGCAACCCCTGCCCTTGCGGCGCGACCGCCAGGAACGAGCCGTTCCACTGCAGGGGATCGTCGCTCCAGCCACGGATGCGTCCATCATGGATCAGCAGGCCCGAAGGGGTCTCGATCAGGCGATACGAACGATCGACCACGATGGACAGGTTGGCGACGGGGCTGTCCAGCGAGTGACCGCCCGGTTGCCGGACCCATGATCCGGCGCGGGCCAGCGCCTCCGGATCGGCGCCGATCACACCACGGAGCGTGATCATCGCCGCGCCCCGCTTCCCGCCCTCACCCAGCACCATTCGAAAAAAACTCAACTC
>CAYZHJ010000173.1:0-4516 GCA_964478305.1 uncultured Ectothiorhodospiraceae bacterium
GATCCGGCGGCGCGTTGGCCGAGGCCAGGAACACCGAGCCCCAGTTGAGGTTCTCGGTCAGGAGGCAGCCGCCCTTGTAGTGAGCATCGTCGGCGTAGCGGTCATCGGTCGAGCACATGGTGACGATCGCGCCGAGCTGCGGCGGCCGCCGCGCGGCCACCTGCAGCGAGTTGAACCCGCCCCAGGAGATCCCGAACATGCCGACCCGGCCCGTGCACCAGGGCTGCTTCTCGAGCCAGGCCAGCACCTCGACCAAGTCGTCCTGCTCCTGCAGGTGATACTCGTCTTCCAGCAGTCCTTCCGAGTCCCCGCTGCCGCGCAGATCGACCCGCAGCGAGGCATAACCATGCCCGGCAAACCAGGAATGCAGGGGCTCGTCGCGCGGACGCGTGAAGTCGCGCTTGCGATACGGCATCGCCTCGACCAGCGCCGGCACCGGCCGCGCCTCGGCATCGACCGGCAACCACATGCGCGTCGCCAGCCGCACCCCGTCGGACATCGGAATCCAGACATTCTCGACCACGCGGATCTCGCGCGGGAAATCCTCGACGACTTTCACGGCAACACAAACTCCATGCGGAGAGGACCGTCCACATGCAACGGCCGGCCGCGAACGCGCGGCCCATCGCTACTGTACCGCGCGACGCCGATCAAGTGCCGCAAGGCCAACGAGGTTCCGGCCAGCCACCATCCGATACCGGCTTGCACTCGACAACTCTCCTGAAGACAGCTCTCACACCGGTTACGTGCGATGAGTTGCCACCTGATCCCGAGCCGATGCCAGCCCCTGAGACCCTGAGTCGCCGATTCGATAGCCGCCCTTCCCGGAAGGCTATACGCCGTTGACGTATAGTACGCCAACGGCGTACCATTCCCTCATGAGCAAGGGAAGGCTCCACACGGTGGTCGAAACCCCGGAGTTCCGGCGGGCAGCCAGGGCCAGCGGTCTCACGCCGGAGGAAGTGGAACGGATCGTCAACCACCTTGCCCGGCGACCGGATGCTGGCGATGTGATTCCCGGCACGGGTGGGGCCCGCAAGGTTCGGTTCCGGGGCCGCGGACATGGCAAGAGTGGAGGCTATCGAGTCGTAACGGCGTGGGCGGACACGCGCACACCCGTTTTCCTGCTCGGCGTATTCGCCAAGGGCGACCGAATCGATCTCACCGCGGCCGAACGCAACGAACTCCGGAAGACGATCGATCTCATCATCGATACATACCGAGAGTTACAGACAGGACAGCGACCATGAGCAAGTCGGGACAGAGCATTCTTCGAGGCGCGCGGCAGGCGCTGCAGTACGCGCGTGGTGAAGGGGAATCCGGCTTCGTTGCCCACGTTCCCGAGGAAGTCGATGTCAAGGCCATCCGCGAGCAACTGGGGCTTTCACAACGCGAGTTCGCCAGGCAGTTCGGCTTCGAGCACCGCAGCATCCAGAACTGGGAACACAAGCGCCGCAACCCGCGCGGCATGGCGCGCGCCTACCTGCTCGTGATCAGGAACGATCCCGAGGCCGTGCGGCGCGGCCTGCGCGGATCCGTGTAAAGGCTGATCGAGGTCGCCTTTCCGGCACTCTGTCCGCCGGCTGCCGCATCAGTCCAGCCGCTTGCGGAAACGCGCGATGGCGGCGGCCATCAGCACGATGAAGAACACTCCCAACGCGAGCAGCTCCCCGCTCATCTCGGCGAGTGGGGCGTCGCGCAGCACGATGCCGCGCAGCAGCGGCACGAAGTGGGTCAGCGGCAGGGCCTGCGCGATCCATTGCGCCGCTTCCGGCATGCCGTCGAAGGGGAACATGAACCCGGACAGCAGGATCGACGGCAGGAAGGTGAACATCGTGAGCTGCATCGCCTGGAACTGCGTGTTCGCGAGCGTGGAGATCAGCAGGCCGAGCGCGAGCGTGGCGGCGATGAACAGCAGCGCGGCGAAGTACAACGCAAACAGCCCACCGCGAATGGGCACGGCGAACAGCCAGGCGCCCACGGCCAGCACGATGGTCACCTGGATCAGGCCGATGCCGACGTAGGGCAGGATCTTGCCCAGCATCAGCTCGGCGTTGCGCACCGGTGTCATGATGAGCAGCTCGAGGTTGCCGCGCTCGCGCTCGCGCACGATGGCGATCGCGGTGAACAGCACCAGCGTGAGGTTGAGAATCACGCCGATCAGCGCCGGCACGATGAACACGGCCGAGCGGCCCTCGGGGTTGTAGTAGGTACGCACGGCGAACAGTTCGGCATCGATGTTCGTGTCGAGCGTCGCGCCGGGCGCCGGCAGCCCGGTGAGCGAACGCGCGGCGCGGGCCACGGTCGGATCGCTGCCGTCGATCAGCAGTTGCGCGGCCGGCCGGTCGCCGCGCGCCAGCCGGCGCTCGAAGTCCGGCGGGATGTACAGCCCCACGTCGATCTCCCCGGCCTGCATGGATCGCTCCAGCTCGACCGGCCCGGCCACGTACAGAACCGGCTCGATCACCTGGCTCGCCCGCGCGCTCGCGACCAGCTCGCGCGACTCCACCGTGTTCGTTTGATCCGCGATGCCGGCACGCAACTCGCGCACGTCCAGGTCGATGGCGTAGCCGAACAGCAGGATCTGCAGCAGCGGAATGCCGATGATCATGCCGAAGGTCAGCCGGTCGCGGCGCAACTGCCGCAGTTCCTTGCCGGCGATGGCGCCGATGCGCTGCAGCGGGGCGAGCATCATTCCACCGCCGGACCCGTGCGGGTCACGAACACGTCCTCGAGCCCGGCCTCGCCCGCGTGCACGTCGGCGGCGATGCCGGCGGTCTCGGCGAGCCGGCGCACGTGCGCGACGGGATCGTCCACGTCGGGGGCGACCAGCACGTGCAGGCGGCCGCCGAGCTGGGTAATGGTGAGCACGTGATCGGCGCCGTCGAGCGCCGCCTGCGTTCGGCGCGGATCGGCGCCGGTGATCTCGACCGCGCTCGCCTCCAGGCTCGCGATCAGCGCCAGTGGGTCGCCCTCGGCGGCGAGCCGGCCACGATCGAGGATAGCGAGTCGATGGCAGCGCGAGGCCTCGTCCATATAGTGCGTGGACACCAGGATGGTCGTGCCGGCGTCGGACAGGGTGAACAGCTCGGACCAGAAGTCACGCCGGCTCTGCGGATCCACCGCGCTGGTCGGCTCGTCGAGGAACAGCAGATCGGGGCCGTGCAGGGTCGCTCCGGCGAGCGCGAGCCGCTGACGCTGGCCGCCGGACAAAGCCTCGGCGCGACGGTCGCCGAGCTCGGCCAGGCGATAGCGCTCGAGTGCGTGCTCGATCGCCTGTCGTCGTTCATCGCGGCCGAGGCCGAACACCCGGCCCAGGAAGCGCAGGTTCTCCAGCACGGTGAGATCGCCGTAGAGCGAGAACCGCTGCGTCATGTAGCCGATGCGCCGGCGCAGGCGCTCGGCCTCGCGCGGCACGGCGTGACCGAGCACCTCGATCGTGCCTGCGCTGGGCGCGAGCAATCCGCACAGCATGCGGATGGTGGTCGACTTGCCGCTGCCGTTGGGACCGAGAAAGCCGTAGATCTGTCCCGCCGGCACGCGCAGGTCGAGTTCGTCGACCGCAGTAAAGGTGCCGAAGCGCCGCGTCAGCCCCTGCGTCTCGATGGCGGCCGCGACCATGTCATCCCCCCGTCGTGCCCGAACCGGGGAAGGAGACCTCGACCGGCGCGCCGATCGGCAGGTCGTCCGCGCCACCGGTCAACTCGATCTCGGCACGGAAGGCCAGCCGGTCGCGGTCGCGCTCGGTGAGTGCGAAGAAGGGCGTGAACGCCGCCTCGCCGGCGATCGTGCGGATGCGTGCTTCGTGATTCGCGCCGCCGGCGACCGCGACGTTCGCGGCCATGCCGACCTCGAGCCGGGGACGAATGCCGGCGGGAATGTACACGCGGGCGTAGGCGGGACCGGCCAGCAGCACCGCCACCGGCTCGCCGGCGCGCGGGCGCTCGCCGACGTGCAGCGGCAGCGACTCGACCCGGGCATCGACCGGCGCGACCAGGGTGAGGTCCTCCAGCTCGCTGCGCGCGCGGCGCACATCGGCACGCGCCCCGGCCAGCGCGGCCCGTGCCTGGGAAAGCTGCTCGCCGCGCGTGCCGGCCTCGAGCTCGTCGAGCCGGGCCGCGGCGATATCGCGCTCGGCACGGAGGTTTTCCACGACACGCTCGGCGTCTTCCACCTCGGAAGGAGACGCCAGGTCGTTCGCCGCCAGCCGCCGTAACCGCTCCAGCGTCCGCCCGGCCAGGCGCAGCGTCTCGCGATTTCCGGCCAGCCGCGCCCGCGCCGCCCGCAGTTCCTCGACCCGCGGCCCGGCCTCCAGCTCGGCCAACCGCGCCGCGAGCCGATCGGCTTCCGCCTCGGCGGCCGCCAGCCGCTCGCGTGCGGCCGTCGCGTCCAGCCGCGCGACCGTCGTGCCCGCCGCGATGGTGCTGCCTTCGTCCACGCCGATCTCGACGATGCGCTCGGACACCGGTGCGCTGAGCACCACCCGCTCGCGCTCGAGCGTGCCGACCAGCGGCAG
>CAYZHJ010000174.1:0-4499 GCA_964478305.1 uncultured Ectothiorhodospiraceae bacterium
AGGCAATGCAGCGCTCCTCGCCGTTGGGATAGCGGCGCAGCGCGTGCAGTCCGCGGAAGCGCGGCGATTTCGGCGTCTTCTCCTCCGGGTAGGCGATCGTCGTCTTGGGGCTGAAGAAATGGCGTCCGGTCAGACGCATGCCCTTGACCAGCTCCCACAGGAGAAACGTCTTGAAAAAGCGCTTGATTGCCGTCATCTGCGCACCACCTCCGGGCCATTCATGTTGCCGACCCGGTCACTGAAACCAGGGTCCCACGTCGTACCATGCCATCAGCCCGATGTAGGCAATGGCGATGATGGTAACGGGGATGAAGATCTTCCAGCCCAGCCGCATGATCTGGTCGTAGCGGTAGCGCGGGAAGGTCGCACGAAACCACAGATAGAGAAAGGCCATCGCCACGGTCTTCAGCAGGAACCAGTGGAGGCCGTCGTTCAGCAGTATCGAATCTCCCAGCGTCCCGTCCGGCCAGGGCGCCTGCCAGCCGCCGAGAAACATGATCGCCGCCAGGGCCGCGATCAGGATCATGTTGGCGTATTCCGCCAGGAAGAAGATGGCGAACGCCATGCCGGAGTATTCCACGTGGAAACCGGCCACGATCTCGGACTCGCCCTCGGCGATGTCGAACGGCAGGCGGTTGGTCTCGGCGACACCGGAAATGAAGTACACGACGAACAGCGGGAGCAGCGGCAGCCAGTACCAGTTCCAGAAGAACCAGCCCTCCTGCCCCTGGGTAATCGTGCCGAGATTCAGGCTGCCGCCGATCATGACCACACCCACCAGGGCGAAGCCCATGGCGATTTCGTAGGACACCATCTGCGCGGCCGAGCGCAGCGCGCCCAGAAAGGCGTACTTCGAGTTCGAGGCCCAGCCGGCGATGATCACGCCGTACACGCCGATCGAGGTCAGCGCCAGCACGAACAGCAGGGCGGCGTCGATGTCGGCCAGTATCCAGCCCTCGGCGAACGGCACCACCGACCAGGCGGCCAGCGAGGGTCCGATCGACAGGATGGGCGCCAGCAGGAACAGGAATCGGTTCGCGTTGGTCGGCAGGATCACTTCCTTGGTGAGCAGTTTCAGGCCGTCGGCAATCGGCTGCAGCAGGCCGCGCCAGCCGACCCGGTTCGGTCCCCGCCGCATCTGCATGTAGCCGATCACGCGCCGTTCGGCGTAGGTGAAATACGCCACGGCAAGCATCAGCGGGCCGACGATGAGCAGGATCTTCGCCGTGATCTCGATCAGCGTACGCAGCTCGAACGGCAGCGTGTCCCAGATTGCAATCGCCGTTTCCACCATGCCCGGCTACGCTCCCGTCAGTTCCACCGGGGCATGGTTCGGCCCCAGTACCGCGGTCTCCGCCAGTGCCTGCGGAATCCACACGCAGCCGCCGGCCACGCTCTCGTCCTGCACCAGTTCCAGCACCTGTTCGCGTTTGCCCTGGCGCACCAGCACCCGTTCGGATGAAGCGAGCCCGAGCGCCTCGGCATCGGCCGGCGCGATCCGGGCGACCGGGCGGCCGGCATCGGCGGCTTCCTGCAGCGGTTGCGAACGACGCACCAGCGGATCCACCGAGTACAGCGGCACGTTGCCGACCCGCAGCAGGCCGTCACGCCGGGCGGGTGCCTCGATCGTTCCCGTGCCGGCAACGGCGTTGTCGAGCACGAGCGGCCGGCAGGCCTCCTTCAGCTCGCGCCGGATTTCCTCGGCGGAGAAATGATCGAAGCCGTCCAGCCCCAGCTCGCTGCCGAGCACGCGCAGGATCTTCCACCCCGGGCGGCTGTCCCCGACCGGCGTGACCGCCGCGGTGAAGTTCTGCCAGAGGCCCTCGGCGTTGACGAACGTGCCGGCGGTCTCGGCAAAGGTCGCCGCGGGCAGGATCACGTCGGCGTACTGCAGCATGGCATCGGTGGTGAACGAAGCGATGGACAGCACCCGCCCGGCCTGGCCGAGCGTTTCCGTCGCCGTGGCCGGATCGGCGCAGTCGAACTCCGGTTCGACGCCGTGCAGCAGGTAGCCGCCGCGCGGCTGTGACAGCATCGACAGCGCCGATTCTCCCTGCCGTTCCGGCACGGCGCCGGCGGGCCCTCGATGCGGCACTGCGCCGGCGAGCCAGGCACCGGCGGCATTGCCGGACTCGGGGAGGTAGCCGAAACGGGCGCCCGCGAGTCGTGCGACCGCGTCCGCGAGCGCGCGCAGGCGGGCGAAGTGCGGCGATTCGATCGCCTGGTTGCCCAGCAGCAGACAGGCGTTCTCCGCC
This sequence comes from uncultured Ectothiorhodospiraceae bacterium, assembly GCA_964478305.1. GTDB lineage: Bacteria > Pseudomonadota > Gammaproteobacteria > XJ16 > Halofilaceae > Halofilum. The sequence goes on from CAYZHJ010000174.1 coordinate 2,256, forward strand.
TGCGCGAGCGATTCGGCGACGGCCTCGTGCCGCTCGTCGGGCCGCGCGGTGCCGATCGCCTGCCGCACCGCTTCCGGCGCCTCGGCGTCGGTACGGGCAACGAGCGCGGCGCCGATCGCGGCGAGTTCGCCGAAGATCTCGTCGGCATGGGCAACGATCTGCCGGTGAACATCGAAGTGGAAATCGAACCGGCGCGCGTTGAGAAAGCTGACACGAGCCCCGCGTGCGAGCACGGCCTTGCGCAGGCGATGGCCGGCGATCGGCTGCTCCTTGCGCACGTTGGAACCGACCAGCAACGCGGCATCGAGCTGCTCGAGCTGCTCGATCGACAGCCCCAGCCAGGGCATCACCGGCGCCCGGTCCTGATCGGTGAAATCGAGCTGACGCAGGCGGTGATCGATGTGCGGGCTGCCCAGTCCGCGCATCAGTTTCTGGAACAGGTACTGCTCCTCGATCGTCGCATGCGGCGATACCAGACCGGCCAGCTGCTCCGGCCCGTGCCGGTCGATGACATCCCGCAGAACGCCGACCGCGGCCGGTAGGGCCACGTCCCAGTCGACCTCTTCCCAGATGCCGTCGCGCCTGACCAGCGGCCGCCGCACCCGGTCGCCGGCATACAGCCCGTGACAGCTGTAACGGTCGCGATCGGCGATCCAGGTCTCGTTGATCGATTCGTTCTCGCGCGGCGCGACCCGCATTACCCGTCCACGCCGCTGGTGCAGGTACAGGTTCGAGCCGATGGCGTCATGCGGCGACACGCCGGCGTGCTGGATCAGCTCCCAGGGACGGAACGTGTAGCGCGCGGGCTTGTTGGTCAGCGCCCCGACCGGACACAGGTCGATGACATTGCCCGACAGTTCCGAGGTGACCGTCCTGCCGACGTAGGTGCCGATGCGCATGTCCTCGCCGCGGCCGGTGGCGCCCAGCTCGGGCACGCCCGCCACCTCGACACCGAAACGCACGCAGCGGGTACAGTGGATGCAGCGGGTCATGTCGGTGGCAATCAGCGGGCCGAGGTCCTCGTCGGCCACGGCCCGCTTGCCCTCGGTGAAGCGGGAGATACCCTCGCCGTAGCCCAGTGACAGGTCCTGCAACTCGCATTCGCCGCCCTGGTCGCAGACCGGGCAGTCGAGCGGATGATTGATCAGCAGGAATTCCATCGTGCCACGCTGGGCGTCGAGCGCGGTTTCCGAGGTGGTATGGACCTTCATGCCGTCGGCGACCGGCGTGGCACAGGCGGGCAGCGGCTTGGGCGCGCGTTCCACCTCGACCAGGCACATGCGGCAATTGGCGGCGACGGACAGCTTCTTGTGATAGCAGAAGCGGGGCACATCAATGCCGGCGGCATCGGTTGCCTCGATCAGCATCGCCCCCTTGCGGATCCGGATCGGCTGTCCGTCGACCTCGATTTCGACCGTCTCGATTTCGACCGTTTCTTCCGTCATGGTCCCCGTCTCGTGGAATGCGCGTCGATCCGTCCCGATCACGCCGCCAGCAGGCTGCGCCCGTGCTGGATGTAGTGTTCGAATTCGTGCCGGTAATGCCGCAGGAAGCTGCGAACCGGCATGGCCGCCGCATCGCCCAGCGCGCAGATGGTGCGGCCCTCGATCCGGCGCGCGACGTCGTCGAGATTGTCCAGATCCTCCATCCGGCCCTCGCCGTTGATGATCCGCGTGAGCACGCGCCACAGCCAGCCCGTGCCCTCGCGGCAGGGCGTGCACTGGCCGCAGGATTCGGACATGTAGAAGCGCGAGATGCGCCGCAGCGTCACGACCATGTCCGTGCTCTCGTCCATGACGATCACCGCGCCCGAGCCGAGCATGGATCCGGCCTGCGCGATCGAGTCGTAGTCCATGCTGGTCGCGAGCATGGTCTCGGCGGGCACGACCGGCACCGAAGAACCGCCGGGGATCACCGCCTTGAGCCTGCGCCCGTCGAGCACGCCGCCGGCCAGTTCCAGCAGCTCGCTGAACGGCGTGCCCATCGGCACTTCGAAGTTGCCCGGCCGATTCACGTGACCGGACACCGAGAACAGCTTGCAGCCGCCGGAATTCTCCACCCCCAGGCCGGCAAACCATTCGCCGCCATTGCGCAGGACCGTGGGTACCGAGGCATAGCTCTCGGTGTTGTTGACCGTGGTCGGACGCCCGTAGACGCCGTACTGCGCCGGGAACGGCGGCTTGAACCGGGGCATGCCCTTCTTGCCCTCGAGCGATTCGAGCAGCGCCGTCTCCTCGCCGCAGA
>CAYZHJ010000175.1:0-4486 GCA_964478305.1 uncultured Ectothiorhodospiraceae bacterium
ACAAATCGGCAGGACTGCCGATTTGGACGCCGACCGAAGGGAGGCGCCCGAAGGGCGAGGGCCATGGATGGCCCGAGTCAATCCCCTCCCCCTCCGCCAAACACAACCCCCGCTGCACGGAGGTTTCGTGTCCGCGGCAAGGGCGGTGTGCACGAACACCCCACAACCTCGAACTGCCACTGGATTCATTGGCATCTCTCATGAGTCCATCGAAAAGAATGCGTTGGACTCATGAGCCGGGATACCCCACTCTCGACCGTGCCCATCCCGGCAAGGTGGTGTTGCGATGGACGACAGGGTATGGCGGATCGTGGTACTGGTTGTGCTGGTCGTCACCGCAATCCTGTTGTTCCCACGCAGGTCACCCGGGCGCGGGACCATGGTCTGCGGGTACTGCGGATTCTCCGTCCGCCGGGGCATCCCGGCATGCCCACGCTGCGGAAATGACCTCGACACCACCGCAATCGACCTCGGTCGCCTCGAACGAGCCCGACGTCGTGGCGACTTGGGTGACGATGAGTACCGGCGCCGAAGGCTCGCCCTGATTCGTGGCATCCCCGATCGTGCGGAAACAGGGGCCATGGACGACCGACACGGCGAGGCCGGCAGCCGTGCAAACGTTCTTGCTGCAGGGGATGACGAGCGCGACGCGCACGAATGACACCGGCAACGAGCGATTCCCGGATCCCCGCACAGTGCCGATCGGGATGATCGAGGTTCGGCAATCCCGCTCGTGCCGGGGACCTGTTCCGGGACAGCGGCTCGCCGCGTACCTATGCCACCGCTTCCGTCCCCGTCGAATTGCGCTGACGAAAGCGTGTCATCATCGGCTTCACGCTGATGCCGTGCAGAAAGATCGACAGGGTCACCACGATCAGGGTGATGTGGAGCAGTTCCAGGGCGGTTTCCTCGGGAAGGCCCTGCTGAATCGCGAACATGAGGTAATACAGGGAGCCGATTCCCCGTACCCCGAACCAGCTGATCATGGCGCGCAGGCGCATCGGCGTGCGCGTGTCCAGTGATACGGCCAGTACTCCCGCGGGCCGGGCGATCAGGAACAGGAACAACGCAGTGGATACGGCCTGCCAGCTCCACGAACTGGCGAACAGGGTACCGCCAAGCAGCAGGATCAGCGTCAGCTCGATGAGCCGCTCGAGGGCCTCGTGGATATTCAGCGAGTTCTCGGTCACGCCGGTTCGGCTGCCTGCCTCGCCGGCTGCCGCGGGGCCGGAGCGACTGGCGGGCCAGTCCGGCGTCGCTACGGGAGTTGCAAGACGCATTTCGGTCCGGCGCAACGCAACCGCGGCGAAGAACACGGCGAGGAATCCCCAGACACCCGCCAGAAGGCTGGCGCCATAGACGATGCCGACCATCCCCAGTCCGATGAAATCGTCGAACAGGGGTGCCGGCCCGTAATGCCGCCGCAGGTAATGGACCAGATGCCCTGTCCCGTAGCCGGCGATCACGCCCAGGCCCGTGCCGGCAGCAGTTGCCCACACGAGATCGAGCAGCATCCAGCGCATCCCGATGTCGCCGAGTCCGTGCAGTCCCAGCAACCCGAGGCCGAGCATCACCACCGGGAACGCACTGCCATCGTTCATCCCCGCCTCGGCCGTCAGGAAGAAGCGAAGCCGATTGCGGTCCCCCGGTTGACGTGCCTGGACCTCACCGGCCAGCACGGGATCGGTCGGCACCAGAATCCCGGCGAGCAGCACTGCCGCCCCCAGCGACAGGTCAAGCGCGAAATAGCCGAATGCCGTGAGCAGAACCGCCGTCACGCCCATGGCAACAAGGGCCAGCAGAACCGGTGTGCGCCAGCGGATGGCCTTCACCAGCACCGGCATCTTCGTTCCGGCCGTGAACAGGGAGAGGAGCACGGCGATCTCCGTGACCACTTCCAGCAACCGCGACTGCTCGAGCGGATTGAAATGGAAGATGCCGAGAATGGTGGGCCCGAGCACGATCCCGACCACGAGGTAGACGATCGCGTTGGTGAGCGGCAAGCGCCTTATCAGCGGTTGGGTCAGGCCGATGGCCAGGAGGACGGCACCGACGGTCAGGAACCAGCCAGTCGCGGTCATGGGGAGCCGTAACCCGCAGGAAGAATGAACAGCCATCCAATGTAGTGATGCCGCCGCGCAGGGTCACGTTACGAGTTCGTAAAGGTGGCGTAATCTACGGACCGCCCCGTCAGCCGGGCGTCTTCCCGTTCCTCCCGACCGCGCACCTTCTTCGCAGGCAACACGCCTCGCACCCCGGCTTCACCCTGCATGCCGCCTTCGCATGATGCACGAGGAGGGCGTGGTACTCCTTGTACAGTTCGACATCCTCCGGCAGCGCTCGCTCGAACGCGGCGCGCAGCTCCTCGTAACCCTCGCTGCCGTCGATGTGACCCAGCCGGGCGAAGATGCGGCGGGTGTAGGCGTCGATCACGAACACGCAACGGTGGAAACCGTAGAGCACGATGTCGTCGGCGGTCTCGTGCCCCACGCCGTGCACGGCCAGCAATGCATCCCGCAGATCGTGCGTATCCCGTTCCGACAGGGCCTCGATGCCGCCGTGGTCGAGCACGAATCGGCAGACGGCCTGCAGGCGTCGTGCCTTGACGTTGTAATAGCCGCTCGGTCGGATCAGTTCACCGAGGCGGTCCTCGGGCAAGGCGATGATTGCCTCGGGTACCAGCGCATCCGCGGCGCGCAGATTCTCCAGGGCCTGCTCGACGTTGGTCCAGGCGGTGTTCTGGGTAAGCACGGCACCGACGATGACCTCGAACGGGGTATCGGCCGGCCACCAGCCCTGTTCGCCATGGGCCGCCAGCAGGCGATCGAACACGCCGCGGACCGCGCACGGATGCAGGCGGATCATCGGGACGGAGGCCTCCCGCGACATCACCGGTACCCCTCGGGAGGGAGTTGCGGAATGATCATTCCTTCCCCGAATCAACGAGTTTCACGACATGATTCACGAAGAATCCGGATTCGACGCCGGGATTGTACCCGGCCCTGCCGCACGAGACGACGTGACGGGCCCGCGAGCGGCATCCCGCGAGCGTGTCCGCCAATGATTTGACAGGCGAGCACCGGTGCCTAGACTCTGTATGGCCCAATTGGTTTCCGAAGGAGGCAAACCATGTCAGCGGTGACCCACGTACAGACCCGCCGTCACTGGCTCATGACCGTGGCGGCCGCATTCGCAGCCACAATGGTGCTCGGCACCGCACAGGCTGCCGGGGATCCACCCGACCCGACCTTTTCCCAGACGCAGTACGGGAACCTGAGCTTCCCCGAGGAATTCCCGGACGGCACCTCGATCAGCATCACCCAGTGGAGCCACTTCGTTCCCCGCTACGACGAATGGTTCGAGGAATACGCGCAGGCGTGGGGCGATGCACACAACGTCGACGTGACCGTCAACTTCATCAACATCGCCGAGGTTCCGTCCACCCTGTCGGCCTCGATCTCGGCCGGCGAAGGTGCAACGCTGTTCGAGATGAACGCGCCGCCGACGGCCTTCATCGAGGGCCTCCAGTCTCTCGAGGATGTCAACATGGCCGCGGCCGACGAGTTCGGCGAGCGCGCCGGTACCTGCGAACGTTCGAGCTACCTGCCCTCGAAGGACATCTGGTACGGCTTCTGCCACGGCTGGGTGCCCGACCCGGGTGACTATCGCCGCTCGCTGTGGAAGGACGCGGGTTATCCGGCAGGCCCGGAGACCTACGCCGACCTGCTCGACGGCGGCACGAAGATCTTCGAGGATACCGGCATCCCGGTCGCGGTGGGCATGTCGCCCGAGATCGACTCGGAGTTCTATGCCCGCGCCCTGATCTGGTCGCACGGCGGCTCGGTGCAGGACGCCGACGGCAACGTCACCTTCGACTCCCCCGAGGTGCTCGAGGCAGTCAGGTTCCAGAAGAAGCTGTTCGACAACGCGATGACCCCGGAGGTCTTCGCCTGGAACGCCGGCTCGAACAACCAGACCTTCATCGCCGGGCAGGCGTCCTACATCCAGAACTCCATCTCGTTCTACCGCAGCGCACAGGAAGCCTCGCCCGAGGTGGCCGCGGACACCGGCTTCCGGCCGGGCCTCCACGGTCCTCGCGGTGACAAGCTGATGCCGGCCCACGTGTGGTTCATCCACGTCATGCCGGAGTACGTCACCGACGAGACCAAGAAGCAGGCGGCGAAGAAGTTCATGCTGGACCTCGAGAACAATTACGCGGCGGCCAGCTACTTCGCGAAGTTCTACAACTTCCCCGCCTTCACCTCGCAGGTGCCGCAGCTGTTCGGTGACGACAGCTGGCTCGACGATGACCCCTGGGGCGCACAGCCGCCGGACAAGCTCAAGCTGCTGCAGACGGCCGAGGACTGGACCGCCTGGCTGGGCTATCCGGGCTACGCCAACCCGGCGATCAGCGAGGTGTACTCCACGAACCTGCTGTCGAGCATGATGGCCGACGTCGCGCGCGGCGTGAAATCGCCGGAGCAGG
>CAYZHJ010000176.1:0-4484 GCA_964478305.1 uncultured Ectothiorhodospiraceae bacterium
CAAGGGCGGCTTCGTCAGCAAGCGTCCCCCTGCCGGCGACCGCGATGCGATCCTGGAAGACGGCATCGCCTGCTATCGGCGCTTCATCCACGGCCTGCTCGACGTCACCGACAACCTGGTCAAGGGCGAGATCGTCCATCCCGAGCAGGTCCTGCGCCACGACGAGCCCGACCCGTACATGGTGGTCGCCGCCGACAAGGGCACGGCGACCTTCTCCGACATCGCCAACGAAGTGTCGCAGGCGCACGGCTTCTGGCTCGGCGACGCCTTCGCCTCCGGCGGCTCCAACGGCTACGACCACAAGGGCATGGGCATCACCGCCCGTGGCGCCTGGGAATCGGTCAAGCGGCTGTTCCGGGAAAAGGGCGTCGACTGCCAGAACGAGGACTTCACCGCGGTCGGCATCGGCGACATGGGCGGCGACGTGTTCGGCAACGGCATGCTGCTGTCGCGTCACATCCGGCTGGTCGCGGCCTTCAACCACCTGCACATCTTCATCGATCCGGATCCGGATCCACAGGCGAGCTTCAAGGAGCGCCAGCGCCTGTTCAGGGCCGCCGCCAGCGGCTGGGATGCCTACAACACCGACCTGATCTCGCGCGGCGGCGGCATCTGGTCGCGCTCGGAGAAGCGCATCCGGCTGTCGCAGGCGGCGCGCAAGGCGCTCGGCATCGAGGCCGAGGAGCTGACCCCGGCCGAGCTGATCCGCTCCATCATCCGCGCACCGGTCGATCTCTTCTGGAACGGCGGCATCGGCACCTACGTCAAGGGCGCCGACGAGCGCGACGAGGACGTCGGCGACCGCGCCAACCGGCTGGTGCGGGTCAACGGCAGCGAGCTGCGCTGCCGCATCGTCGGCGAGGGCGGCAACCTCGGCTTCACCCAGGCCGGGCGCGTCGAGTACACGCTGAACGGCGGCGCCATGCATACCGACTTCATCGACAATTCGGCCGGCGTCGACTGCTCCGACCACGAGGTCAACATCAAGATCCTGCTCAACGCCGCGGTCGATGCCGGCGAGCTGAAGCCGCCCGCGCGCAACCGGCTGCTGGAACGGATGACCGACGAGGTCGGCGAGCTGGTGCTGCGCAACAACTATCTGCAGACCCAGGCGATCTCGATGATGTCGGCCTTCACCGTGCCGCGGCTCGGCACCAAGGCACACTTCATCAACTGGCTGGAGAGCCGCGGCATCCTCGACCGCCAGCTCGAATGCCTGCCGACCGAGGAGGAGATCCAGGAGCGCAAGAGTGCCGAGATCGGTCTCACCCGGCCCGAGCTGGCGGTGCTGCTGTCCTACGCCAAGATCACGCTGTACCCGGAGCTGCTCGCCTCCGACGTGCCCGAGGACCCGTACCTCGCGCGCGAGCTGGTCGAGTATTTCCCGCGGCCGCTGCGCGAGCAATACCACGAGCAGATGCGCAACCACAGGCTGTGGCGCGAGATCATCGCCACCCAGGTGACGAATTACGTGGTCAACCGCATGGGCGCGACATTCGTCCTGCGCATGCAGGAGGACACCAGCGCCACGGCGCCGGAGATCGCCCGCGCCTTCACCATCGCCCGCGAGGTATTCGATGCCAACGCGCTGTGGGCGGAAATCGAGGGTCTGGACAATCGCGTCGATGCCTCGGTGCAGACGGACATGCTGCTGCGCCTGTGGGAACTGCTGCGTCATGCCACCCGCTGGATCCTCAACCGGCCGGGGCACCGGCTCGATATCGCGGACATGGTCGAGGCCTGGGGGCCGGGCGTGCAGGTGCTGATCGAGCATCTCGAACAGGCGCAGGTCACGACCTGGCGGGGCGACATGGATCGCATCGTCGAGGAGCTGACCGGCAGGGGCGTGCCCGTACCGCTCGCCTCGCGGGTCGCCGCCACCGATGCGCTCTACCCGGCACTCGACATCGTCGACATCGCCAACGCCGAGGGACGCAAGGTGGAAAAGGTCGGCTGGATCTATTCCCGCCTCGGCGACCACTTCGGCCTCAGGTGGCTGCGCGGCCAGATCGAGACCCTGCCGGTGGACGGCGCCTGGCACGCCAATGCCCGCGGCTCGCTGCGCGACCAGCTCTACGAGCAGCACCGCGCGCTGACGGTGCGCGTGATCCGCGCCAGGCCGAAGCACGATGCCGATCCGGCGGTGGATGCCTGGCTGGCCGGGAACGAGCAGGACGCCGGCCGCGTGCAGTCCATGATGAACGAGATGCAGCGACTGCAGCGCGTCGACTACGCCACCGCCATCGTCGCCCTGCGGGCGCTGGAACAGCTCGTGGTCGAGACGGGGGAATCGTAGGTTGGGCCGACGCAGGAGGCCCAACAGAAACGGCGAACGTTGGGCCTCCTGCGTCGGCCCAACCTACGGTGCTGGTCCGCCACTGCCCGCCACCAGCGCATCCCAGCCGGCGTTCGCGGCGTCGGCGACCTGCTGCAGCTGCTCCCGGCTCGCGCCGTCGCGTGCCTGTATCGACAGGCCGTGCAGCACCGTCGTGTAGAACGCGGCAATGCCCGCGCAGTCCGTATCCGCCGGTAGCTCGCCCTCGTCGACCGCGCGCTCCAGCCTGCGCCGCAGGCATTGCTCCGTGTCACGGCGGAGCGCGGCCAGGTACTCGCGGATGTCGCTGTTTTCCGGCGTTCCGATCATCGCCGCGAGCACGATCATGCAGCCGTTCGGCTTGCCCGGATCCGTGTAGGTCTCGATGTTCACCCGCAGGAAATCCGCGATGGCCTGCCGTGCCGTCGAGCGGCCGTTCAACGCGACCGAGGTCGCCCGGCCTTCCGCCTCGTCGTACAGCGCCACTGCCTGTCTGAACAGGTCCTCCTTGGAGCCGAAGGCCGCGTACAGGCTGGGCCGGTTTATTCCCATGGCCCCGGTGAGATCGCCGACCGTGGTGCCCTCGTAGCCCCGCTCCCAGAACAGGTTCATGGCCTGGCGGAGCGCCAGGTCGCCATCGAAATTCCGCGGTCTGCCGCGCGTCATGGCCTGCACTCCAATTATGTACTGAACAGTAAATAAAGTTCTTGTTACCGCCGGCCGCGCCGGCTACGTTATCTGTACCGTTAGGTATATATATGGAGGGTTCGGGATGCAAGCACTGAAAGGCAGGGTCGCCCTGGTCCTCGGCGGCAGCCGCGGAATCGGCAGGGCCATCGTCGAACGGCTGGCGGACGAAGGGGCCGCCGTCGCATTCACGTACCTCAGCGCCGGTGACCAGGCCCGGGCCCTGGTGGCCGGGCTGGACGATGCCGGACAGAAGGGCCTGGCGATCCGGGCCGACAGCGCCGATCCGCAGGCGCTGCGGACGGCGGTGGAGCGGACGGTCGGCGAACTCGGCGGCATCGACATCCTGGTCAACAATGCCGGCGTGTTCCCCTGGGGCGAACCCGAGTCGTTCACGCTGGAGGAGATCGACCGGGCGCTGGCGATTCACGCCCGCGCGGCGTTCGTCTCCGCGCAGTTCGCGATCGGGCACATGAGCGGCGGCGGCCGCATCATCAACATCGGCAGTTGCCTGGTCGAGCGCGTGCCGGTCCCCGGCATCAGCCTGTATTCCATGAGCAAGGCCGCCCTGAGCGGGCTGACCCGGGGGCTGGCCCGGGACCTCGGCCCCAGGGGCATTACCGTCAACCTGGTCCATCCCGGACCCACGGACACGGACATGAATCCCGCCGACGGGGACGGGGCGGACGAGGAACGCGCACTGACGGCATTGGGCCGCTACGGTCGGGGTGCCGACATCGCGGCGGCGGTCGCCTACCTGGCATCCGATGACGGTGCCTGGGTCACCGGTACGTCGATCACCGTCGACGGCGGTTACGCCGCGTGAACACCCGTCACGGACATCGTGCCGCCGGCGTCCGGCGCGATCGAGGGCGGATGAACGCACGACGGAGAGGATCGCCATGGCGTGGGTGATCCTCTTCGCGGCAAGCATCCTCGAAGTGGTCTGGGCCGTGGCCATGACGTTCAGTCACGGGTTTACCCGGCTCTGGCCGAGCCTGCTCTGCATCGGCGCTTCCGCGGCCAGCTTCTTCCTGTTGTCGGTTGCGCTGAAGAGTCTGCCGATGGGGACCGCCTATGCCGTCTGGGTCGGCATCGGGACCTCCGGCGTGATCATGGTCGGGGCCCTGTTTCTCGGCGACGGGACCTCGCCGGCCCGCATGCTCTGCCTGTCCATGATCATCATCGGCGTGATCGGATTGAAGTTCGTCGAGACGTGATGGTGGACGTCAGGCAGCAGTCGGCAGATGGCAGATGGCAGGAAAAGACGGTGCCGTGGATGCGGTGACGGCGCTCCTGCAATCCTTCGTTTCACGCTTGAATGATCATTCGGGCTCGTCATCCTCTTCCTGCCATCTGCCGACCCCCCTGAGCCCCGTCCGAGGTGGAATCCGTCCGGGCAAATCAATATAGTCGGTTGACCGGATACCATCCGGGGCCGCGCGGGCGCGTGTGTGCGCTCGCGATCCGGTCCGGACTGGGG
>CAYZHJ010000177.1:0-4437 GCA_964478305.1 uncultured Ectothiorhodospiraceae bacterium
GCAGATGGCAGATGGCAGATGGCAGATGGCAGATGGCAGATGGCAGATGGCAGATAAAAGGATGGGCTGCCTTGCGGGACTGTCAAGCACTGGCGTAACCGCCATGCCCGGGAGCCCGTGAAATCTCTGCCCGTCCTTTCCTGCCATCTGCCATCTCCCCTTCCCCTTCCCTCCTCCGACAACCCATGGATCGCTCCCGAACCCCACCATTCAACCCCCGCCTCCATGGTGGTAGCATGGCCGCTCGCATCGCGCCGGACGGCTGTGCGGGCCGCGGCCGTACGCAACGATCCCACGCCAGTACGAACCGAAAGCCCCCGACCCGGTTCCAGCGGAGATTCCCCATGGCAGACAAGAAGCAGGAAACGGCGACCGTGACGATGGCCGACGGCAGCAGTGCCGAGCTGCCGGTCTACAACGGAACCTACGGCAATCCCTGCATCGACATCCGGCCGATGCCGGGCCAGACCGGGACCTTCACCTACGATCCGGGCTACGCCACCACCGCCAGCTGCCAGAGCGCGATCACCTTCATCGACGGCGAGCAGGGCATCCTCATGTACCGCGGCTACCCGATCGAGCAGCTCGCCGAGCATTCGGGCTACCTCGAGGTCTGCTACCTGCTGCTCTACGGGGAACTGCCGAGCCCGCAACAGATGACGTGGTTCGAGAACTCGATCAAGCACCACAGCATGGTCCACGAGGCCATGCGCCGCTTCTACGAGGGCTTCCGCCACGATGCCCACCCGATGGCGATCATGGAAACCACCACGGCGGCGCTGTCGGCCTTCTATCACGACAAGATCGACATCAACGACCCCGAGCACCGCGAGGTCTGCGCGCACCGGCTGATCGCCAAGATGCCGTCGATGGCGAGCTACGCCTACAAGCACTCCATCGGCCAGCCGTTCCTGTACCCGTTGAACAATCTCAACTTCGTCGAGAATTTCCTGCGCATGATGTTCGCCGTGCCGGCCGAGCCCTACGAGGCCAACCCGATCTTCGTGCGCGCGCTCGAGCTGATCATGATCCTGCACGCCGACCACGAGCAGAATGCCTCCACCTCGACCGTACGGCTGGTATCGAGCTCCGGCGCCAACCCGTTCGCCAGCATCGCCGCCGGCATCGGCTCTCTCTGGGGCCCCGCCCACGGCGGCGCGAACGAGGCCGTGATCAACATGCTCGAGGAGATCACGAACTCCGACGCCACCGTCGATGACTTCATGAAACGGGCCAAGGACAAGAAGGACCCGTTCAAGCTGATGGGCTTCGGCCACCGCGTCTACAAGAACTACGACCCGCGCGCCAAGATCATCCGCGGCGCCTGCCATGACCTGCTCGCCGAGCTCGGCGAGGACAACGAGAACAAGCCGCTGTTCGAGACCGCGATGGAGCTCGAGCGCATCGCGCTGGAGGACGACTACTTCGTCGAGCGCAAGCTCTACCCCAACGTGGATTTCTATTCCGGCATCATCCTGCGCGCCATGGGCATCCCGCTGAACATGTTCACCGTCATCTTCGCCATGGCCAGAACCGTCGGCTGGATCGCCCACTGGAACGAGATGATGGACGACCCCGAACTCCGCATCGGCCGGCCGAGACAGCTCTACACCGGGCCCGAGCGGCGGGATTACGTGGGTATCGGGAAGCGGTAGAAAGCAACTCCGGCTGGCTTCGCTCGCAACCCTCACCCCAACCCATCTCCCGGAAGGAGAGGGGCTGAAGAAACCGGGAACTCGAACGAAGGGTCCCCTCTCCCCTTATGGGGAGAGGGACAGGGTGAGGGGGCATCGCGTAGCGATGCCGTTTCCGACAGGGAAGAACCATGGAACGGAATCCATCCATGATGAAGACCCACGCAAGAACCCTGCGTCATCGAATGACCGATGCCGAAAGGAGGTTGTGGTATTACCTCCGCGATCGTCGCTTGCAGGGGCTCAAGTTTCGTCGGCAATACGTGATCGGGCCATATATCGTGGATTTTGTCTGCCTGAGCGCTGGCCTGATTCTGGAGGCCGATGGCGGACAACACGGAGAACTGCGCCGCAGGGATGCAGTCCGTACAGCCTTTCTCGAATCGTCCGGCTATCGCGTTCTACGGTTCTGGAATCACGAGATTCTGAACCGGACCGAAATAGTGCTGGAGCAGATCCACGAGGCGCTCGTTCGGATCGATCGTTCAGGGAAATGAACATGCAAAAGAAGGGGAGAGAGGCGGGTTGAGGGTAATCGCGCAGCGATTCCGGCTCGCTGCGCTCGCAGCCCTCACCCCAACCCCTCTCCCGAAGGGAGAGGGGCCAGGACAGTGCCACATTGAACGCAGGGTCCCCTCTCCCCGGAGGCGAGAGGGGCAGAGTGAGGGATAATCGCGAAGCGATTTCGACCTGCTCCGCTCACGAATCTCACCCCTCAACCTCCTCCTCGATCTCCGCCTCTTCCTTTTCCGGAATCTGCGAGGGGTTCCAGGCCTGGATGCGGTAGAGGATCCGGAGGGCGGCGTCCTGCTGCATGTTTTCGACGAGGGTTTCCTGCTCGCTCTGCTTGGCGAGCACGGCGGTGGGGTCATAGGTGTAATCGCGCAGGCTCTCGACGGTCTCGCGGCCGAGCAGGGGGCGCTGATCCTCGCCCGTCCCGCGCAGGATCCAGTCCGTGGTGTAGCGCAACTCGTACTCGTCGACCCGGCCCGTGTCCGCGTCGACCGTCAGCACGCGCCGCTGGCGGTTCTCGTCGAGGATCGCGATCTCGCTCTTTGCCGCGGCCGGCTCCTCGACCAGTTGCACCCCGTTGCGGACCAGCATGCGTCGCAGTTCCACGGCAACGCGGCTGCCGCCATCGGAGCTGACATGAATCGGCTGCAGCTCGGCCGGAATCGAGAACTGGCCGCGCAACTGGAAGCCGCAGCCCGCGAGCGCGAGCATCAATGCGGCCGCGAACGTTCTATGCCACCACGACATTGACCAGCTTCCCGGGCACCACGATCACCTTGCGGATCTCCCTGCCCTCGGTATGACGCAGCACGTTCTCCTGCGCCAGGGCGGCCTCGCGCAGCGCTTCCTCGGCGGCGTCCGCCGGTACCTGGATGTGGCCGCGCAGGCGGCCGTTGACCTGCACCACGAGATCCATCTGATCGCGCACCAGAGCGCTCTCGTCCACCGCCGGCCAGGGCATCCCCACCACCGCCCGCTCGTGGCCCAGCGCGAACCACAGCGCATGCGCGATGTGCGGCACGATCGGCGACAGCATCAGCACGACATGATCGAGCACCTCGCGCTCGACCGCGCGGCCTTCCTCCGTACCGTCGCGCACCGTCGACAGTTCATTCATCAATTCCATCACCGCGGCGACCGCGGTATTGAAGGTGAAGCGCCGATCCATGTCGTCGCTCACCTTCGCCAGTGTCTCGTGCAGCTTGCGCCGCAGCGTCTTGTGGGCATCGTTCAGCCGCGCGGGATCGCGTGCCGACTCGTCCGCATCGCCGGCATCGACATGCTCGTGCACCGCCTTCCACAACCGCTTGAGAAAACGATGCGCGCCGTCGACGCCGGCATCGCTCCATTCCAGCGTCTGCTCGGGCGGCGCCGCGAACATCATGAACAGGCGCACGGTATCGGCGCCGACGGCATCGATCATCGCCTGCGGATCGACCGTGTTGCCCTTCGACTTCGACATCTTGGCGCCGTCCTTCAGGACCATTCCCTGCGTCAGCAGGTTGGTAAAGGGCTCGCCCGCGGCAATCAGGCCTTCGTCGCGCATCACCTTGTGGAAGAAACGCGCATAAAGCAGATGCAGGATGGCGTGCTCGATGCCGCCGATGTACAGGTCGACGGGAGCCCAGTAATGCACGCGCTCATCGACCATGGCCGTGTCGTTGCCGGCACAGGCGAAGCGCAGCGGATACCAGGCCGAGTCGACAAAGGTGTCGAAGGTGTCGGTATCCCGATGCGCCTCGCCGCCGCACTCGGGACAAGCCACCTGGTAGAACGACGGATCGCTCTTCAGCGGCGAGCCGCCACTCTCGGGAATCTCGATGTCCTCCGGCAGCACCACCGGCAGGTCGGCTTCCGGCACCGGCACCGAGCCGCAGGTTTCGCAGTGGATCACGGGAATCGGCGCGCCCCAGTAGCGCTGCCGCGACACGCCCCAGTCACGCAGGCGCCACTGCTCGCGGATCTCGCCGCGGTCCTCGGCGGCCAGCTTCTCGGCGATGCGCTCGAAGGCCTCGGCCGAGGACAGGCCGTCGAACTCGCCCGAATTGACCACCATGCCGTAGTCGGTGAACGCGCCCTGCGAGACATCGACATGTTCGCCATCGGCGGCGTCGATCACCTGCACGATCGGCAGGTCGTACTTGCGGGCGAACGCCCAGTCGCGCTCGTCGTGGCCGGGCACGGCCATGATCGCGCCGGTGCCGTAGGCCATCAGCACGAAGTTGGCGAC
>CAYZHJ010000178.1:0-4437 GCA_964478305.1 uncultured Ectothiorhodospiraceae bacterium
CCCCGGTTATACGTCGCCATGGCACCTCACCGGTGCATCCGACTTCCCGCCCGTCTGGTTGCATGACTGCCGTGACGCCCGGGCACGGCGGACCGCATCGACAAGCCGTCAGGAATGGTCGTCGCGGACCAGCAGCACCCAGTTGTCTCCCGGGCCGTCCCAGTCCTCCTTGACCATGGGCCGGGTGGCGTGCTCGCGGAATCCGGCCCGCTCGTACAGGCGGCGCGCTCCGGTGTTGGAGTCGGCGACGATGATGCTCAGACCGTCACGGCCGGTCTCGCCGGCGAGCCGGGCGGCGATGTCCAGCAGCGCCGTGGCGTGGCCGCGCCGGCGGTGGTCCGGGTAGGTCGCGAGCACGTTGACGTACCAGGTGCGCGGTGCCAGGTCCTCGAGCTGCTGCATGGGCACGAACAGCGCGGGCAGCTCCGAGTAGTCCGTGGGTTCCGGCTGGTCCGGCAGCGGATAGCCAATCAGGCAGGCAGCGACCCGGGCATCCACCTCGCTCACGACGGTGTTGCGCCAGGAGAAGGCACCGCTCTCGCGTCGGGCACGCTGCCGTCCCACTTCCCAGGGATCCTGTCCGGGTGACGCCATGCGGGTCCATAGATACAGCGGCAGGCCATCGCCCGCCATGTTCACCAGTTCGGCCATGGCGGCGGCATCGTCCCGTGTCGCGGGGCGGAATCCCTCGGGCAGGTCGCTCCTGGATACGGGTACCAGGGATCGGGAATCCCCTTGTGCTGGTTTCCGTGAACCGTCGAGACGTGCCTCCGTGCTGCCCTGACGAGTGCGGGCCGGCGTGTCGCCGGCCCTGCTGATGTCATGCCCGGTGGGAGTGTCCATGTCAACCCGTATCCCTGTCACGCGGCCTTGCACGACAGGCCGATACGCTCGATATGGCGATGGTCGGTGCCACAGCAGCCCCCCAGCACGTTGATCTGCGGGAACCGCCGGCGAAGCTCGGCATACTGCCGGCCCAGTTCGTCCGGATCGCCCATGTCCAGCTCTTCCGCCTCGTCGAGCTCGGCATGACTGCAGCGGGATGCATTCGCCCGGATGCCGCGCAGACGCTGCATCCATTCCCCGCCATCCAGCACGAAGTCGAAGTGCGTCGGATGCGCACAGTTGATCATGTAGTAGGCCGGACCCCCGTCCGTTTCGGCATCGACTTCCTCGATGGCCTCGTTCAGCGGCTGGCCGGTCGGCAATGTCCCGTCGGTCTCGACCGTGAACGAGATCACCGGCGGCATGTCCGCGGCAATGGCTGCGCGGGTAATCCCGATCGCCTCCGGCGTGTTGGTCATGGTGATGGCTGTCACCATGTCGGCCTCGGTGCCGGCGAACACGTCGATCTGTTCGCAGTGGTAGTAGAAAGCCTGGTCGGCGGTCATCAGTGCGCCCGGATCGTAGCCGTCGCCGCGCGGGCCCACGCAGCCGCTGATGACCATCGGCGTCGCGGGGGTTTCCAGCTCGTCGCGCAATTCCCGGCACAGCTCGATCGCGCGCCGGTTGGCGTCGGCGAGCTGCCCGGTGCTGTATCGAAGCTTGTGCCCCCAGTCGGCGCTCGCCCGCCAGGTGGCGCTCTCGAGCACGAACCCGGTGTCACGCGCACGCGCGATTTCCGCATGCGTGCGATAGTAGCGCTTCAGTGCCTCGCGCCCGGTCTCGTCCCGCAACAGGTGAAAGGCGGCGAAGAAGGGCAGGTCGAGGCCCTCGTGAAAGATCAGCGTGGTCTCGATGCCGCCGTCGGTCAGGAACAGTGTTCCCGTCCGCTGCGGCAGGCTGGAACGATATTTCGGCATACCGTATGTCCTCCCGTGGTCGTGGATGGCCCCGGCCCGGCGGGCCGGGAGCACGGGAGAGTCTGGCGCGCGGGCCCGCACGCCGGAATGACCGGCAGACCGGGAATCTTGATCGGACGGCCGAATCCCGCGAAGCTGTCACCGGGAGGCAAAGGGGCGGTGCAGGCACTCACGGAAATGCTCCGCGACATGCGGCTGGCGGGCGGCTTGTTCCTCGACGCCCGCTTCTCGGCGCCCTGGTCCATCCTGGCGCAGGTGGAAGAGAGCGACTGCGCGCCGCACATGCCGATGCCGCTGCACCTGATTGCCTACCATTACGTGGTGGAAGGCGATTGCCTGCTCCGGATCGACGGCGAGGAGCCGCTGGCGGTGTCGGGCAGTCAGCTGATCGTCCTGCCCCGCAATGAACCGCACTACCTGGCCAGCGAACCGGGGCTCGCCCCGGTGGTCGACGTGTCGGGCCTGGTCGAGTACGACGAGGACGAACGGATCAGCCGCATCCGCCACGGGGGCGACGGGGCCGTCACGCGGATCCTGTGCGGGTTCCTCGGGAGCGACCGGGGCTGTGCGCCGTTGCTGTCGAGCCTCCCGTCCGCATTCACCCTGAAGCTCGATGCGGGGCGCTCGGGAGCGTGGTTCGAGCAATCGATCCGGTACGCGATGAGGCAGCTGGCGACGGGCGGACCCGCTGCCACCGCCAGCCTGGCACGGCTGGCCGAGTTGCTGCTGGTCGAGGCCGTGCGGGAGTACATCGATCAGCTGCCATCCGGCGAGCGCGGCTTCCTGGCCGGGCTGGGCGACCCGGTGGTCGGAAGATCGCTGGCCTGCCTCCACCGGCGGCTCGATCGCGACTGGACCCTCGACGAACTGGCGCGCGAGGCCGGTACCTCGCGATCGGTGCTCACCGAACGGTTCGCACGCTATCTCGGCACTGCCCCGATGGAGTACCTGCGCCGCCGACGGCTCGAGCGTGCCGCCGATCAGCTCACCGCGACCGGCAAACCGGTTGCCACCATTGCCTGCGAAGTCGGTTACGGTTCCGAGGCCGCATTCAGCCGCAGCTTCCGGCGTGCGTATGGCTGCAGTCCCGGTACGTTCCGCAAGGCAACGCGATAGGCGGCTGCCGCCCGCCATCGAGCCTCGCCGTCAGAGTCCACTCCCGACCGGGCGTTCGAGGAGCTTCGTCTGATTCCGGCTGCATGTGTCGCGCTTACTACCGCGGCTTGCGGGCTGCAAAGCCATGCAGCCCGGGCGGGAGCCGCGTGACGCCGTAGGCGTCCAGTCGCTCGACATCGAAACCCTGGTGGCACAGCTCCGCCTCGATCGTTTCCGGCGGGACCAGTTCGAGGGAATGCGTCTCGTCGTCTCGTCGAAACAGGTCGCCGCATTGTCGGAAAGTGGTGATCCGGCGTGTGAGCACATTGTCCTGCACGGAAGTCTCGACCAGTACGGCCCAGTCCCGGTCCCGGGCAAACGTTCGAGTGGGCCGGTCCGGTGCACGATCCGGGCCCGCCACGTCGAGCAGGAACAATCCGCCGGGTTCGAGTGCCGAGAAGATCCTGGCGAACAATTCCGGCCGCGTTGTCTCGTCATTGCGGGCGTCGAACGTGTAATTGAGGACCTCGCCGATGGCACACACCGCGACACAATCCGGGAACTGCATGTCGACAAGCGAACCAACCTCGAATCTGCCTTCGGGTACTCGTGCCCGGGCGAATTCGATGAATGCCGGCGACATGTCGATGCCGATGACGTCATGACCCGCATCGGCGAGAATCCCGGCCGTGATCCCGCTGCCGCATCCGAGATCGACGACACGACCGCGGGAGACCCCGCTGCCGGCAAGCATTTCCGCGAGCGTGTGCGCCGCGCCGCTCGCGAGCTGGCCGAATCCCGAATCATGCACGGCCGCCAGGTCGGGACGGTAGTGGCTCATGAGGGGGCTCTCACCGACACGGGATTGTGGAAACGCGACCGGATTGTAGCGATCGGCGGTCATGTCGTCTCCATCGCGATGTCCGGATCCCCGGCACTCACGAACCGCAATGGACCGAGGATTCGTGCACTGTTCCCCGAGCTCCACTGGAACCGGTGGAAGAGGGCGCGCCGGTGCTCGCCGAGGGTGGCCTGGACGCCCGTATCTGCACCGCGAATATCCCGCTCCGGAAACCGGAATGGGCGTACAGTGGCATGAGGCATTTTCGCCGTGACGGATTACGCTCATGACCACGACAGTCGCCGTTGTCCAGGTGCCGCCGGTCGTTCTGGATCGCACGAAGACGATCGAACGCGTACTGGATTCCATGGAGGCCGCGGTAGAGCGCGGCGCCTCCCTGATCGTCTTCCCCGAGGCCCATGTCTCTGGCTATCCGACCTGGATATGGCGGCTGCGGCCCGGTAGTGACGGCACCCTTTCGGGGGAGATCCACGCCCGCTTCCGGCAGAGCGCCGTGGACCTCGCCGCGGACGACCTGCAGCCGGTGCGGGAAGCGGCTGCCCGCCATGGCGTGACCGTCGTGCTGGGCATCAACGAACTCGACAGCCGTTTCAGCGGTACCACGATCTTCAATACCGTGGTCGTGATCGGGCCGGAAGGCGATATCCTCAATCGCCACAGGAAAATGATGCCGACCAA
>CAYZHJ010000179.1:0-4342 GCA_964478305.1 uncultured Ectothiorhodospiraceae bacterium
GCCGCGCAAGCGGTGGCCGCATGGATGCGGCCACGGGCATCAAGGACATGTATGTGCTGTCGGCCGGCCCCGTCGAGTCCACCCGCGCGCAGGGGAGACTTCTCCCGGGCTTTGCCCGGGAGAAGGCCGGCACCGCTCAGGCAAGCACTTCTTTGGTTACTTTCTTGTTGCCACAAGAAAGTAACTCGCGCCGCGTAGCGGCGCGAAACCGCTGGCACGGCGGTTAGGCGACGAAGAGGCACATTCCGGCATGGCAACCGAATCGCCCATTTACGAAGAGAAAAACACGAATCAGCGAACCAGCAACCCGCTCACCAGCAACACGAGCCCGACACCCCCCAGGATCCAGACCGCCACCCCGACCCCGGCGAGCATCACGCCGACCGGCGCACCAAACCCGTGCAGCATCGCCGCCGACAGCGCCAGCACACTGCCGGCAACGACCCGCCGCGTCCGCTGATGCTGTCGTTGCAGTTCGTGACGCAACCGCGGCAGTTCCTCGTTGCGCCACTCCACCTTCAGCCGGCCCTCGTGCATCTGCGTGAGCACCTCGTGCGCCAGACCGGGAAGCTGCGGCACGACCTCGCCCCATTCGGGCAGCCGCTTGCGCAGGCGCGTGAGCGCGGCGCGGGCGCCGACCTGCTCGGACATCCATCGCTCCAGGAACGGCTTGGCGGTCTGCCACAGGTCGAGATCGGGGTAGAGCTGGCGGCCGAGGCCCTCGATATTGAGCAGGGTCTTCTGCAGCAGCACGAGCTGCGGCTGCACCTCCATGTTGAACCGCCGGGCGGTCTGGAACAGCCGCAGCAGCAACTGGGCAAAGGAGATCTCCTTGAGCGGACGCTCGAAGATGGGCTCGCAGACGGTGCGTATGGCGGACTCGAACTGATCGACGCGGGTGCCGGGCGGGACCCAGCCCGAATCCACGTGCAGTTCCGCCACCCGGCGGTAATCACGCCGGAAGAAGGCGAGGAAATTCTCGGCCAGGTATCGCTGGTCGACCGGCGCCAGCGAACCGACGATGCCGAAGTCGACCGCGATGTAGTGCGGATTGCCCGGATCCTCCCAGGTCACGAAGATGTTGCCCGGGTGCATGTCCGCGTGGAAGAAGTTGTCGCGGAAGACCTGGGCGAAGAAGATCTCGACGCCGCGCTCGGCGAGCACGCGCAGGTCGACGCGGGCGCGGCGCAGGGCATCGATGTCGCTGATGGGCGTGCCCTCGATGCGCTCGAGCACGAGCACGTTCTGGTGGGCGTACGGCCAGTAGACCTCGGGGATCCGGAGGATGTGCGAGCCCCGGAAGTTGCGCCGCAGCTGCTGCGCGTTGGCGCCCTCGCGCACCAGGTCGAGCTCGTCGATCAGGGTCTTCTCGAATTCGCCCACGACCGCCCGCGGACGCAGACGCGGGCCCTCGGACCAGAACCGCTCGACCAGTCCGGCAAAGAGATGCATCAGCCCGACGTCGCGGCGGATCTTGTGCTCCACGCCCGGGCGCAGCACCTTGACCACCACCTCGCGGCCGTCGGCCAGTTGCGCCCCGTGGACCTGCGCGATCGAGGCCGAGGCCATCGGTTCGGCATCGAAGCGCGTGAACAGCTCGGCCACGGGCCGCTGCAGCTCGGCCTCGACGATGGCGCGCGCCCGCGCCGAGGGAAACGGCGCGACATGGTCCTGCAGCCGGCCGAGCTCCTCGGCGATGTCGTCGGGCAGCAGATCGCGCCGGGTCGACAGCATCTGGCCGAACTTGACGAAGATCGGCCCCAGATCCTCCAGCGCCGAACGGATGCGGACCCCGCGCGGCGCGCGCCGGGTCGACAGGCGCAGCCACGCGCCGGGGGTCAGGTAGTAGAGGTAACGGATCGGCCGGAAGATCTTGGTCGCCCAGATGATCTCGTCGAGGCCGTGGCGCAGCAGGATCCACTGGATGTGGATCAGCCGCAGGATCTGCAGCGGACCGATCATGTGTTCGCGGTCCGTTGCCGCCGCTCCAGCCGCGCGACGCGAGCGGCGAGCCGGTCCGCGTCGGCGCGCAGGCCATCCACCGCGGCCAGCCATTCCTCCACCTCGGCCGGCGCGGGCAATGCCTCGAGCTCGTCGATCAGCCAGGCGCGCAGATCCTGCTGACGGCCCTCCACGGCGCGCTGCAGGCCATCGATCAGTGCATGCACCGCTCGCGCCGTCTCGTGCGCGGGAACGTCGCCGGTCAGGCGGGCGAGCGCTTCCTCCCAGTCCGGCTCGAGGGTATCGAACAGGCGCTTGTACGCCTTCGCGATCCTCACGTCGCCCTCGACACGCACGCTGCCGCCGAACAGCACGCGCGTGCCGGCGGTGGTGGCGAGTCGCGCCAGCGAGGCGGGCGGCCCGCTGATGCGGGCGGCCGGCTCGGCATCGTGGTCCGATTCGATCCGCAGGCGATCACCGGCGGGTACCAAGAACAGCGCCAGACCGAGGCCGGTCACCCGCACCTCGAGTACCGCGCCGCCGAGGCGCTCGATGCGTCGGCCTGCCTCCCCGTCTAGCTCGACGGCGGCGTCGATGACGGGCCCGACCGCCGTCGCGATCCACTGCGAGGCCGTCATGCAGGTACCTCACGGTCCGCCATCACGGTTTCCTCGATCCGCACCACCCGCGTACCCGCCAGCCGATCGTGCAGCGCCCGGCCGTCGCGATCGAATGCCGCCCAGACGAAACCGAGGCCGAGCGGCAGGGCGGACACGAAATAGCCGAGGTAGCGGATGATCGCCCGCGTCCAGCCGGGCCGCGCGCCGCTGGCCGCGTCGATCACGCGCAGCTCCAGCAGGAGCTTGCCCGGCGTCATGCCGTAACGCACCCAGCCGATCACGCATACCAGCGCCGGCAACAGTTCGTGCAGCGACTGCGCCGCCAGGCCGCGGGCCGACAGGGCCGTTCCCCAGGGCAGGGCGATGCCGAGCAGCAGCCAGGACAGCGTGCCGGCAACGCAGAACAGCCACATGGCATCGATGCCGAAGGCCGCGCCGCGGCGCCAGAAACCGCCCGCCCCGAGTACCCGGATCACGGCCGGTATCCCGTGTGGACCGCGACCACGCCGCCGGTGAGGTTGTTCCAGTCGCAGCGCACGAGGCCGGCCTGTTCCATCATTCGTGCGAGCGTCGGCTGATCCGGATGCATGCGGATCGACTCGGCGAGATAGCGGTAGCTGTCGGCATCGCCGGCCACCCATTCGCCGAGCCGCGGCAGCACCTGGAACGAGTAGACATCGTACAGCCGCCGGAACCAGTCGGCGGCCGGCTGCGAGAACTCGAGCACCACCAGCCGGCCGCCGGGCCGCAGCACCCGCGTCATCTCTGCCAGCGCCCGCGTCTGGTCGGTGACGTTGCGCAGGCCGAAGCCGATGGTGACGCAGTGGAAGCGGCGGTCGGCAAAGGGAAGCGCCTGGGCGTCCGCCTGCACGTAGTCGATGTCGAGGCCGGGCCCCGCATCGATCAGCCGGTCGCGGCCGCGCTCCAGCATGCCGGCATTGATGTCGGAAGCGACCAGTTGTCCGCGCCCGCGCAGGCGGCGGGCATGACCGAGCGCGAGATCGCCGGAGCCGGTCGCGAGATCGAGCACGCTCTCGCCCGGCCGGGTGCCGGCCCGCATCAGGGTGAAGCGCTTCCACAGCCGGTGCAGACCGCCCGACATCAGGTCGTTCATGAGATCGTAGCGGCCCGCCACCGAGTCGAACACCGCGCCGACCCGGCGGGCCTTCTCGTCGACGGGAACCTCGCTGAATCCGAAGTGGGTCCGTTCGCCGTTGTCGCGCTCAGCCTTCGTCTCGTCGGACACCGGCCTCCTCCAGGCGCGCCAGGTAGCTCCGCCAGTTCTCTTCGTACTGCGACGCCAGCTCGTACAGTTCTTCCCAGGTGTAAAGCCCGGTGTCGTGGCCGTCGTCGAACACCAGCCGCACGGCGTAGTTGCCGACCGGCTCGATGCGCTCGATGTTCACGCGCTCCTTGCCGAACACCAGGATCTCCTGCTGCGGCCCGTGCCCGCGCACCTCGGCCGAGGGCGAGAACACCCGCAGATACTCGCACGGCAGACGCCGCGAGAAGCCGTCGTCGAACGTCACCTCGAGTTCGCGCGCCTGCTTGTGCAGCGTGATGTCGGTGGGTACGGGCATGGATCCTCGGGGTTTCAGTGACTCAGGTTATGGAACCACAGATGAGCACGGATGGACACAGATGCTGCCGCCGGTCAGTCCCGACGGGCGGGAACGACGAATGCACACGCGTTAACGAATGCAATGCAACGCGTAGGTTGGGCCGACGAAGGAGGCCCAACTTGCGGCCTGTGTCGGGCCTCCTTCGTCGGCCCAACCTAC
>CAYZHJ010000180.1:0-4336 GCA_964478305.1 uncultured Ectothiorhodospiraceae bacterium
CGGCGCTTCATGCCGCCGGAGAGCTGGCGCGAGACGACATTGCGCTTCTCCCACAGACCGAGCTGCTTGAGATACTTCTCGGCCCGCTTGCCCGCCGGCCGGCGCGGGATCCCGTAATAGCCCGCCTGGTTGGTGACGATCTGCCAGACGGTCTCGAACTGGTTGAAGTTGAATTCCTGCGGCACCAGCCCGATGCAGGCCTTGGCGTCGGCCTTTTCCCGGTCCAGGTCGTGGCCGAAGACCTCGACCGTGCCGCCGGACTTGTTCACCAGCGAGGAAATGATGCCGATCGCGGTCGACTTGCCGGCCCCGTTCGGGCCCAGCAGCGCGAAGAACTCGCCCTCGGCCACGTCGAGATCGATCCCGCGCAGCGCGACCACGCCGCCGGGGTAGGTCTTTTCCAGATTGCGGATCGAGAGGGCTTGCATGAACCTGAATCGAGTCGGGGACGCCGGACGGCGCAACCGGTCAATTATACGTCATTCCCCCACTTCCCGCGAAGCCCCGGCCTGGGGAAGACGGGAACCACGAATGAACACGAATGGACACAAATGCTGCCGCTCGTGGACTGAAACCGTGTCGGAGCTGCGCTGTCAGTCCGTTGCCGGGGGATAGGCCAAGGACGGGAACCGCGAATGAACGCGAATATGTCCGTCACCGCCGAACGCGTGTCAGAGCTTCGCTGATGTTCAATGGAACGTGTAGCGGCGTCAATGTTGGGCCTCCTTCGTCGGCCCAACCTACGATCCCTTGGACGGCAGGCGCCGGCATTCGCGTTCATTCGCGGTTCCTTCCTTTCATTCCCCCGAACCACCGCCATGCTGCCACAGCACCTCGCTGCCGCCCTCGTGGCGGGCGAGGACTCGGCCGAGGACGAACAGCAGGTCGGACAGGCGGTTGAGGTAGGCCAGGCCCGGCGGATTGACCTCCTCCTCGCGCGCCAGCGTGTACACGCGGCGCTCGGCGCGGCGGCAGATGGTGCGGGCGAGGTGGCAGGCGGCGGCGGCCGGGCCGCCGCCGGGGAGGATGAATTCCTTCAGGTGCGGCAGATCGGCATTGTGCGCGTCGAGCACCTGCTCCAGCCGCTCGACCCGCTCGTTGGTCATGACCACGTACCCCGGCACGCACAGCTCCGCCCCGAGATCGAACAGGTCGTGCTGCACCGCCACCAGCGCCTCGCCGACCGATGGCGGCAGCGAGCCGGCCAGCACCATGCCGACGGCGCTGTTGAGCTCGTCCACCGTACCGTAGGCCTCGACCCGGGCCGAATCCTTGTCGGTGCGCGAACCGTCGCCCAGGCCGGTGGTGCCGGCGTCGCCGGTGCGGGTGTAGATCTTCGACAGGCGGTGGCCCATGGCTGGCGGCCCTGCGGTGACGGAAGGGGGAAGGCATTGTCCTCCAGCCATGCGCGGGCGCACAACACGCCCGTTTGGGCCGACTCCTCCTGCAGGGTATGATGAAGGGGTGAAATCCGCCCCGATTCAGGGGCTTGCCGGAGGTGTGCGCGACTGTGTCGATCGATCGGGTCATAACGGCGTTCGAGATGCTGCCGAGCTGGCAGGAGCGATACCGGCTGATCATCGATCAGGGCCGCAACCTCCCGCCATTGCCCGAGACAGAGTACGTCGACGACAATCTGCTCGACGGCTGCATGAGCAAGGTCTGGCTGACGGCGCAGCTCGACGACTCGCAGGATCCGCCGGTGATCCATTTCCACGCCGACAGCGACTCGCAGATCGTCAAGGGACTGATCTCGATCGTGTTCGAGGTGTTCAACCATCGCACGCCGGAGGAAATCCTCACCACCGACATCGAGTCCGTGTTCGGCAAGCTGGAGCTGGAGCAGCATCTCTCCAGCGGCCGGCGCAACGGCCTGTCGTCCATGGTGCGGCGCATTCGCGAGCTGGCGCAGCACGAGCTCGCCGCCTGAACGCGCACCGCACATGAACCGTCTCGCACGTCTGCTCGTCCCGCTGCTTGCGCTCATCCTGACCGCACCGGGCATCCGTGCCGAGACCCCGCTGCGGCTGGGCTGGACCGCCTGGGCCGACGGCGTGTTCGTCACCGAGCTGGCCGCGCGGCTGATCGAGGATCGGCTCGGGCAGCCGGTGGAACTCGTCCGTGCCGGCATCGCCGAGCAGTACCAGGGACTCGTGTCGGGGCGCATCGACGCCATGCTGATGTCCTGGCAACCGCGCACGCACGGTCCGTACCTGAAGCGTGTCGGCGATCGGGTCGAGGATCTGGGCGTGCTCTACGACGGCGCCCGCCTGGGCTGGGCCGTCCCGGCCCATGTCCCCGCCGACCGCGTCGCTTCTCTCGACGATCTGCGTGTAACGGAGGTCCGCGAACGTCTCGGCGACCGCGTCGTCGGCATCGATCCGGGATCGGGCCTGGTTCGGCTGTCACGCGCGGCCATCCGCGAGTACGGTCTCGACGACTACTTGCTGGAGACCGGCAGCGGCCCTGCCATGACCGCCGCACTGGCGGAGGCCGTGGCAACGGGCGAGTGGATCGTCGTCACCGCCTGGAGTCCGCACTGGATCTTCGCCGCGCACGAGCTGCGCTACCTGGACGATCCGCGTGGCACCCTCGGCGGCAGCGAGCAGGTACACGTGCTGTCACGGCAGGGACTGTATGCGGACCGGCCCCGGGTCGCCGCCCTGCTCGCCCGCATGTGGTTGCCGCTGGACGAGCTCGAGGCGGCACTGCTCGATGCCGAACGCCGCTCGATCGGAGAGGCCGTCGATCGCTTCATCGAGAACCATCCCGAACGCATCGAGTACTGGCTGAACGGGCGCCACTGACCGTTGCAGGCAACCGCGTTTGCCTGCATGCGTCCCCTTCTACCGTGAATGCGTCATGTCGACCTTCACGGGCCCGGGTTCGGTTGTCGTTCAAATTTGGCGCGTGACATACTGCCCCGTCACGCCCGGGGCCGGCGGGCTGCCCGTTCGTCGCATCGATCACGGAAACCATGCGGCAACCCCGCATGTCCATCGAGAGGTCATTCAATGAAGATACTGTTCGCCGACAAGTTCCAGGCAGCCTATCTCGACGATCTGCGGGCACAGGGCCACGAGTTCGACCTGCAGCCGGACCTGGGGGCCGATGATCTGCCGGGGGCGATCGGCGATGCCGAGGTGCTGATCGTTCGCAGCACGAAGGTCACGCGCGCGACGATCGAGGCCGGCGATTCGCTGAAACTCGTCATCCGCGCCGGTGCCGGCACCAACACCATCGACAAGGAGGCAGCGGCCGAGCGTGGAATTCCCGTGTGCAACGTGCCGGGCAGGAACGCGATCGCCGTGGCCGAGCTCGCCTTCGGTCTGCTGCTGGCGATCGACCGCAACATCCCCGACAACGTGATCGAGCTGCGCGCCGGCCGCTGGAACAAGAAGAAGTACTCGAAGGCCGAGGGCATCTGCGGCCGCGACATCGGCATCGTCGGACTGGGCGGCATCGGCCTTGCACTGGCAGAACGGGCCCGTGCCTTCGGCATGCACGTGCACGTGATCCGCAAACCTTCGCGCGACAGCGAGACCGCCGAGCGTCTGCGCGCGATCGAGGCCGAGGAGGTATCCGATCTGCACGAGCTGGTCGGCAGGTGCTCCGTCGTTTCGTTTCATGTCCCGGCCACGTCCGAGACGAAGGGCATGATCAACGACGAGCTGCTGTCGCATTGCCGCGACGGCGCCATCCTGATCAACACCGCGCGCGGCGAGATCGTCGACGAGGACGCACTGATCCGCGCGATGGACGAGAAGGGCATCCGTGCCGGCCTCGATGTCTACAACGACGAGCCCGGCGCCGCCCAGGGCGAAATCGACTCGCCGCTGGCGAAGCACCCGAATGTCTATGGCACTCACCACATCGGGGCCTCGACCGAGCAGGCGCAGAACGCCATCGCCGCCGAGATCGTGCACATGCTGGAGGAATTCGGGCGCGGCAACGTACTGCACTGCGTGAATCTTTGAGGAACCCCTGATTGACTCGAGGTTCCTCCGACACATGGATGTGCCGGCATTTCAATGACTGCAAATCATTGAAATGGAGGGCCATGAAAATCGCATTTCCATGGCCCGTGCCTGATCAAGGCCGAGATGACCCTTGATCAGACTTGCCCGAACAACCCGATCCGCGCCCGGCGGGCGCGATCGAATCCATTCATGACGCGGCGACGGCCGCGACGGGGAGAACGTGATGACCAATCGAGTGCACAACTTCTGTGCCGGACCCTGCACCCTGCCGCTGGAGGTGCTCGAGGAAGCGCAGCAGGAGTTCGTCGACTACCACGGCACCGGCATGTCGCTGATCGAGATGACCCACCGTGGCC
>CAYZHJ010000181.1:0-4236 GCA_964478305.1 uncultured Ectothiorhodospiraceae bacterium
GTGACACCCGGGCGTTCACGCCGGCGGGAAAATCGGTGACGGTTTGCTGCATGGGGACCGGGGTAGCGGGAGATTCGGGATCAGGATATCACAGGCATCGCGAGTGGCGACCGGCAGAGAAGGGAACCGCGAATGAACGAAACTGTGGACGCGTCGATTTCCCACGCTCGTCGGAGCTTCGCCGAAACTCCATCGTTATCCGGCAGCATTGTTGTGCAGGAACCACAAATAAACACAGATGCTGCCGCAGAGAGACTGAGAGCTAGTCGAAACTTCGCTGTCGGAGCCAAACAACGACGAAGTCCAACGATTGAAAGTGTGTCAACGAAGCTTCGATGTGACTGCGGCAGGCAAACGACGATATCTGTGTTCATCTGTGGTTGTCGTAGTCGACCTGTCTGTCCCGATAAGCTTTCAGCGAAGCTCCGACACGAATGGATCAATTGACGCGCCCACATTCGCGCTTATTCGCGTTCATTCGCGGTTCTCTCTATTCAATAAAGCTCCGCAGTGACTTCCTCGCCGCGGGCCACGCGGACGGCGCAGAACTTGAACTCGGGGATCTTGCCGAACGGGTCGATGGCCTCGTTGGTCAGCAGGTTGGCCGCCGCCTCGTGGTACGAGAACGGCAGATAGATCTCGCCCTGCTGCATGCCGTCGTCACCGCGCACGTAGGCATTGACCTCGCCCCGGCGTGACGTGATTCGCAGCGGATCGCCCTGTTTCACTTCCAGATCGCGCATGTCGAGCGGACTGAGGCTCACGACGGGATACGGCTCGATCGCGTTCAGCACCGAGGCACGTCGGGTCATGGCACCGGTATGCCAGTGCTCGAGCTGGCGGCCGGTGATGAGCACATAGGGGTATTCCTCGTCGGGCAGCTCGGCCGCGCGGGTGAAGGTCGCCGGCACGAAACGCGCCCGACCGCCCTTGCGAGGAAACTCCTCGCGGAAGACCACGCCCTGACCCGGATCCTCGAGCGAAGTGCAGGGATAGGTTACCGAGTCCTCCTTCTGCAGCCGCTCCCAGGTGATGCCGGCGATCGACGGCATCGCCCGGCGCATCTCCTCGTACACCTCGGAGATGTCACCGTAGTTCCAGTCCAGGCCGATGCGGCGCGCCATCTCCTGGACCAGCTCCCAGTCCTGGCGCGCCTCGCCGGGCAGATCCAGCGCCTTGCGGCCGAGCTGCACGCGGCGGTCGGTGTTGGTGAAGGTGCCGGTCTTCTCCGGGAAGCCGGAGGCCGGCAGCACCACGTCGGCGTAGGCGGCGGTCTCGGTCAGGAACAGGTCCTGCACCACGAGATGCTCGAGCATCGCCAGCGACTCGCGGGCGTGGTTCAGGTTCGGATCCGACATCGCCGGGTTCTCGCCCAGGATGTACATGCCGTGCAGGCGGCCGGCATGGATCTCGTTCATGATCTCGACCACGGTCAGGCCCGGCTTCGGATCGAGATTCTCGACGCCCCAGAAGCGCTCGAACTTCTCGCGCACCTCGTCGTCACCGACCGGCTGGTAGTCCGGATAGACCATCGGGATCAGGCCGGCGTCGGAAGCGCCCTGGACGTTGTTCTGCCCGCGCAGCGGATGCAGGCCCACGCCCGGCTTGCCGATGTTGCCGGTCATCAGCGCCAGCGCGATCAGGCAGCGCGAGTTGTCGGTGCCGTGGGTATGCTGGGAAATGCCCATGCCCCAGAAGATGATCGAGCGCGAGGTCGCATAGAGCCGTGCCACCTCGCGGATGGTCTGCGCCGGAATGCCGCAGACTTCGGCCATTGCCTCGGGACTGTAGCCGCCTTCCATGACGTTCTCCCGGAGATCCTCGAAGCCTTCCGTGCGCCGCTCGATGAATTCCTCGTTGGTCAGCCCTTCCTCGATGATGGTGTACATCAGCGCATTGAGCAGGGCGACATCGGTGTCCGGCTTGAACTGCAGCGAATGGTCGGCGAAGCGCGACAGCTCAATGCGGCGCGGATCCATAACGACCAGCTTCTTGCCGCTCTGGGCGGCGTTCTTCATGAAGGTCGCGGCGACCGGGTGGTTCGAGGTCGGGTTGGCGCCGATGACCACCATCACCTCGGCGTCCTCGACGTCGGCCACCTGGTTCGACACCGCACCGGAGCCGATGCCCTCCATCAGCGCCGCCACCGAGGAAGCGTGGCACAGGCGCGTGCAGTGATCGACGTTGTTGGTGCGGAAGCCGGTACGCACCAGCTTCTGGAACAGATAGGCCTCCTCGTTCGACCCCTTGGCCGAGCCGAAGCCGGCCAGTGCCGACGGTCCCTTCTCGTCGAGAATCCGCTTGAGACCGGAGGCGGCGAGGTCGAGCGCCTCCTCCCAGGTCGCCTCGCGGAAGATCTCCTCCGGGCGGCCGGGATCGAAGTCGTTGCGCAGTTCCTTCTTCACGCCTTCCCGGCGGATCAGCGGCTTCGTCAGCCGGTTCGGATGATTGACGTAGTCGAAGCCGTAACGGCCCTTGACGCACAGGCGCTTGTGATTCGACGGCCCGTCGCGCCCCTCGATGTGCAGGATGCGATTGTCCTTGATGTTGTAGGTGAACTGGCAGCCCACGCCGCAGTACGGGCAGACCGAGTCGACCTGCTTGTCCGGTTCCTCGAGTCCGACCCCGTTGGCCGGCATCAGCGCGCCGGTGGGACAGGCCTGCACGCACTCGCCGCAACCGACGCAGGAGGATTCACCCATCGGATCGTCGAAATCGAACACGATCGCGGCATGGTCGCCGCGGAAGGCGAGCCCGATGACGTCGTTCATCTGCTCCTCGCGGCAGGCGCGCACACAGCGCGTGCACTGGATGCAGGCGTCGAGATTGACCGCGATCGCCGGATGCGAGGAATCCGCCTGCGGCTGATGCCGCGGGGCGAAGCGCGGCTTGCCCAGATCCAGCTTGCGCGACCACAGATCGAGCTCGCTGTCGCGGGCATAGGCGGACTCGGGCATGTCGGACTGCAGCAGCTCCAGCACCATCTTCTGCGCCTTGAGCGCGCGATCGCTGGTACTGTGCACCACCATGTCCGCCTTCGGCCGCCGCACGCACGACGGTGCCAGCACGCGCTCGCCCTCGATCTCGACCATGCACGAGCGGCAGTTGCCGACCTCGCGCAGGTCCTCCGAATAGCACAGGCGCGGGATTTCCACGCCGTTGCGCTGCGCGGCTTCGAGTATGGTTTCGTCGCCCCAGGCATCGATGCGCTGCCCGTTCAGGGTGAACGAGACGGATTCGAATACTTCCTCGGGTCTGGCCGCCATTACGACAACTCCTCCGGGAAATGCTTGATGACGCTGCGCAGCGGGTTCGGTGCTGCCTGGCCCAGACCGCAGATGGATGCATCGACCATGCACTGCGACAGCTCTTCCAGCAGCCCCGTGTCCCAGCGTTCCTGTTCCATCAACTGCACTGCCTTCGCCGTTCCGGCCCGACAGGGGGTGCACTGGCCGCAGGATTCATGGCGGAAGAAGCGCATGGCGTTGAGCGCGGCCTGGCGCGCGCTGTCGTGATTCGACAGCACCACGATCGCGGCCGAGCCGATGAAGCAGTTCGAATCGGCCTCCTGCAACGTGTCGAAGTCCAGCGGCACGTCGGCCATCGAGGCAGGCAGGATGCCGCCCGAGGCACCGCCGGGGAAATAGCCGTAGAGCTCGTGACCTTCGGGCATGCCGCCGCAGTATTCGTCGATCAGCTCGCGCAGGGTGATGCCCGCCGGCGCGACATGGACGCCAGGCCGGTTCACCCGCCCGCTGACGGAGAACGAACGGAAGCCGGTGCGACCGTTGCGGCCGTGCCGGGCGAACCAGTCCGGCCCCTGCTCGAGGATGTCGCGCACCCAGTGCATCGACTCGAGATTCTGTTCGAGCGTCGGCCGACCGAAGATGCCCACCTGCGCGACCAGCGGCGGGCGCAGGCGGGGCATGCCGCGCTTGCCCTCGATCGACTCGATCATGGCCGACTCCTCGCCGCAGATATAGGCGCCGGCACCGCGGCGGATATGGATGCGCGGCAGCGCCGCCGGCGGATCGGCCTGCAGGTCCGCCACTGCCCGGTGCAGGATCCGCTCGCACTCGGCGTATTCATCCCTCAGGTAGAGCCAGACATCGGGCGCGTTGACCGCCCAGGCGCCGATCAGCGTCCCCTCGAGGAAGCGGTGCGGATCGCGCTCCAGGTAGTAGCGGTCCTTGAAGGTGCCGGGCTCGCCCTCGTCGATGTTGATGGCGACATAGC
>CAYZHJ010000182.1:0-4231 GCA_964478305.1 uncultured Ectothiorhodospiraceae bacterium
GTTGAAGCGGGCCTGCCCCCCGAAGGTGATCGGCACGTCGGCGATGTGGATGACCTGCGCCTCGATGTGGCCCTGGCGCATGACGATGTAATCGTCCTTTACGGCGTAGGCGACGCCGTGCTCGTGCACGTGATTGCGCACCGCGCGCGATTCCGGGTCCAGGGTGAAGTAGATGACGTCGCCGCGGGCCCACTGCGCGCCCTCGAGGCAGCGTTCGTCATCGGCGTTGATCACGGCGGTACCGCCGTCGCGCACGGCGTCGATCACGACCGTCTTGCAGCGCGCCAGTTCATCCAGCGTATGGATGTCGCACTCGCCGAGATGGTCGTTGGCGATGTTGAGCAGCACGCCCACCTCGCACTCGTCGAAGCCGAGACCGCGGCGCATGATGCCGCCACGGGCGACTTCGAGCACGGCGTGCTCGACCGTCGGCTCCTTGAGCACGGTGCCGGCCGCGTCCGGCCCGCTGTAATCGCCGCGCATGACAACGTGATTGTCGATCTCGATCGCGCCGGTACAGGCGAGCCCGGTCTTGCGCCCGGACTGGCGCAGGATGTGCGAGATCAGGCGTGCGGTCGTGGTCTTGCCGTTCGTGCCCGTGATCGCGGTAATCGGGATGCGGCCGTCATTGGCCGGGTCGG
The DNA here is from genome assembly GCA_964478305.1 of uncultured Ectothiorhodospiraceae bacterium. Lineage (GTDB taxonomy): Bacteria > Pseudomonadota > Gammaproteobacteria > XJ16 > Halofilaceae > Halofilum. Next base: position 642 of record CAYZHJ010000182.1, read on the forward strand.
GGAACAGCATATCGATCACATGTTTGCCGACATCGCGGCCCTGGCCGTGGGTCGGCGAGGTGTGCATGCGGAACCCGGGGCCCGCGTTGACCTCGACAACCCCTGCGGACTGCTGATCAAGCGGCCTGGTCAGGGTCTCGGCGACCAGGTCGATGCCGATGATATCGAGGCCGATCAGTCGCGCGATGCGCTCGGCCGCGTAATGGACTTCCGGGTGTACGTCGTCGGTTATATCGGTCGCGGTACCGCCGGTACTGATGTTGGCGGTCGCTTTCAGCCACACGCTCTGGCCGTCGGGGACGACGCTGTTGAGCGTCAGTTCCTGCTGCGCGATCAGCCGATGGGTCTGTTCGTCGACATGGATCTGCGTCAGCACATTCTCGTGGCCGACCCCGCGGCGCGGGTCCTGATTCTCCGTATCGATCAGTTCCTGCAGGGTCGATTCGCCGTCGCCGGTCACGTGGGCCGGGCGGCGGCGGGCGGCGGCGACGAGCTGCCCGTCCACGACCAGCAGGCGATAATCCTCGCCCTTGACGTGCCGTTCGACGATGACCGTCGAGTGGCGGTTGTACGCGGCGTCGTAACCCTCGCGCAGTGCGGCCCCGTCGTTGATGTCGGTGCTGACGCCGCGGCCGTGGTTGCCCACCAGGGGTTTGGTCGTTACCGGATAGCCGATCCAGTGAGCCGCTTCCAGGGCCTCTTCGAATGAATGGCAGCGCTGTCCCTGCGGTACCGGGATGCCGGCGTCTCCCAGAATCTCCTTGGTCCACTCCTTGTCGTCGGCGATGCTGTAGCCGATCAGGCTCGAGCGCCATGTCACGGTGGCCTGGAAGCGCTGCTGCAGGTAGCCGTGGCCGAGCTGGATGTAGCTGGTTTCCTCGCTCAGGCGCCGATACGGGATGGCGCGAGCCTTGGCGGCGTTCACGATCGCCATCGTCGACGGTCCCAGCATGTGGGCGTCGCGCACTTCCTTGAGGCGCGTGACGATCCCTTCCACGTCGATCTCGTCGCCATCGAACAGGCGGCGGACGAAGTCCACCGCTTCGCGTCCGGCCGCTAGGCCGCAGGCCTCGTCGCGGTAGCGGTAGCAGACGTTGTAGATGCCCGGCTCGTAGGAGTCGATCGTCTTGCCGTAGCCCACCGAGAAACCGATCAAGTTCTGGAGTTCGATGGCTACGTGCTCGACCATGTGGCCGGCCCATGTGCCGCGGCGGACCCGCTCGAAGAAGCCGCCGGCATGGCCGACCGAACAGCGGTGGTCGTACAGCGTGGGGATCAGTTCCTGCAGGCGTTCGACAATACCGGGGATGGTGTCGCTGGGCCGCTCCTCCAGGTCCTCGATATCGAGGCGCATGTAGATGGTCAGGTAGCGGCTGTAATAGTTCGGCCCGCGCAGGGCGCGAAGTTCGAGAATTTTCATTCGGACCCCCGCATCGCGCTCTGAAGTGCCTCGGGATCGAGGTAGCGGCGTGCGTCGATATCGAAGCCATGGCCGCTGATCATGGCGTGCATGACGACGTTCTCGATAGAGATCGCCTGGCCCATCTCCAGGTCGGCGATATTGGAACTCGCCAGGTCACGCGTATCGACGATGATGACGTGTCCGCTGCCGATCGCCTCGAGCACGCGATTGCGGTGGACGATCACTGCCGCATCCTCGCCCAGGCCGACGCCGAGATACTCCGGGTTGGTTGCACCGACTTCCATCAGTCGAGTGAATCGACCGCGTTCCAGGAAATGGCTGTCGATGATGATCCCCTCGACGAATCCGAGCCCGGAACTCATTTTGACCGCGCCCTTGCGGAGGGCGTCGGCGGCACCGCCGTTGTAGATCATGGTCGTCGACTGGGCCACCGCTCCCGCGCTCGTGCCGGCGATCACGCCGCCGTTCGCATAGTGGTTGCGGATCGCCGTGAGCATCTCCGAGCCGCCGAGTACATTGGTCAGCCGGAGTTGATCGCCACCGGTGAAGAAGACCACGCCGGAGCGCTGGATCAACTCGATGTTCGCCGGGTCCGCCGCGTTCTGGCGCTCGCGCACGGGCAGACAGTGGACCCTGCTGGCACCGATGCGCTGGAACACCTCTTCGTAGAGCGGCAGGACTTCTTCCGGTATGCCGCTCGCGGTGGCGATGACCGTCACCTCGTCACTGCCCTCGGGCGCGAAACCGAACACCTTTGACAGAATCTCGGACTCCTCCTCGCGATCCTCCGAGCCGCCGATGGCGATCAGGGTGCCAGACTGGTTGTCGGGGTCAATTGTCATAGGTTTCCGCTTGCCGCATCAGCGATGCCTTCAGGTGTGTTGGAGTGGAGGGCTGCTACGGAGAAGGATTCATTGCATCCAGTGTAGCATTCGCCCGGAATGCCCGGTGCGCGGGTGCTGGTCGCTGCCGTGTATTGTTGACCAGGATGCGCCGAGTGGTTTCCCCTTTTTGCCCGCTTTTGGCAATAAGACTCTGAATACGGCTGGACGGCCACGATCGCGCGTCGTGTGGAAGGACGACGCGCACCGGGAGGGAATCGCTGGAAGCAGCCGGACTAACCCGCGCCGGGATGTCGGCCCTGTAGGGACGATAGTTCTCGATCCGATCGAGTCGATCAGTCCGAGCTGGAAAGATTCGGAGGTTCGGGGGCAGAGCAAAAGCTCTGGACGAGCCACCGCTTGACGAACAAGTCGGGATGCCGCGCGTGCCCCGGTATTGGGCGACGTGTTTTCGCGCTTCCGATGAAGGCTCACACGAGAATGCGCCTGCGATCCCACCGGTCGATCTCGATGCGCTGGCGGACATGGTCTCGTCGACTGTGGAAGGTGGCCTCGTCCTGAGCCGGGCGACACCGGATTCCGACATCCTGCCGCGCCAGATCCTGCTCTTGCGCAGTTACATCAAACTGCTTTTCGCACCCGGCGTCACCGGAATCCACTGACGCCGGTCTGAGAAATTCGAAGGTAGATCGCCGACTACACTTGCACCTCGACATCCGAGCCGTTGATGCGCACCGGGTAGGTGTCCAGGTCGTCGCCTGCGGGCGGCCCGATGGCTTCGCCCGTGGTGATGTCGAAAATGGCGCCGTGCCAGGGACAAGTTATCTCGTGACCCTCGAGCTCGCCTTCGCCCAGCGGGCCGCCGTCGTGGGTGCATGTGTTGTCGATCGCGTAGAACTCGTCTTCGACGCGAAACAAGGCGAGGGATTTCCCGTTTAGCTCCACGACCTTGCAGCCCTGCTCCGGGATTTCGTCGACGGTCGTGGCTTTGGTGAATTCGCTCATTGCCTGCGTTCTCCTGGATGGATTCCGGGGACGGTAACTGTACTCGGTATTCGGAGGGTCAGGTTACTGTCCCCCGGGAATCGACGTCGCTCGCACCTTCCTGAGAAGCGTCACCGAGCAGGCGTGAAAGCCGACGCTTCAGATCGTCGCGCGCCGGCTCGGCCTGGGCGAGGATCTCATCGAGCCGGTGGAACTCGAGCGCGCGGATGTCCGAGATGCCGGTCTCGACGTAGATGTCCGGCTCGGCATGGGTCCGCTTCACCGACGCGATGCTGCCCTGCATGATGATGAACGTGTTGAAGACCGCTTCGAGCGGGGAC
>CAYZHJ010000183.1:0-2679 GCA_964478305.1 uncultured Ectothiorhodospiraceae bacterium
CGGGTCCTTCGCCCGGGCGATGGCGGTATTGAGCAGCACGCCATCGCAGCCGAGCTCCATGGCGATGGTGCAGTCGCTGGCGGTTCCGACGCCGGCGTCGACCAGCACGGGTACCTTCGCGTTGTCGACGATCTCCAGCACGTTGTAGCGGTTCTGGATACCCAGGCCCGAACCGATCGGCGCGGCAAGCGGCATGACCGCCAGGGCGCCGGCCTCCTCCAGGCGACGCGCCATGATCGGATCGTCACTGGTATAGACCATCACCTCGAAGCCCTCGGCGACGAGTTGCTCGGTCGCCTCGAGCGTCGCCGGCACATCGGGGTAGAGGGTCTTCTCGTCCCCCAGCACTTCCAGCTTCACCAGCGGATGGCCGTCGAGCAGTTCGCGCGCCAGCCGGCAGGTGCGCACGGCATCCTCGACCGTGTAGCACCCGGCGGTATTGGGCAGGAGCGTGTAGCGATCGGGCGGCACGGCATCGAGCAGATTCGGTTCGCCCGGATCCTGGCCGATGTTGCTGCGCCGTACCGCGAAGGTGACGATCTCGGTGCCACTGGCCTCGATCGCCGCGCGTGTCTGTTCCAGGTCGCGGTACTTGCCGGTACCGACCAGCAGGCGCGATTGGTAGCGCCGCTGTCCGATAACCAGCGGATCGTCGATCGACACCTCTTTCGGCACTGTCGCCATCATCTCTCTCCTGCGTCCATGGACGCATCATAAGGAGAACCGCGAATGAACACGAAATCCGTGTGTATTCGTGTTCATTCGCGGTTCCCTGGCCAGTGTCCCCGTATCCGTTGAGCGACCGGATCGTCTCAACCGCCGCCGATGGCGCGGACGATCTCGACGCGGTCGCCTTCGTGCAGGGTGGTCTGCCCGTACTCGCTGCGCGGCACGATCTCGCGGTTGACCTCGAGCGCGATGCGCTGGTCGGCGAGCCCGATGCGCTCGATCAGTTCGTCCGCCCGGAGGCCTTCGGGCAACTCGCAGGATTCGCCGTTGACCGTGACTTGCATGTGCCGTCTCCGTTGCACCCCGGCCGCCGTGGCGCGGGGCGTCCCGGCACCGGCATTGCGTCGCTTGCGCCCGATACGGCCGCTCCCTACCATGTGGCGGCGACGCGGCTGTAGTTCAATGGTAGAACCCGACCCTCCCAAGGTCGAGATGCCGGTTCGATCCCGGTCAGCCGCTCCAGCCGCGAATACTGTACACGGCCGCGGCCGGCCGCTATCCTGCGCCCTCCCGCCGCCCGTCCCGTGCCGGTGTAGCTCAGTCGGTAGAGCAACTGATTCGTAATCAGTAGGTCGGAGGTTCGATTCCTCTCGCCGGCACCATTTCCCGTCTCCGCAATCCGCTTCCGGAGGGTTGGTGAACAGCGCGTTCGAGCATGACCATCGCATCGTCCTGCCTTCCGTGGCGGCCGTCACGGCCGGTGCGCTGTGGGGCATCTACTGGATGCCGCTGCGGCGTGTCGAGGCGCTCGGCGCGGACGGGCCCTGGGCCACGCTGCTGGCGGTGCTCTGCGGCCTGCTGGCGCTGGCGCCCTTTGCCTGGGCAATGCGCGCGCGCCTTCGTGCCACCGGGCGCCCCGCCATGTTCAGCATGATGCTCGGCGGCGCCGCCTTCGTGCTCTACTCCAACGCCCTGCTCTACGGCCAGGTCGCCGTGGTGATCCTGATGTTCTATCTCACCCCGATCTGGAGCACCCTGATCGGCCGCTTCTGGTTCGGCTGGCCGATCCGCTGGTGGCGCTATCTGGCGATCGGACTCGGTCTGTTCGGTATCGGCCTGGTGCTGGGCGGCACCGGCGAAGTGCCGTTGCCGCATCGGCTGGGTGACTGGCTCGGACTGGCCTCGGGCGTGCTCTGGTCGCTGTCGTCCACCGGTATCCATACCCAGGAGCATAGTGGTCCGGTGGAGGGGAATACCTTCTTCCTCGTGGGCGCGACCGTCACCGCGCTGCTGTTCCTGCCGCTGGCGCCGGCGTTGCCGGGTCCCGCGGCCGAGGGACTCCCGGAACTGGCCGGCTGGGTCCTCGCACTCGGGATCATCTGGTGGGCCGGCTCGCTGGTCGCCATCGTCTGGGCCGCGCAGCGGCTGGAGCCCGCGCGGGTGGGCATCCTGTTCATGAGCGAGGTAGTGGTCGGTGCCGTTTCCGCGGCGCTGTTCGCCGACGAGCCATTCGGACCGACGGTGGTGGCCGGCGCGGTGCTGGTGATCACGGCCGGTCTGCTGGAAACGCTCCCGGCCCGGCAGCCACGCACGTAGGCCGGATTGCGACCGGCCACCGCACTCCGGCACCCGCATGTCGACACGCACCGGGCTCCACCGCGCCGGAGCCATCCGGCGAACGATCGGGCGGACCGGCCCGGCGGTATTCGTTTGCACCGCCAGAAAGCTCCCTCCGGTCGCGTTCCGGCCTACGCACGTTGCGGCACTCGGCCCGGATTGCCGTAGGCCGGATTGCGACCAGCCATCGCAACCGCGTAACCGAATGCCGGCGCGCGTCATGCTCCACCGCGCCGGAGCCATCCGGCGAACGATCGGGCGGCCGGCCCGGCGGTATTCGTTCGCACCGCCGGAAAGCTCCCTCCGGTCGCGTTCCGGCCTGCGCACGTTGCGGCACCCGGCCCGGATTGCCGTAGGCCGGATTGCGACCAGCCATCGCAACCGCGTAACCGA
>CAYZHJ010000183.1:2779-4216 GCA_964478305.1 uncultured Ectothiorhodospiraceae bacterium
CGCGTAACCGAATGCCGGCGCGCGTCATGCTCCACCGCGCCGGAGCCATCCGGCGGATTATCGAGTGGACAGCACGGGGGCTTTCGTACGCACCGCCGGAAAGCTCCCTTCGGCCGCGTTCCGGCCTGCGCCGCGTTCCGACAGGCCGCGACTCAGCGCCGCGCCGACTCCCATTCGTCGAGGATTTCCTGCGCCCGTTCCCGTTCGGGCTCGGTCATTTGTTCTTCCAGTTCGGCGCGGACCTCGTTGGCATTGTCACGGAACATGTTGGGATTGAAGTTGTGGATGGCCACGGTCAGCCAGGCCCATGCCAGTGGCCGGTCCTGCTCGACACCGCGTCCCCGGGCATGCATCAGGCCGAGCGTGTACTGGGCGTGGGCATTGCCACGCTCCGCCGCCAGGCCGTACCAGTGCGCCGCTCGTGCCTCGTCCCTGTCGACGCCCCGGCCCGAGGCATACATCTGTCCCAGGTTGTACTGGGCCTGTTCACTGCCGTGTCCGGCCGCCCGGCGGTACCACTCGAGGGCGCTGTTCGGATCGGCTTCTACACCCTTGCCCTCGTCGTACATGACGCCGAGACGGAATTCCGCCTCGGCGTGCTCCAGCGCGGCGGCGCGTTCCCAGTGCTCGAAGGCGGTCTTGTAATCCTCCTGCTCGTACGCCTGCTGGCCGCGGGCAAAGTACTCCGTCGCCGCGTCGGCCAGGGCCGGCGGCGGGCCCAGCAATGCCAGGCTGAACAACAGGGTCGGAAAGCCTCGGAGCATGGTGCGATTCCGCAATGACGTATGCATGACGTGCCGCTGCGGGCAGGATGATAGCAGGTAGCGTGTCTCGCGGTGAGACGGGACGCCCGCCGAATGCACCGGAGCCGGCGGAGGCTCGTCACGATTCGACGTCGATGTGACACGGATGGGCAGGAGCGGGAGCGAAGCGGATCATCAAGACGGCATCGGTGCGGCACCGCTCCCCCCGGATACCGGTGCCGCACCCCCGCAGTGGCCAAAGGCCGGTGAACGGGAAAGATGCCGTACCAGAAATAAAGCAAGAGCCGTGCCATTCTTGCGGAACCCTGTCGCATCGGACGGTCAGGCCAGCAGGAAGTACGCCCCGTAGCCGACCAGCAGGGCCGGGATGCCGGTGTACAGCGTGGCCACGATCGCCGCCCGCGGGGCCAGCGCGATCGCGGGGAACAGGGCGTCGCCGTCGTTGCTGATGGCATTGCCGAGCAGTGCGGCCAGCGGGATCGCGCCGGTCAGGTAGAGCGCGGTGACGATGATCTGCGGTCCGCAGCCCGGCAGGAATCCGACCAGCACGGCAATCAGCGGGGTCAGCGGCGCCCATATCGCGAACCAGCTGCCCAGATCCGCGCCGCTGAAATGCACGCCCAGCTCGAACAGCAGGAAGGCCGCGATCACCCAGACCGTGACGAAGTTGGTG
>CAYZHJ010000184.1:0-4194 GCA_964478305.1 uncultured Ectothiorhodospiraceae bacterium
CGTGCACGGGGCCGGCGAGTGCAGGGACCTGGGCCGCCTCGTCGCGTCGAAGAGCGAGTCGAGCGGACACGCCTATCCCGACTGGCTGGCCGGCATGCCGCCGGAGGAACTGACCCTGCTCGGCGAGCACTATCGTCGCCGCGTGATTGATCCGGTCGCGGACGTCGATCGCGTGGTCGACAAGATGCCGGCGAATTTCCAGTATCTCGGCCTGGTCGCCGCCGCCCTGCCGAACGCGCGCATCGTCCACATCCGTCGCGATCCGCTGGATACCTGCCTGTCGTGCTTCATGCACCTGTTCAGCGGCTGGCAGCCGTTCAGCTACGATCTCGAAGAGCTCGGCCGCTACTTCCGGGCGTATGCAGGCCTGATGGATCACTGGCGCGAGGTGCTGCCCGCCGGCCGCATGCTCGAGCTGGAATACGAGCAACTGGTGACCGAACCCGAACCGCGGGTGCGGTGCCTGCTGGACCACTGCGGGCTCGAATGGGATCCGGCCTGTCTCGCGTTCCATGCGAACCGCCGTTCCGTGAAGACGGCCAGCACGCAGCAGGTGCGTGAGCCGATCCATCGACGGTCGGTCGGCCGCTGGCGCCGGTATCGCGGTCACCTGCAGCCGCTGATCGAGGCGCTGGGGCCGCTGGCGCCGGACGATGCACGGGAACCGGCGTGATGGGCGACCCCTCTCACGGACACGGGCCATGAACCGCAAGGCACGCCGCCAGGGCCGCAAGGCGGGTTCCGCGCCGGATCCGCAGGAGGCGCAGCAACTGATCGCGCTCTGCCGCGCACGGCGCTTCGCCGAGGCGATCGAGCCGGCGCGCACCTTCACCCGCAAGTGGCCGCAAGCGGCGGTGGGGTGGCATGCGCTGGCGATGAGCGCGGAGGCGCTGGGCGGGCTGGAAGAGGCCGAGCGGGCGCATCGCAAGGCCCTGCAGATCGAGCCGGACAACGCCGAGGGCCACAACAACCACGGCCTGCTGCTGGCGCGCGCGGGCCGGCACGAGGAGGCCGCGAAGAGCTACCGCCGGGCGCTGCGATTGCGGCCGCGGTTTCCCGAGGCGCGGTTCAACCTGGGCCTGAGCCTGTCCGCCGCGGGACGGCCGGAAGAGGCCGGCGAGTGCTTCCGGCAGGTGCTGGAGATCCGCCCGGACTTCGCCGAGGCGCACCACCGGCTCGGCGACAGCCTGGCGGCGACGGGCGATGCCGCGGGCGCGGAAGCGGGCTACCGCGCCGCGCTGGAACAACAGCCGGGGCACGTGTCGGCGCTGAACAACCTCGGCCTGCTGTTGGCCGGGCAGGGACGCATCGAGGAGGCCGAGTCGCTGTACCGGACCGCGCTGGAACGCGACCCCGATGTCGCCGACGTGTACAACAACCTGGGCAACCTCCTGATGGACACGGGGCGGCTGGACGAGGCGGCGGCGAGTCATCGCCGGGCCGCCGAGCTGCGCCCCGGGGATGCCGCCGCGCAGCGGCAACTGGGCAATGCGCTGGCCGTGATGGGACACACGGAGGCCGCCGAACGGGCCTTTCGGGCGGCGCTGGAATGCTCGCCGACGGATGCGGAGAGCTGGTACTACCTGTCGCAGGTGAAGCGCTTCGATGCGGGGGACCCCGATCTCGATCGCCTGCGGGCACTGTGCGCGGAGGCGGGATTGCCGCCGCGCGGACGCATGTACCTGCAATATGCCCTGGGCAAGGCGCTGGTCGACGCGGACGCATCGCCGGACGCGGTCATCGACTGCTGGCGCGAAGCGGGTCGCTGCTGGCACGAGGATCCGGACGCCGACCCGCAAGCGGAACGCGCCGAGCTCGCCGCGATCGCGCGCAAGTTCACCGCCGAACGACTGGCCGCGCTCGCGGGCGGCGGCGATCCGACCGCCGCGCCGGTCTTCATCGTCGGCATGCCGCGCTCGGGCACCACGCTGGTCGAGCAGATCCTGGCGAGCCATCCGCGCGCCCACGGCGCGGGCGAGCGCATGGACCTGGAGCGCCATGTCGATGCGCTGGCGCGCGAGTCGGGCGGCTCGTTTCCCGAGGCGTTCGCGCAGGCAGCGCCGGAGCTGATGAGCCGATTGGGAAGCCGGTACCGGGAAACGGTGGTGGATGCCTTCGGCGGGGCGGATCGCGTCACCGACAAGATGCCGCCCAATTTCCGCTACCTCGGCCTGATCGCGGCAGCGCTGCCGAACGCGCGCATCGTGCATGTCCTGCGCGATCCGGCGGATACCTGCATTTCCTGTTTCGAGCGCCCGTTCGTCGGGCGTTACGCATTCTCCCATGACCTCGAGGATCTGGGTCGTTACTACCGTGCCTACGCGGAATTGATGGAGCACTGGCGCAACGTGCTGCCAGTCGGTTGCATGCTGGAGCTGCGTTACGAGGAACTGGTGGCGGAGCCGGAAGCGCGCGTGCGTGCGCTGCTGGATCACTGCGGGCTGGAATGGGACGAGCGCTGCCTGGCCTTCCACGAGACACGGCGTGCGGTCCCGACGGCCAGCCTGAACCAGGTCAGGCAGCCGTTGTATTCACGCTCGGTAGGGCGGTGGCTACGTTACCGGGAACATCTCGGTCCGTTGTTCGAGGCGCTGGGTCCGCTGGCACCGTAGGTTGGGCCGACGAAGGAGGCCCAACATTCTTGACGCCTGTTTCATTGTCGAGCTCGCTTCGCTCGCAGCCCTCACCCCAACCCCTCTCCCGAAGGGAGAGGGGCTGAAGGCATTGCCGCGTTGAAACGAGGGTTTCCCGCTCCCGGGGCAAGGGAGGCTGAAGACAGTACTGCTCCGAGCGAAGGGTCCCCTCTCCCCTTTGGGGAGAGGGACAGGGTGAGGGGGCGCGAAGCGAATTCCGGTTTCAGAGCGACGACGCGTAGCGCGCACTCACGTCGGTCAGCTTGCCGTGCAGGGCCTCGACCAGGGCGTCGTGGGAATCGACGAACTTCTGCACGCCGTCGGCCTCGAGCTCGGTGGTGATCTGCGCGAGATCGATGCCGTTCTTCTCCAGCGCAGCCAGCACGGCGCGGTCGGCGTCGATGTCGTCGCTCAGCATCTCGTGCGCATCGCCGTGCTCGACGAAGGCGTCGAGCGTCTTCGGCGGCACGGTGTTGACCGTGTCCGCGCCGATCAGGTTGTCGACGTAATACGTGTCCGGCAGGTTCGGATCCTTGGTGCTGGTGCTGGCCCACAGCGGCCGCTGCACGCGCGCGCCGCGCCGCTCCTGAGCGGCGAACTCCGGCTCGCGCCGCAGGCGCAGGAACGACTGGTAGGCGGTGCGCGCATTGGCAATGGCGGCCTTCGAGCGCAGATCGGCGGCATCACCGCCGATCGCGTCGAGCTTCGGATCGATCAGGCCGTCGACACGGCTGACGAAGAACGAGGCCACCGACGCGACATCGTGCGGGTGATCGTTCTGCGCCAGGCCGCGCGTGTAGGCCGCGAACACCTGCTCGTAGCGCTCGACCGCGAACAGCAGCGTCACGTTGACGTTGATGCCCTCGGCGATCAGTGCCTCGATCGCGGGCAGGCCGGCCTCGGTCGCCGGCACCTTCACCATCAGGTTGGCACGGTGGACCGAGCGCCACAGGTGGCGTGCCTGGTCGATCGTGGCCTGTGTCTCGTGGGCGAGATGCGGCGACACTTCCAGGCTGACGAAACCGTCGGCGCCCTCGCTTCGCTCGTACACCGGCTGCAACAGGTCGCAGGCCATCTGGATGTCCTGGATGGCGAGCCATTCGTACAGGGTCTCGGCATCGATCTCGTGATCGGCCTGCAGCAGATCGAGGATGGCCTCGTCGTAGGCGTCGGAGCCGGTGATGGCCTGGTGGAAGATGGTGGGGTTGCTGGTCACCCCGCGCAGGCCCTCGTCCACCAGTCGTGCCAGGCCTCCGCCGGTCAGCAGGTTGCGGTCCACGTAGTCCAGCCAGAGCGACTGGCCGCAGGCCAGCAGCCGTTCGATCGATGCCATGTTTGCTGCCTCTTCCGGGTTTGGGGTAATCGTACCAGAGCGGTAGATGGGGCGGCATGGGAAAAGGACGGGGGATGACAGATGGCAGATGGCAGGAAACAGGACGTAGGTTGGGCCGACGAAGGAGGCCCAACAATCGGGGTGAAACCAAGATGGGCCTCCTTCGGCGGCCCCACCAACGACAGCACCATCTGCAGCCATTAGCCCACCACGAGCCACAAGCGCACG
>CAYZHJ010000185.1:0-1738 GCA_964478305.1 uncultured Ectothiorhodospiraceae bacterium
CAGCACGGCAACGGGTACGTGGCCAAGCTCGTGAACAACCAGATCTGGAAGATCCATGCGGCTGCAATCGGCGAGGCCATGGTGTCGGCAAAGCTGGCCGGCCTCGAGCCCGATGTCTGGTGGGAGGCGATGAAGGGCGGCGCTGCCGACAGTTTCGTCATGCAGCATGACGTGCCGTCGATCTTCGCCGGCCACTACGACCCGTCGTTCCCGTTGTCGCTCGTGATGAAGGATCTCGATCTGATCACCGGCTTGCTGGAAGAGGCGGGCATCGACGGCGAGCTGACACAGTCCACCTACCGGCGATTCCGCAAGGCCTTTGAGGCGTACGGCCCCGAAGCGGGAGAAATGACCGTTTGCAGGCTGCTCGAGGATCAGGCGGGCGTCGAGCTGCGGGTCCAGGGCAACTGGGTGCCGCATTGGGAGGTCAGCGCAACGCCGCAGTCGTGACGACCGGACGCGCTCGCGGCGTCAGCGGTGGCAGGGCCGGCGCCGGTGCCCATCCTTCAGCAGCGGAGGGCAACACCATGCGCATCGAGCATCACAACATGTTCATAAATGGTCGTTTCACCAACGGCAGCGGTGACACGACGTTCGCCGACGTCAACCCGACGAACGGCGAGGAACTGTGCACCGTCCCTTCCGCGGCGCAGGCGGACGTGGACGACGCCGTGGCCGCGGCGCGTCGCGCACAGAAGGAGTGGGGTCGGCTGACCGGCGCGGAGCGTGGCCGCACACTGCGGCGAGCCGCGCAGATCCTGCGCGAGCGCAAGATGGAAATCGCTCGGCTGGAAAGTCTCGATACGGGACGCCCGATCCAGGAAACGCCCGAGGCCGACATCGAGTCCGGCGCCGAATGCCTCGACTTCTTCGCGGGCATCGCTGCCGGGATCCACGGCGAGTACACGGACCTGTCGCGCGCCTTCGTCTATACCCGTCGCGAACCCCTCGGGGTCTGCGCCGGCATCGGCGCGTGGAACTATCCCATCCAGATCGCGTGCTGGAAATCGGCTCCCTGCCTCGCGACGGGCAATGCGCTCGTGTTCAAGCCGGCGGAGCTTACGCCGTTGTCCGCGCTCGAGCTTGCGCGCGCGTTCAACGATGCCGGTCTGCCCGACGGTCTGTTCAACGTCGTCCAGGGCCATGGTGACGTCGGGCGGATGCTGACCACGCACCCCGGCATCGACAAGGTATCGATGACGGGCGAGGCCGGGACCGGCAAGAAGATCATGGCCGATGCCGCGAGCACGCTGAAGGAGGTAACGGTCGAGCTCGGGGGAAAGTCGCCCTTCATCGTGTTCGACGACGCCGACATCGAGGAGGCTGTATCGGGCGCGATGATGGGCAACTTCTACAGCCAGGGTGAGATCTGCACCAACGGTACCCGTGTCTTTCTCCACGAAAACATCAAGGAGCGGTTCCTGGAACGCCTGTTGGAGCGCACGGCGAAACTCAGGCTCGGCGACCCGCTGGACGAGTCCACGCAGGTCGGGCCGCTCGTGTCGCATGCGCACATGGAAGTGGTGCTGGGCTACATCGACTCCGGCAAGGCAGAAAACGCGAAGGTCCTGTGTGGTGGCGAACGCGCGACGGAAGGCGCGCTGGCGAGCGGGGCCTTCGTCGAGCCGACGGTGTTCGACGAGTGCACGGATGAGATGAAGATCGTGCGCGAGGAGATCTTCGGCCCCGTGATGTCGGTGCTGACCTTCCGGGACGAGGACGAGGTCGTGCGCCGCGC
>CAYZHJ010000185.1:1838-4190 GCA_964478305.1 uncultured Ectothiorhodospiraceae bacterium
GGTGCGGACCGGTGCAATGACAGGCGACGGCTCGGGTCGGACGTGGGACTACATCATTGTCGGCGCCGGCTCGGCCGGCTGCGTCCTGGCACGCCGCCTCAGCGAGGACGCCGACGCACGGGTCCTGCTGCTGGAAGCGGGCGGGCGCGCGCCCGCCTGGGACTGGCGGATCCACATGCCGGCCGCGTTCGCCTATCCGATGAGCTCGACGGCATACAACTGGGGCTACAGCACGGAACCCCAGCCCGGGCTCGGGGGACGACGGATGCCCACGCCCCGCGGCCGGGTGCTCGGCGGCAGCTCGGCCATCAACGGCATGGCCTACGTCCGCGGGCACGCACTCGACTACGAACGCTGGGCCGGGGATCCCGCCCTGGCGCACTGGTCCTACCGCCATTGCCTGCCGTACTTCCGCCGGGCCGAGACGCGCGACCTCGGCCCCGATGCCTATCACGGTGGCGACGGGCCGCTGCACGTAACGACCGGCAGCGGCTGGTCACCGCTCTACGGTGCGTTCGTGGATGCCGGCACCCAGGCCGGCTACCCGTACACGCCGGACATGAACGGCTACTGCCAGGAGGGTTTCGGCCCGATGCAGATGACAGTGCGCGACGGCGTGCGCTGCAGCGCCTACCGGGCCTACGTCGAGCCGGTGCTGGGCCGGCCGAATCTGGACGTGCGCACGCGGGCGCTGGCGCATCGCGTCATCGTCGAGGGTCGCCAGGCCGTGGGCGTCGAGTACACGCAGGGCGAGGACAGGGTCGAGGCACGGGCGCAGCGGCAGGTGATCCTGGCCGCAGGTGCAATTGCCTCGCCGCAGCTGCTCATGCTGTCAGGGATCGGGCCGGGCGCCCATCTGCGCGAGCACGGCATCGGGGTGCGGGCCGACCTGCCGGGTGTCGGCGCAAACCTGCAGGACCATCTCGAGGTCTACGTGCAGCACCGCTGCCGGCGGCCGGTATCGCTGTCCCCGGCGCTGCGCCCGCACAATCGTATCCGGGTCGGACTGCAGTGGTGGCTGTTGCACCGCGGCCACGGCGCGACGAATCACTTCGAGGCCGGCGGCTTCATCCGTTCGCGCGCCGGTGTTCGTCATCCGGACCTGCAGCACCACTTCGCCCCGCTCGCCGTTGGCACGGACGGTCGTCCCGCCGTTGCCGGGCACAGCTTCCAGGCCCAGGTCGGCCCGATGCGGCCACGCTCGCGCGGCACGGTCCGCCTGCGCTCGCCCGACCCGCGGCGCCATCCGGCGATCGATCCCCGCTACATGAGCGAGTCCGAGGACCTGGCGACGATGCGCGCCGGTATCCGGCTGACCCGCGAGGTCCTGGGGCAGCCGGCGCTCGCGGCATATGCGGGCGAGGAGGTGGCGCCGGGGGGTGGCGTCACTCGCGACAGCGACCTCGACTCTTTCATCAGACGCACCGCGCATACCGCTTTCCATCCCTCGTGTACCTGCGCCATGGGCTCGCACGCGGAGGCCGTCGTGGACGGCGCAACGGCGGTGCACGGGATGGAGCAACTGCATGTCGTGGACGCGTCGGTCATGCCGACGATCGTCAGCGGCAACCTGAACGCCCCGACGATCATGATCGCCGAGAAGGCAGCGGATCTGATTCTCGGGCACGAATCGCTTCCACGGGAAGACGTGCCGACCTGGGTAAATCCCGAGTGGGAGCGGCGGCAACGGTGACCGATATACCCGTAGGCCCACCCGCGACCGGGCTGAGACCGGCGTGGATTCGAAGATGAGGGGCGATCGTGCAGGCCGGCACCAAATTGTCTCAGGCGCCGGCCGTCGCCGTTCGTCCCGGGAGGAACCGACATGCGTTACGTTTCACAATGTCTTGCTGCGGGGACGATCGCCACGATGCTGGCGTTCTCCGGGGCAGCGTTCGGAGAGAAGGACTGCAAGGGTGTGCACCTGACGACCGCCAACTGGACCGGGGAGGCCGCCAAGACGTATACGGCGCAGTGGCTGCTGAACCAGATCGGCTACGATGCCAAGGTCACCAAGGCATCCGTGTCGATAATGTTCCAGAGTCTCGCGTCCGGTGATGCGGACGTCGGAACATGGAGCTGGCTCCCCTCGCAGCGGAGCATGATCAAGCCGTTCATGCTCGACGGAAAGATCGACAAGGTCACCATCAACATGCCGGAAGCGAAGTATACGGTGGCGGTGCCCGCCTACGTGTACGACGCGGGGGTTACCAGTTTCTCGGACCTTGACGAGCACCGCGACAAGTTCGATGGCAAGATCTACGGTATCGAGTCCGGCAATGATGGCAATGAGATCATCAAGCAGATGATCGAGGATGATGTCTACGGTCTCGGCGACTGGGAGCTGGTTCC
>CAYZHJ010000186.1:0-4099 GCA_964478305.1 uncultured Ectothiorhodospiraceae bacterium
AAATCCCCACCGTCCTCCTCATCGCCATTGTCATCCTGGCCGTCGTGCGGCCGTTGTGAGGGACGTGAGCAGGGCAGGAACCACAGATGAACTCAGATGCTGCCGCCCATTTGCTCCGGCCGTGTCGGAGCTGCGCTGATGGCGAGTCAGTTCAGCCGAGGCCTCCATGGGAACCGCGACTAATTTGCCGGGAGCAAATTAGGACTGCGCGCAGCGCAGGCCCCGAAGGGGTGAGGCACAGGGATGCGCCGAGCAATGAACACGAATAGGGTTGCCGGCGGAACCGCTTCCGGAGCTTCGCTGCCAGAGTCTTGCCATCGTGACGCTGGAATGATCCACCGAGTATCAGCGCAGTTCCGACGCCCGCTCGTCGAACGTTGTTTCACATTCGTGTTTATTCGTGTTCATTCGTGGTTCGATTTTCCGAGCCTTCTTGAACCGACGCGCCCTCAGCGCAGATCTGACATGCCGGCGGCTGGCGGGCGGCAGCATCCGTGTTCATCTGTGGTTCCCTCATTTGCCCGCGCGGATGAGGCCACCGAGGCCGGCCTTTTCGAGTTCCTCGATCATCATGGCGCGCACGGAGCGGCCGTCCTCCATTTCCAGGGCCCGCTCCAGTACCTCGCGCGCATGCTCCTGGGAAAAGGTGCGCACCACCCACTTGATCCGCAGCAGGCTGCCGGCGCTCATCGACAGGCTGTCGATGCCCATGCCCAGCAGCAGCACCGCGCCCAGCGGATCGCCCGCGAATTCGCCGCAGACACTGACCGGCTTGCCGTGCCGGGCCGCGCCCCGCTTGATCTGCACCAGCGCGTGCAGCACCGCCGGATGCAGGCTGTCGTACATCTTGGCGACACGCTCGTTGTTGCGGTCGACCGCCAGCAGATACTGGGTCAGGTCGTTGCTGCCGACGGACACGAAGTCCACCCGCTTGGCGATCGACTCGATCTGATAGACCGCCGCCGGCACCTCGATCATCACGCCGATCGGCGGCAACGGCGTATCCAGTCCCTCGTCGAGCAGTTCCCGGTGGGCACGCTGGATCAGTGCCATCGCCTGCTGCAGCTCCTCCAGGCGCGAGATCATCGGCAGCAGCACCCGGAGGTTGCCGAGATCCTCGTTGGCGCGCAGCATGGCGCGCATCTGGACGAGAAAGATCTCGGGGTGGTCCAGCGTCACCCGGATACCGCGCCAGCCGAGAAACGGGTTGTCCTCCTCGACCGAGAAATACGGCAGTTTCTTGTCGCCACCGATATCCAGCGTACGCAACACGCAGGGCAGGGGCGCAAAGGCCTCCAGCGGCCGGCGGTACATCTGGAACTGCTCGTCCTCGCCCGGAAACCGGTCGCGCACCTGGAAGGGCATCTCCGTGCGATACAGGCCGAGACCGTCGGCCACCTCGATCAGTGCCGGACTGATCTCGGCCTGCAGGCCGGTGTTGGCCAGCAGCGAGATCCGCACCCCGTCGGAGGTGACCGACGGGAGTTCCTTCAGCTCCTGCAGCTGCTCCGTCAGCTCCTGTTCCTCGCCCACGAGGCGGACGAATTCCTCCTTGATATCGTCGTCCGGCTGCACGAACACCCAGCCGAGATAGCCGTCGACGATCAGCTCCTTGCCTTCCAGGCGGGTGATCGGCAGGTCGCTCGCTCCCATCACCGTCGGGATGCCCAGCGCCCGGGCCAGGATCGCGACATGCGACGAACCCGAGCCGCGCATGGACACGATCCCCGACAGGCGCTCGCGCGGGACCTCCGCGATCTGGGCCGCACTCACCTCGTGGCCGGCCAGGATGGTCCGCTCGGGGTACTCGCGCGGCCCCTCCTCGCTGGCCAGCAGCTTCATCAGGATGCGCCGCCCCAGGTCGCGAATGTCGCTGGCGCGTTCGGCCAGATAGGCATCGTTCATTTCCTGGAACTGGCGCACGTGGTTCTGGATCGTCCGTCGCAGTCCGCTCGGTGCCCACAAGCCGTTGCGAATGGTCTCCTCGGCGTCGCTCCAGAGGGATTCGCCATCCAGCATCATCACGTAGACATCGAACAGGGCGCGTTCTTCATCCGGCAGAATGCTGCGCATGTCCTCGGACAGGGCGTTGATGTCCGCCTTGGTCTCGTCGATCGCCGTCTGCAGCCGCTTCAGTTCCACCTCGGGATCGGAGGCGCGGCGATCGGGGATATCATCCAGTGCCGACGGTGAATAGGCCACGACGCACTCGCCGATGCCCACGCCGAGGGCCCCGGACAGTCCCTTGACGATGCCCGCGCTGCCGGCCTGGCCGCTCTGGACCTGGAACGCCTCCTCGCCGACGACGGCATGCATGATGCTGGCCGCGAGCTGCGCCGCCAGGGTCACCATGAACGTGACTTCGTCCTCGCCGAAGCGACGCCCTTCCTCGTGCGCGACCACCAGTACCCCGAGCACCCGGCTCTGGTGGATGATCGGCACGCCCAGGAAGGTCTCGAAGTGACGATCCCCGTAGATCTCGGTGGGCATGTAGCGCGGATGGCTGGTCGCCCGCTCCAGGTTGAGCGGCTCGGCGCGCTGGGCCACCAGGCCGACCAGTCCCTCCTCGGGCAGCAACGAGACCTTGCCGACGGCATCGGGATTGATGCCATGACCGGCACGCAGGATCAGGCGTTGCGGGCCGTCCTCGAGCTGGGCGAGATAGACCGAGCAGGCATCGACCCGAAGGGCCGCATGAACCCGGCGGACGATGATGCCGAGTGCCGCATCCAGCCCCGGGGCCGAACTCACTTCCTGGACTATGCGGCGGAGCGTCGACAGCATGGATTCGACCCGGTCAGATCAGGAGAAAGTCCGGACGCGGAGCCCGGCAGTGAACACGCGGGATCAGCGCCGTCCCGTGACCGCGTTCCCTGCGTTCTCTTGTTGCGGCGGCACCAGCGGCGCCAGTTCGCGCAGTGCCTTGAGATAGACCCGGCGCTTGAAGAAGATCACCTCTTCCGGCGGCCGCCAGTAATCCACCCAGCACCATTCCGCGAACTCGGGACGATCGCTGCGGTCGAGATCGACGCAGTCCTCGTCGCCCACCAGCCGCAGCATGAACCAGCGCTGTTTCTGGCCGATGCAGACCGGCCGCGAGCGCCGCCGGATGTACCGTGCCGGCAGTCGATAACGCAACCAGCGGCGGGTATGACCGATCAACTCGACGTGGTGCGGTTGCAGCCCGGTTTCCTCGTCGAGTTCACGGTACATCGCCTGCACCGGCGTCTCGTGCGCACGCACACCACCCTGCGGAAACTGCCAAGCGTTCTGCCCCTTGCGGCGGGCCCAGAAGACCCGCCCCTCGTCGTTCGTCAGGATGATGCCTACGTTTGCCCTATAACCTTCCGAATCAATCACTTATGTAATTTCTGCTGGAATCGTCACTTGCCGGCATTGTTCCACAAATGCCCTGACGGCGCCAGCGAGCGGCTCTGCTACAATGCGCGCGCCCTGCCCGCGGAGCCATTGCATGACGCTTGCGATATTCGACCTCGACCACACCCTGATCATCGACGACAGCGACCATCTGTGGGGCGAATTCCTCGCCGAAGAGGGTGTGGTCGACGGGGACCACTACCGGAAGCAGAACGATCGGTTCCTGCATCAGTACCAGGAGGGCACACTCGACATTCACGAGTTCCTGCGTTTCTCGCTGCAGGTACTCGCGCGCGTCGAGCCGGCCGAGCTCGAGCGGTTGCGGACAAGCTTCGTCGAGCGCAGGATCGCGCCAATCGTCGCACCCGGTGCTCCGCACCTGCTGACAAGGCACCGAAAGGCGGGCGACCACCTGATGATCATCACCGCCACCAACCGCTTCGTGACCGAGCCCATCGCCGAAATGCTGGGCGTGGACACCCTGATCGCGACCGAACCGGCCATGAACGGAAAGCGCTATACGGGCGAGGTGGAAGGAACCCCCAGCTTCCGCGAGGGCAAGGTTGCCCGGCTGGAGCAATGGCTGGACGAGAACGACATGGGCCTGGCCGGGGCGACCTTCTACAGCGATTCCCGCAACGACCTGCCGCTGCTCGAGATGGTCGACAACCCCGTCGCCGTCGACCCCGATCCCGTCCTGCGCGAAGTCGCCGAACAACGC
>CAYZHJ010000187.1:0-4079 GCA_964478305.1 uncultured Ectothiorhodospiraceae bacterium
CATGGCGCGGATAACCCAGATCCAGGGCGCGCCGGAGCTCCTTTTCGGCGGCTTTCAGATCTTCGTGCTCGAGGTAGATGCGCCCGAGCAGCGCGCGGGCCTCGGCATTGTCCGGTTCCTCCTGGAGCGCGTTGCGCAGCTCGATGATCGCCGAGCGCAACTCGCCGTCGGAATGGTACTCGCGCGCCTGCTCCAGCCGCTCGGCCGGGGTCGGCTCCTGGCTGCATCCGGCGAACAGCGCGAGGGCCAGCACCAGCACGGGCCAGGCGGTCGTCAGGGGCAATCCGGATGTCGTCCTGCTTGCATGGAACATCTCGTACAGTCTCCGCGGCGTTTCTGCGACACAGGGTGGTCGCGACCCGTCAATCAACCGGTCTCGTCGGCGGGGTCGGCGGCTTCCTCGCCGGCCCCCTCGTTCCGCTCCGGGCGCATGTCGAACTTGTCGAGCAGCGAATACAGCGTCGGCCGCGTGATGCCGAGCAGACCGGCGGCGCGCGAAAGGTTGCCGTCGGCGAGCTGCAGCGCCCGCGACAGGGCGCGCCGCTCGGCGCCCTCGCGCACCTCGCGCAGGTTCAGCGGCAGTACCTCGTCCGCCGGCGACTCCAGCTCCAGGTCCGCTGCCGTGAGCTGCGGCCCCTCGGCCATGATCACCGCCCGCTTGAGCCGGTTGGCCAGCTCGCGCACGTTGCCCGGCCAGGGATGGGCCTCGATGGCGCGCCGGGCCTCGGGCGTGAGTGCCGGCACGCGCCGGTTCTGCTCGGCCGCCAGCGTCTCCAGCAACTGCCGCGCGATGACGCCGGCATCGCCCGCGCGCTCGCGCAGCGGCGGGATGCGGATGATGACCTCGCACAGCCGATAGTACAGGTCTTCGCGGAAGCCGTTGTCGGCCATCAGCCCGTCCAGGTCCTTGTTGGTCGCCGAGACGACCCGCACGTCGACGGGTATCTCGCGGTGCGAGCCGATGCGCTCGACCGTGCGTTCCTGCAGGAAGCGCAGGAGCTTGCTCTGCAGGCTGTGGGGCAGATCGCCGATCTCGTCGAGGAACAGGGTGCCGCCGTCGGCGTGCTCGATCTTGCCCTTCGTCTGCTGGCTGGCGCCGGTGAAGGCGCCCTTCTCGTAGCCGAACAACTCGCTCTCGAGCAGGTTCTCGGGGATCGCGGCGCAGTTGAGCGCAACGAAGGGTCGGTCCGCCCGCGGGCTGAGGCGGTGCAGCGCGCGCGCCGCCAGTTCCTTGCCGGTGCCGCTCTCGCCCAGCAGGCAGGTGGTCGCCAGCGACGGCGCGATCTTCTCGATCGTCCGGCGCACGCGGTCCATCGCCTCGCTGGGACCGATGATGTCGGCCAGGGGCGAATCCGCGCCGGCACCTCCGCCGCTCAGCCGCAGATTCTCCTGCTCCAGCTCGTGCAGCTTGAAGGTGCGGTCAACAATGATGCGCAGCAGGTCCGGGTCGAGCGGCTTCTGGTAGAAGTCGTGGGCACCGAGGCTGACGGCCTCGACCGCGTGGGCGCGGTCCTCGTTGCCGGTAATGACGATGATCTTGGTGCGCGGCGCGGCACCGAGGATCTCCTGCAATGTCGCCAGGCCCTCGCTGGCGCCGCCGGGATCCGGCGGCAGGCCGAGATCGAGGGTGACCACGGGCGGCTCGTGCCGGCGCAACTGACTCATGGCCTCGTTGCGGTCCCTGGCCTCGATGACCTCGTAGTCGTCGAACGACCAACGCACCTGCTTGCGGATGCCGCTGTCGTCCTCGACCACGAGAATCCTGCGTTCGCTGCTGCTCAAGCCTCGTCCTCCTCGGCGGTCGCGACCGGCCGGTCGATCAGGCGGTCCGACGGGAACCACAGGCGGAAGCTGGTGCCCTCGCCGGGGCTGCTGTCCACCCGCACGTCGCCACCGAGGCCGCGCATGAACTCGCGTGCCTCGAAGGCGCCGATGCCCATTCCGGTCTGCCCCTTGCTGGTGTCGAACGGCCGGAACAGGCGGTCGCGCACGAACTCGCGGCTCATGCCGCTGCCGTTGTCGATGATGTCCACGTTCGCTCCGTTGTCGTCGCGGGTCAGCACCACGCGCACGCTGCCCTCGTCGGGCGTGGCCTCCTGCGCATTCTGGATGATGTTGGCCAGCACCGTCGCCAGGCGCGCGCGCTCGGCCCGCACGTGCACCGCCGGCTCGGGCAGCTCGGCCCGTGGAACCGGCAGCGCCGTTGCGCGCGCCGCAACCGATTCCTGCACGATTCGGGCCAGATTCACGGCAGAGGCGCCGCCGGCACCACTGCCGCCGCGCAACTGGGTCATCAACTGGTTCATGCGCTCGACCGAGTGCTCGATGGTCTCGACGGCATCGTCCATGAAGGCCGGGCTGTCGCGGTGGCGGCGCGCGTTGCGGGCCAGCATCGACAACTGCCCGATGATGTTCTTGAGGTCGTGCAGCACGAAGGCCGACAAGCGGTTGAAGGTCTCGAACTGCCGCGCCTGCCCGAGCGCCTGCGCCGCCGCTTCCTGCGCCAGGTAGGAGGCCGCCTGCCGGCCGATGATCTTCAGCAGGTCGAAGTCCTCCCAGATGAGCCGGGTATCGCCGGCGCGCGACTGTGCCAGCACGACGAAACCCTCGAGCCGCTCATGGTGCAGCAACGGCACCAGCAGCCAGGCGCGCGGCGTGGACTCGAGCCAGGCCGGGATCGGGATGTCGCGATAGCGGGCGGGATCCTCGCGCCATTCCCGCAACGTCAGCACCCACTCTGTTTCCACCAGGAAGCGCGCCAGTTCGCCGTCCACGGGCACCTCGGCATCGGCCGGCTCCGGCAGGTTCCAGTTCGCGGTCGGCTCCAGGCGATGGTCGCGCACCTGCCAGAGCACGCCGCCCGGACTCTCGACCACCTGTGCGATCGCCTGGATGGCGTGCTCGCCGAGCGGGCGCGGATCGTCTTCCGCTGCCGTCATGGTGCGGCTGAAGCGCAGCCATTCCTCGCGATAGTCGTAGCGGTAGTTGTAGAAATGCTTGCTCAGGAAGATCCTGGCGCGGGCCCGGATCTGGCCCGAGAACAGCAGTATCGCCAGCACCAGCACGCTGCCGACCAGGAACACGACCTGCACCGGTCCGGCCCAGGCGCCGCCGTAGACCTGGATCGAGTAGGCCGCGAGCGCCATCAGCACCAGGTAGACGCCGGCCGCGGCGAGGGTCGCGGTGTGCAGGACGAAGCGGCGCGACACGTAGACGTCGAGCGCCCATTGCGGGTTGCGCGCGGCCGAGACGGCGATCAGCGGTGCCACCAGGGCATTGATGTAGCCGCGTGCGGCCCAGAAGCTCGTATCCGAGCGCTGCGAGAGCAGGGCGTCGGCGAACAGGAACAGGTCGTAGACGAAGACGGTACCGAGCCCGAGGCACAGGTACTTGAGCGACCAGCGCGCCTCTTCGCCGCCGTTGCGGAACACCTGCTCGATCAGCACCAGCGCCACCAGCGCAGCGACGATGGCGCCGAGCGTGTACAGCGCACCGCCGGGCTTCACGCCCGGCAGGGGCAGGAACGGGCTCGCCGCGATCAACAGCAGCAGGCCGACGGCGACCACGGCGCTGGTCAGCAGCACGCGGAAGGTATGCCGCGGGGCGATCGAGCCCAGCAGGCCGAGGAGCAGGCCGAACCAGCCGGCGAGGCGCAGCGCGTCGGCCGCGGCCACGGCCTCCAGGGCCACCGCGTCCTCCGCATGGAGCCACGCCAGGCCCGCACCCCACAGTACCGACGCCAGCACGGCCAGCATCGGCGCCAGGCCCATGGCGCGGCCCCGCCAGCCGACGAACAGCACCGCCGCCACCGCCAGGAAGGCGGCGGCGGCAATGCCGTAACCGAGGGCGGCAATGCCGGAATACATGATCGCAGTTTCGCTCCCGCCGCGTCGTTACGTCGCCGCGGCCGTCCGCCCGGCCGGAAACGCGCTCGGCCGGGCACCCCGGCGCGGCCGGTATCGGTCCACCATACTATCGGCTCCGGCCAACCCTGTCCCATCCCGCCCCGTGGCCCGGGCCATGGGGCCCGGCGCGGCCATCATCAACACCACCTCGGTCAACTCCGACACGCCCAAGCC
>CAYZHJ010000188.1:0-4033 GCA_964478305.1 uncultured Ectothiorhodospiraceae bacterium
TCTCCCAGGCCCCGCGGGCCGCGGCCGCTCACAGGAACTCGAGCGCAATGGCCATGATCACGCCATACGCCAGCAACAGCCCCATGATGGCCAGGACATACAATGCCAGTTCGACGAGCGCGCGTCGCCGCGCGCGGGCCGTGTGCACCTTCCCGATCGCTCCCAGGACGGGAAGCTGCAGGGCCTCCAAGTCCGTCCGCGTGTAGAACGCCGGCCAGATGAGTGTCAGCAGGATACCGAGTGCACCGTAACCCAGCGCTGCAGCGCCCAACGACGCGGTCAGCAGCAGCGGCCGGTTGGGCGCGGCCGGCTCCGTGGGTACGCGCGGTGGTTCGACCACCCGGAACTCCACCTGATCCTCGCTGCGATCGACCTCGGCGGAGATCTCGGCGGTCTCGCGCCGCTGGACCAGTTGATCGTGGGTCTGCTTCATTTCCTGGTACTGCCGCTCGAGATCCCGGTGCCTGGCCTCGATCTCGGGCGTGCTGTCCACGCGTTCCTGCAATTCCGCGACCTGCTTGCGGTATTGCTCGACACGCGTCCTGGCAGCAGCCGCGTCGGCGCGCGCACGGGCCAGCGAGGTCCGGATGTCCTGGTAGACGGGGTTCCGATCGAGTGGTTCGGCGGCGGCAACGGGCTCACCCGAACGTTCCTCCGCCAGTTGTCGCCGTTTTTCCTCGCGCTCGTCGCGGAAGCGTTCGAGCTGCAGCCGCAGGGTATCGACGCGTGGATGGTTCTCCGTGTACTTGAGCAACAACTGGTCGAGCTCTTCCTCCAGACTCGCGATCTTCTGGTCGAGTTCGGGCGTCTCCACACGGGCCTCGGAGGCGCCTTCCTCGGGCATGATGCCGAATACCGGTGTCTCGCCACCGATCTGGCGTTCGAGCTCGGTGACCCGCGTCTGCGCCAGCTCGAGCTGAAATCGCGCCTCCTCGAGCTTGCTCTTGCGATCCTGCAGGCGTGAATAGAAATCACCGCCGCCGGAGAGTTCGGCGGCATTGGCCTTGCGGAACTCGATCAGGCGCTGCTCGACGGCATCCATGCGCGCCTTGTATTCCTCGATCTTGCGGTCGAGGAAGCGGGTCGCGGACGCACTGTCCTGCCGCGACCGCCCCATGCTCTCCTCGACCAGCAGGTTGACGGTCGTCTTGACGACATCGCGCGTCCGCTGTGGATCCTCGCCCTGGTAGGTGATCCGGTAGAGGTTGTCGCGGCCCGTGCCGGAAAGCCGGAGCCGGCGCTCGAGGTCCGCGACGATCCGGTCGAACTGCGCCGGCGTATCCGCCTTCAGATCCATGTCCGTCTGGCGCGCGATCTCCTCCAGATTCGGCCGCGACAACAGGGTGCGGGTCATCAGTTCGACGCGGCGTTCCACGTTCGACTCGACCACCATGCCGCGCATCAGGGGCTTGAGGGCCGAAGCCGTGTCCACGTGAATCTGCGCCGAGGCGCGGTACTCGTCCGGCAGATTGAGCGACATGGTCCAGCCGGCCACGGCCACCAGCCAGGCGGCTGCGAGCGCATACCAGCGGAAGCGCCAGGCGCCGCGCACGTAGGACCACAGGAGATCGATCTGCTCACGCATCGTCGTGCACCGTCTTCGGTTGGTATCCGGATCCCGGCGGACGAACGCCCGGTATCCGGCTCGTCATGTGCAGCGGCATCAGAACCAGGCCTCCGGAATGATCAGGATGTCGCCCGGTCTCACGGCGACATCGGCCGTGATGTCGCCTTCGCGTATCAGGTCGTCGAGCCGCACGGTCTCCGCTCGCCGCTTCCCGCCTCTCTCGCGGATGAGCTTTGCCCGATTACCCGCGGCGAACTCGGTCAGCCCGCCCACCGCGATCATCACGTCGAGCAGGGTCATGCGCTCGCGATAGAGCAACGCCTGCGGTTCGGTCGCCTCGCCCACCACACGGATCTGCGCGTCGGGCTGGCCGACGAAGCCGGACACGATCACCGTGACCACCGGGTTGCGCACGAAGCGCGACAGCGACTCTTCCATGTCGCGGGCCAGCTCGGTCGGCGTGCGGCCGGCCGCCGGCAGGTCCTCCACCAGCGGGGTCTTGATGTGGCCATCCGGGCGCACCGGCACGGTGACCGACAGCTCCGGGTTCTCCCACACGAAGATCTGCAGGTTGTCGCCGGGCCCGATCTCGTAGAGCGGGCCACGGCCGGACTGCTGCAGCGGCTTGAACTCGCCCTTCGGCAGACTGGGCCCGCTGGCGCAGCCGGACAGCGTCACTGCCAGCAGTGTGACGAGCAGGATGCCGCCGCGGCGCGCGACGCCGGGGCAGAGGGCGAACGCGCTCGGTAACAATGTCTTCATCGGCCCCTCCAGCAGTCTGTGCACTTCCTGTCCCCCGGTCGATTCACGTCCATCCCTCAGCGAACGCCACGCCCCCACAGCACCGCCTCGGCGGTCTGCAGCAGGATGACCAGATCCAGGTACAGGCTGCGATTCTTTACATAGTAAAGGTCATATTGAAGCTTCTGAAAAGCGTCCTGTTCGCTGGCGCCGTACGGGTAGCGGATCTGCGCCCAGCCGGTGAGCCCGGGCTTCACCCGATGCCGGTCGGCGTAATGCGGGCACGACTGCTCAAGCGGCTCGACGAACTCGGGCCGCTCCGGCCGCGGGCCGACGAAGCTCATCTCGCCCCGCAGGACATTGAACAACTGTGGCAGCTCGTCGATGCGAAAACGGCGCAGGACGGCGCCGACGCGCGTGACCCGCGGGTCGTTCTGCTGCGCCCAGCGCGCCTCGCCCGGCTGCTCGGCATCGTTGCACATGCTGCGGAACTTGAGCACCTGGAACGGGTGGCCGTGACGACCCACCCGCGTCTGCCGGTAGAGGATCGGCCCCTGCCGGCCGGATTCGAGCCGGATGGCCAGCGCCGCAGCCGCGATCAGCGGCGAGGTGACGACGAGCACCGCCAGGCTGACGCCGACATCGAGCAGCCGCTTGAGCCGGTCGCTGACCAGCGGCGAGTTGAGGCCGTTGGAGAAGGCGAACCAGCCCGGCGTCATGGCTCCGAGCTGGAGGCAGCCGGTCTCGCGCTCGATGAAGGTGTTGAGGTCGGTCACGCCCACGCCCTGTGCGCGGCAGCTCATCAACTCGTGCATGTCGAGGGTCTGGCGTCGCTCGTCCGGCGCCACCACCACTTCGTCGACACCCTGATCCCGAACCCAGTCGGAGAGCCGTCCCTCGATCTCGAGCCTGCTGCCGTCGGGTATCTCCGCGCTTTCGCCATTGACCGGGATGAAGCCGACGATCCGCAGGCCGATCAGGTCGGTGCGGCGGCGCAGCCGGGTGAGCGAGGCCGCGTTGTGGCCGGTACCGAGCACCACGATCCGGCGCAGGTTCTGCGGTTCCTCGAGCAGCTTGCCGAGAAAGGCGCGCACGATGACGATGCCGACGAAGGCCGTCAGCAGCGCCAGCGCGAACACGCCGCGGCCGAGGAACATGTCCATGAAGGCGTAGAAGAACACCGTCAGGATCATGATGCCGACGGCGAACGCCAGGACGAGGCGGATGACGATGCCCTCGAGCCGTTCCCGCAGGCGCTTGTTGTACAGGCCCATCGCGGTCATGGCGAGAAGCAGCACGACGGTGAAGGTCAGTGCCTCCGGCCAGATCACCGCATGCTCTTCGTTGATCCCTTCCGGCAGGGCCTCGCCCAGGCGCAGATAGGCGCCGGCGTAGACCGCGCTGTACAGGATCAGGGCCTCGAGCAGGGGAACGAATCGGAGCAGCTCGTTGTAGTAACGTCCCAGTACACTCATTGATGCGGCCTTGTTCCCTTGTCGTGCCGGTGCCGACGAGCCGGTCGCTGCCGAACCTGCCGGACAGAAACCGACGACGCCGCTCATGGCGCGAAATGTCTGGCCAATCCGTTGCAATAGCCGTGCCATCACGTGTACACCAGCCTCGCCATGGTCGACCAGCGACCGCGGGCCTTGTTGCATTCACGTTCGATCCGCATTCCGGATCCGCTTCCGGGGGGAGGCATTGTGTTGTTATGGCCGGCTCGGC
>CAYZHJ010000189.1:0-4016 GCA_964478305.1 uncultured Ectothiorhodospiraceae bacterium
CAGCACCCGATCGAGATGGTGCAACACGGCGAGCGGCGCGCGTTCCTGCCGGCGTAGGAGACGCCGGCCCGTGCCGTGCCGGGTCGATGCTCCGGTGGGTGCGGCGATGCCGTGCCGGGGTGGTTCTCGCCAAGGCGCCAAGCCCGCCAACGACGCAAAGCGATTGAAGGGTACCCGTCGAGCAGGACTCTCGGTCGTTGTCGAACGGCCGCCCGGCTCGATCCGCCGCCACCGGCGCGCGCAGCCAATCGTCTTGTCTTCGCGTCCTTGGCGCCTTGGCGCCTTGGCGAGAACCCCCAACGCACGGCCCCTCGCAACGCACCGCGGCCGGCCATTCCCATCGGCCTTGCCCCGCCGCCCGGCCTCGGCTACGGTGACCGTCTGCGCCAGGTGTCCCGCCGGCATTCGTCCGGCGGGCCAAACGGGAAGCCGGTGCGTGCCGCGCGATGCGTGCACAAGTCCGGCGCTGCCCCCGCAACGGTAGGCGAGCGCAGGGTCGATAACACCCCGCCACTGTGCCGCAAGGCATGGGAAGGCATCGGCCCCGGGAACATTCCCGCTCGCGAGCCCGGAGACCGGCCCGGCGCGACACTCGGATGGTGCGGGGAGCGCCACGCCCGGGGCCGCCGTCCGGTCACCGCGCAGCATTCGTTCCCCCGGCCATCCGCCAGCCCCGGCAACAAGGGCGCGGGTGAGCGCCCGGGAGAACGACAACCATGCACCAGCACACCACCCGTGCGGCCGTCGTGGCCGCATCCGTCCTCGTGTCCGCCCCGGCCCCGGGCCAGGACGACACCACCGTCTCGCCGGTCGTCGTGACAGCTACGCGCACGGCCCAGACGGCGGACGAGGCCGTCGCACCGGTCACAGTGATCACCCGTGAGCAGATCGAGGACTCCGGTGCCACGACGCTTCCCGACGTGCTCGCGGGCCAGGCCGGCGTGGATCTTTCGCGCAGCGGCGCGTTCGGCAAGAGCACCACGGTCAACCTGCGTGGCCTCGGCAACGGCAAGGTCCTTTTCCTTGTGAACGGCAGCCGCATCGCCGATCCATCCTCGGTCGATGGTGCCCCGTCCATCCAGCACATCCCGGCATCCCAGATCGAGCGCATCGAAATCGTGCGCGGGCCACGCTCGGCACTCTATGGTTCCGAGGCACTCGGCGGCGTGATCAACATCATCACGCGCCAGGCCGACGATGCCGGAGTCGAGGCTTCCATCGGCTACGGGAGTTACAACAGCAAGCGCGCCGACGCCGGCATCAGCGGTCGTAGCGAACAGCTCGGTTACAACCTGTCCGTGAGCAGCTTCGAGACTGACGGCTACGATGTGCGCGACGACGGCTTCGATGATGACGACGGGTACGACAATGCATCCGCCAGCGGACGGCTCCGATACACACCCTCCGACCGCTATGAGCTCAATCTCGATTTTCTCGTCGATGAAGGCACGACCGAGTTCGACAGCTGCAGAGATGTCGAGACATTTGCTGGCCCGTTCGGGGATTGCCATACCGACTTCTCTCAATCGACCGTCGGCGTCGGTGGAACGGTCCATCTGACCGATCGCTGGGATAGCAGCGTGCGTGTGAGCCGGAACCGGGAGGAGCGCCGCAACTTCTACCAGGGCGACACGTTCAATAACGAATTCGATGCCGCCACGACCAGTGCCTCCTGGCAGAACGACATCCAGGTTGGCAGTACCAGCCTGTTCACTCTGGGGGTCGAAGGCAGCCGCGACAGTGTTGACCGGCCGGAGGATTTCGCCGAGGACGAACGCGATCGTGCCGCCGTGTTCGGGCAGTGGCAAACGCATGCCGGCGCGCACGATGTCGTCCTCGGACTGCGGGGCATCGACGACGAGGAGTTCGGAAGCCACACGGTCGGCAGCCTGGACTATGGATTCCAGGTAGTCGATGGCCTGCGTCTGCTTGCCTCGGCCGGGACCGCATTCAAGGCCCCCAGCCTGTTTCAGCTGTACTCGCCGCAGTTCGGCAACGACGACCTGGATCCCGAGAAATCAGCCACGATCGAGTTTGGTATTGCCGGGCAGGCGCAGTGGGGCGACTGGAGCGTCCGCACGTACCGAACCCAAGTACGGGACCTGATCGATTTCGTCAGTGGTGGTTACGAGAACGTAGCGGATGAGGTCGAGATCAACGGCCTCGAACTCGAGACCAGCGCGACCCTCCGTGGTTGGAACACTTCCCTGGCCTATTCATGGAATGAGCCCGTGGATGAGGACACAGGATCGGTCCTTCCCAATCGGGCCGAGCGCAGCTTTCGCCTTGCGATGAGCCGCTCGTTCGGCCGATTGAGAACCGGCGGCAGCATCGAAGCGCAAAGCCGCCGTACGGGCGGGGACTTCAGCGACCCCGTGGCCGGATACGGCATTCTCAATCTGCACGCCGGCTACCGCTTGTCCCGTGACTGGCGCGTGCGCGCCACCATGGAGAACGTCGCCGACAAGGACTACCAGCTCAACGACCAGTTTTTCGGGGCCGGGCGGACGACGTTCGTGCACCTGACGTACGGATCGGGTGGAGGCATTTGAGCCCATGCCCGCCGGCGCCGTCCGCATTGCCCCGTTCCTGCTCGCCTCGGCGGCGCTGCACGCCGTCGCGCTCGTCGCGGCGGGGCCGGAGCGGCTGGCGATCGCGTCGGCGCCGGTGGGTGACGGCCGCAGCGTCGCGGTGCGGCTGGTGGCCGCGGGAGCGCCCGATACCGAGCCCGCGGCCCCGGACGGCGGCGGCAGTGATGCCAGCGAGCCGGCAGTCGAGCAGACCGCCGCCGTGTCCGAAGAATCCGGATCGGGAAGCGAAAAGGCGACGGCCAAGGACGAGACAGCCGCCGCCCGCCCCGACGACACGAGCGACCAGCGCGAGCCGAAACCGGAAGCCGTGGCGAGGGCCGATCGTGATGATCCAGCGTCACGGGAATCCGCGGAGTCCCGCGAGGGCGAGACTGCGACCGGTACGCAAACCCCTGCAGCCACGCCGGACGAGCCGGACACGGAGCGCCCGGAAAAACCGGCCGATGGCCAGGAACCCGAACGCGTGGATGACCCGGAGGTCGCCCAGGCACCGGAGGATGCCGCCGATATCGATACCCGTGCCGAGGCCGAGGAGGCAGAGGCCGAGCGTGAGCCGGCACCGGATCCCGACACCGAGCGCACGAAGCAGGCGAAGGCCGACAGCGGCGGCGGTGATGCCGGCAACGACGCGACGTCCGCACGCGCCGAGCGCGTGCGCGCGGACGTCGCGGCCGAGCTCGCGAAGCACTTCCGCTATCCGCGGCTGGCACGCAGCCGGGGCTGGGAGGGCCAGGTGGTGCTGACCTTCCGCGTGCAGCCCGACGGCCGGCTCACCGACATCCGTGTCGAGAAGAGCTCGGGCCGCGCCATCCTCGACGAGGCCGCGCTGCAGGCATTGCGCAGCGTCGAGCGCATACCCGGGGTCGCCGAGCGTGCTACCGGGTCCACGATCTCGCTGACGCTGCCGGTGACCTATCGGCTCCAGTCGGCGTGAGCGGGGATCGCTCTCGGGCGGAGATCACGACGGAGCCACCTGTACAGGAATTCGTGCGCGTTCGACCGGCTTGCGCCGGCCGAAAATGCGCCTACGGCCTTCCGGTAGCCGCCGAGGTCATCGCGAGGCGCCGGCAGGCGCCGTGGCGATCCAGGAACGGCGTTGCCATCGGCATAGGCCGTTGCTGGATTGCCACGGCCGGCTGCGCCGGCCTCGCAATGACGGTGGGGGACTGCGCATGTTGGGGACACGGCCAACGCCCGGGGCCGCGATCGCCCGCTGGGGTAGGCGCGTTTTCGCCGAAGGCGAACGCGCGCATGTCCGACGCGGGCACGCCGCCGCCAGGCACGCCAAGCCCATCGTTCGCGAGCAAGCTCGCTCCTACCGGTATGACCCCACCCTTGCAGTAGGAGCGAGCTTGCTCGCGAAGCCGAACGCGCACCACGGTCACCGCAACAACGCGAACCCGATCCCGACCCGCGTGCGCCGCT
>CAYZHJ010000190.1:0-4004 GCA_964478305.1 uncultured Ectothiorhodospiraceae bacterium
TGGGCGAGGACGCGGCCGTGGTGATACACCCCAACCACATCCTCGAAGCGGTCGGTTCCGGGCATGTGATCATCGTCGACAGCCGGGATCTGGCGCGCTCCAACGTGGCAGAACTCGCCCAGGGCGAGGCGGTCGCGATCGAGAACGTGGTCATGCACGCACTGATCGACGGCCACGGTTTCGACATTGACAATCGGCGCTACCTGGTCGCGGACGAACTCCGCCAGAGCGCAAGGAGTGAAGTTTGAATATTCTCGAGCTTCGCGCCCTCCGCGGGCCGAACTACTGGAGCCGCTACCTCACCATCTACATGCGCCTCGATATCGAGGAACTGGAAGAGCTGCCGAGCGACAAGGTGCCAGGCATCGTGGAGCGTCTCGGAAAACTGATTCCCACCATCCACGAACATCGCTGCTCGGTCGGTCGTCCCGGCGGCTTCCTGGAACGCGTCCAGCGAGGGACCTGGGCGGGTCATGTCGTCGAGCACGTGGCGATCGAGCTGCAGAACCTGATCGGCTTCTCGGTCGGTTACGGCAAGACCGTGGACAGCTACGAAACCGGCATCTATCACGTGGTCTACCGCTACCGCGACGAGGCCTGCGGTCTGGCGGTCGGTCGCGAGGCGGTCGATTTCGTCGAGAAGCTGTTCAAGGGCGAAGAGATCGACATGGAAGCGATCATTGCCCGGCTCAAGGAAGTTCGTGACGCCCACATGCTGGGGCCGTCCACTGCCTCGATCGTGAACGCGGCAAAGGCACGCGGCATTCCCTGGGTGCGTCTCAGCGACGAGAGCAGCTACATCCAGCTCGGCCACGGCCACAAGCAGCAACGGTTCCAGGCCACGGTGACCTGGAATTCCAGTCTGATCGGCTACGGCATCGCCGATGACAAGGACTGGACCAAGCAGATTCTCGGTGATGCCGGCATACCGGTTCCGCAGGGCCAAGTCTGTCATTCCTTCGAGGAAGCGCTCGAGGCCGCGCATTACATCGGCTATCCGGTGGCGACCAAGCCGCTGGTGGGCAATCACGGCCGCGGCGTGAGCACGGACATCAATGACGATGCGGCGCTGCGCGAGGGATACGATGCGGCCCGTCATCGTCACGAGACGGTGGTCGTCGAGCAGTACGTCAAGGGGGAGGATCATCGCCTGCTGGTGATCGACGGCAAGCTGGTCGCGGCGGCACGGCGACGCCCCGCGCACGTGGTCGGCGATGGCGAATCGACCCTGGACGAGCTTGTACAGGCCGAGAACCGTGATCCACGCCGCGGTGTCGGCCACGAGAACCTGCTGACCCAGATTCATCTCGACGAGCAGTCCTTCCGGCTGATTCACCAGCAGGGATTGACGCTGGAGAGCGTGATCCCGAAGGACGAGATCGTCTGGCTGAAGTCCACGGCCAATCTCAGCACCGGTGGCACGGCTACCGACGTGACCGACGATGTCCATCCGGAGGTGCGCTATGCCGCCGAACGGATCGCGCGCCTGATCGGGCTCGACATCATCGGCATCGACCTGCTCGCCGAATCGCTGGCCCGGCCGCTGGAGGAACAGTCCGCGGGCGTGGTCGAGGTCAATGCCGGCCCGGGCTTCCGCATGCACATATCGCCGACACACGGCCAGGGCCGCGACGTCGGCAGGGCCGTGGTCGACATGCTCTATCCCGATCCGGCCGACGACGGCCGTATCCCGATCACGGCCATTACCGGTACCAACGGCAAGACCACGACCGTGCGCCTGCTCGCGCACCTGCTGCGCCAGGCGGGACGCCGCGTCGGCATGGCCTGTACCGGCACCATCGAGATCGACAATCACGTGATCATGCGCGGCGACTACAGCGGCCCGCAGGCGGCGTCCATCGTCCTGCGCGAGCCGACGGTCGAGCACGCGGTGCTCGAGGTTGCACGCGGCGGCATCATGCGCCGCGGTCTCGGCTTCGACGAGTCCGAGGTCGGCGTGCTGCTGAATATCGCCAGCGATCACCTGGGCGAGCGCGACATCCACACGCTGGACGAACTCGCTCGCTGCAAGACCGTGGTGATCGATGCCGTGCGGCAGGGAGGCACGACTGTCCTCAACGCCGACGACGAGCGCGTGCTCGAGGGTGCGGAATGGGCGCGCGGCGACATTATCTATTTCACCCTGGACCCGGATTCGCGCCCGGTTCGCCAGCACGTGCGCGAGCACGGCATCGCGTTCACGGTGCACAAGGAACGCATCGTCATGCGCCAGGGCCAGGTAGAGGCCGAGATCATCCCGGTGGCGGACGTGCCGATCACGTTCGACGGTCACGCCCGCTTCAATGTCGCCAATGCCCTCGCTGCGGCCGCGGCGGCCTACGCGCTGGGCCTGAATGCGGGCGACATCCAGATGGGCCTGCAGACCTTCCATCCGACCCCCGGCCAGAACCCCGGCCGTACCAACCTGATCGAAACGGGCGGCGTCAAGGTGCTGCTCGACTACGGTCACAACGTGCCGGCACTGGAGGCGCTGGACGAACTGGTCAGCAGCCTGCCGGCGCGCAAGCGCATCTGCGTGGCCAGTGCGCCCGGCAATCGCCGCGACGAGGATATCGTGGCACTGGGGGCACAGCTCGCAAGCATGCACGATGCGCTGTTCATCTGCGAGACCATGCCGCGCGGCCGCGAATACGGTGAGGCTGCCGGCCTGTTGCAGCGCGGCGCCGAAGGGGTCGGCTCCTGCACCGTCCAGCTCGTCCTCGACGAATCCGAGGCGGTGGAACACGCGCTCGACAAGGCGGACGAGGGCGATCTGCTGGTACTGCTGGTCGATGACCTCGAGGACGCCACGCGGCGGGTCAAGTCGCGCAGTTTCCGCGGCCCGGCGCTGGCGAGCGGCGGTTGACCGGCGCAGTCATGGTCGCGTCTCCGCGGATGCCAGGTGCCTGACATGCCCGCTTCCGGTGCTCCCGCATGAATGCCGATATCGCCAGCGGTCCGGAAGGCCTGGTCACGCTGCTGCGCGCGGGCCGCATCCTGACGCCGGAATCGACCGCCGCGACCGAGCTGCTGATCGCCGGTGGCCGGATCGCGGCGCTCGGCAACGATCTCGGTATACCCGGCAACTGGCCGGTCGAGGTCATCGACGCGCCGGAGCTCACGGCCGTGCCCGCCTTCATCGACCAGCACGCGCATCTCACCGGCGGTGGCGGCGAGGGCGGCCCGGGTACTCGCTGCCCGGCCATCACGGCGGAAGCGATCGCCGCACGCGGGATCGCCACCATCGTGGGCGTGCTCGGCACCGACTGTGTCAGCCGCACTCCGGCCGATCTGCTGGCGAAGGTACGCGACCTGCGGGCGGACGGCCTCGACGCGTACATGTACACCGGCGCCTATCGGGTACCGCCGCCGACGCTCACCGGCGACGTTCAGCGCGACCTTGCCTGGATCCCCGAGGTGCTCGGCGTCGGCGAGATCGCGATCTCCGATCATCGCTCCAGCCAGCCGCGTCAGGACGAGATCGAGCGATTGGTGAGCGAGGCGCGGGTGGGCGGCATGCTCGCCGGCAAGCGCGGCATCTGTCACTTCCATGTCGGTGACGGCAGGCGTGGCCTGGAGCCGCTGCGGCGGTTGCTGTCCGAGACCGAGATCCCGCCCGGGCAGGTGATCCCGACACATGTCAATCGTCGCCACGAACTGCTGGAAGAGGCGGGCGAATACGCGCGCATGTTCGATGCGCCGATCGACGTGACGGCCTTCGATGATGCCCCCGGGGATCATGACCTGTCGGCGTACAACGCCGTTCGTACCCTGCTGGATCGCGGCGTGCCGCCGGAACGGATCACGCTGAGCTCGGACTGCAACGGCAGCCTGCCGACGTTCGACGAGCGCGGTGCCTGCATCGGCATGCGGGTGGCCGGCAACACGACTCTTCTGGCCGACTGGCAGCGGCTGGCGCAGGACGGCGTGCTGCCGCTGGAGCAGGCACTCACCCTGATCGGCTCCAACGTTGCCCGCGTGCTCGGCCTGCATCGGCACAAGGG
>CAYZHJ010000191.1:0-3947 GCA_964478305.1 uncultured Ectothiorhodospiraceae bacterium
GCGCATTGACCTCGGGGCTGATCGAATTGCGCAGCATGGCGAAGATCTGGGTCGGTACCGTCTCCACCCCGCCCGGCTTCCAGAACAGCGTCCCGGTGATGTCGTCGAACGAGATCGTGAACGAGAACAGCATGCCCGCCAGCACGGCCGGCAGCATCAACGGCAGCGTGACGCTGAAGAATGTCTGGATCGGGTTCGCCCCGAGCGACAGCGATGCCTCCTCGAATTCGCGCCGGATCGCGACCAGGCGCGCCTGCACCACCAGGATCACGAACGGCAGCGTGAAAATGACATGGCCGGCGAGCAGCATCGGAAAACTCTTGGGCAACCCGAGAAACTTCAGGAACAGAAGCAATGCCACGGCCAGCACGACCTCGGGAATCAAAATGGGCGCGACCAGTGCCGTGGATACGAGATGCTTGCCGTGAAAGTCATAGCGCACCATCGCGAGCGAGGCGAGAATGCCCAGCGTGGTCGAGATGATGCTGGTCAGGGCCGCCAGCACCAGCGAGACCTTGAAGGCCCTGACGATGGCATCGTTGTTCCAGAGCTCGACGAACCATCGAAACGAGAGACCCTCCATGGGAAAGCTGCCGAACTGGGCCGGATTGAACGACAGCAACATCACGACCGCGACCGGTGCGAACATGAACAGGTAGACCAGGATGGTCACGGATCGGATTGCGAACCAGCTCGGATTCATGTCAGCGGAAACTCTTCGCGATCTGATCGATGCCGAGGTAGCGCGTGTAGACCATCACCAGCCCTCCGAGCAGCACCAGCAGCACCAGTGACAGGGCCGAACCGAGCGGCCAGTTGAGCTGGGTGACGATCGCCTCGAACACGAGATTGGCGAACATCGCGTCGCGCGGCCCGCCCAGCACCATCGGCGTGATGTAGGTGCCGGCACCGAGCACGAAGGCCAGCAGGCTGCCCGCGGCGAGCCCCGGCAGGGACAGCGGCAATGTCACCTCGCGAAAGGCCTGCCAGCCCGTGCATCCGAGCGATTTCGCCGCATCGGTGAGATTCCGGTCGATACCGTCGAGGCTCACGTAGATGTTCAGGATCATGAACGGCAGCAGGAAATGCACCAGGCCGAGAATCACGGTGGCCTCGTTGTAGAGCATGCGGATGGGATCGTCGATGATGCCCAGCCATTGCAGGGAGACATTGATCGCCCCGGACACGCCCAGGATGTTGATCCACGACATCGTCCGGATGATGTAGCTGATCCAGAACGGCAGCATCAGCAGCAGCAGCAGAATCGCCTTGTTGCCCACATTGGCATAGGCGATGAAATAGGCGGGTACATACCCCATCAGCGCGCAGATGATGGTGGAGATCGCGGCGATCTTCAG
This sequence comes from uncultured Ectothiorhodospiraceae bacterium, assembly GCA_964478305.1. GTDB lineage: Bacteria > Pseudomonadota > Gammaproteobacteria > XJ16 > Halofilaceae > Halofilum. The sequence continues at coordinate 1,359 of CAYZHJ010000191.1, forward strand.
GGTCTGCAGCAGGATGTCACGATAGAAGGCGTCGGTGAGGACTTCCTGCCAGTTGTCCAGGTAGAACCCCACCTGCTCGGCCCCGGCCGCGGTACGCAGCCAGAACGAATAGACAATGATGAAGCAGGCCGGGATCACCAGCAGGAAGAGCACCGCCGTCAGGGCGGGCGCCAGCAGCACCCATGGCCTGCGGTCGCGGATCGAGTCTTCCGATGCCGCCATTCCCCCTCCGCTGCACGGGCTATCCGGAGGCCCGGTGACCTCCGAGCTCGGCCGCTGTCGCTGCCGTGGCCCGTGATGGTGTCACTCGATTAAAGTCTCTCGATAGACATTCTGCAAATAGATAATCACAATACAGAACATAGATTTCATGAATGCCTGCCATGTCAGCCGACGATCAGGGAACCCGCACCCGCCGCAGTTTCGACTGGAACCTGCTGCATACCTTCATGATCATCGTCCAGGAAGGCTCGATCACGCGGGCCGCCGATCGGCTGCTGCTGCGCCAGCCGACGGTCAGCAACGCGCTCAAGCGGCTCGAGGACCAGCTCGGAAGACGCCTGATCGACCGGGGTCCCGGCCATTTCGAGCCAACCGAGCACGGCGCCGCCCTCTACCGCGAATGCCAGGAGATCTGCGGCACGATCGGCCGGCTGCAGCAGGTCATGGAGGACAGCGAATCGGAGCTCAGCGGCGATCTGCGGATTCACATGGCGAGCCACGTCGTGTTCCCCCCGCTCGACGACACGCTGGCCGAATTCCATGCACGTCATCCGAAGGTCGGTTTCGACATCGAGGTGGCGACCTCGGCCACGGTCATCCGGGCCGTGCGGGCCAGGGAGGCCACGCTGGGAATCTGTCTGGTCAGCGAGCCGGATCCGCAACTCGAGCACCGGATACTGTTCCGGGAACACTTCGGCTTCTTCTGCGGTCCGCGTCACCGGCTGTTCGGCAGGAGCGACCTCGGCCTGGAAGACCTGCGCGGCGAGGACTTCGTTTCATTCAAGACCGACCGCCTGACCGACGCCCTGCGGCCGGTTGCCGTGCTGCGCGCCCAGCTGCACATGTACGGCCAGGTCGTCGGCACCTCCTCGAATCTCGAGGAGGTGCGGCGGATGATCGTCGCCGGGCTGGGTGTCGGCCCGCTGCCGATCCACGTGGTGGAACGCGACGTTCAGGCCGGCATGCTCTGGCGCCTGCCGCCGTTCGACGATCCGCCGGCGATCGACATCTACCTCGTGACCAATCCACGCGCGACACTGGGGCGCGCCGAGCGCATGTTCCTCGATACCCTGCGCGCGCATGCCGGCGACGAACATGCTGTCCCGCCGATCTTCCCCGCCGGCACGCGGACCCGCATTGCCGGTTCCTGAAGCGGGTCCTCGAAGCCGGGCCGGCCTCATCCGCATGGAGCACAGGCCCGAAACGGGATGCGCGGAGGTTTTCGTGGTTTCCCCGCCGCCCGTGGACCCGTCATGATCGTCCGCACGAACGTCCCTTTCCGGAAACCGCCGACTTGACCCGGCACTCACGAATCCCTACCAAGAGAAGGGCAAGGGACCGTTGTCCACCACCGGAGGAGCGAACATGGCCATTGAATCGCTGCTGCGGCGCGGCATCACACCCTTTCTGTCGCGCACCCGAGCAGGTCTTCGATTCGTATTCGCCGACGGTACGGAACTGACCAACACCCGGGACGAAGCCGAGGCGACGATCCGATTCAACAACACCCGTGCCCAGCGCCGGGCCATGCTGTTCGGTCATATCGGCCTGCTGGAATCCCATTTCGACGGCGACATCGACATCGAGGGCGACCTCAAGGCGGTGTTCCGGGCCAGTTTCGACAGCCGCTTCTCGCGGCCGAATCCGCTCGTGCGGATCCGCAACCGCTGGCATGAGCGCCGGTTTTCCAATCGCACCCTGAAACAGGCCAAGTGGAACGCACGCTTTCATTACGGCCTGCCGCGCGAGTTCTTCCGTTACTGGCTCGACGATCCGACCATGACCTACACCTGTGCCTACTGGAAGGAAGGCACGCGCACGGTAGAGGAGGCCCAGCGCAACAAGCTCGAGCACGTCTGTCGCAAGCTGCGGCTGCAGCCCGGCGAGCGCATGGCCGACATCGGCTGCGGCTGGGGCGGGCTGATGTACCACGCGCACCGCGAGCACGGCGTCGACGTCGTCGGCTACAACACGACCACCGAACAGGTGACCGATCTGCGCGCCGACATCGAACGTGACGGTCTCGCCGGTCATCTCGAGGTGAGAGAGGCAGATCACCGCGAGGTCGATGAGCAGTTCGACAAGGTGGCCCATGTCGGCGTGCTCGAGCACGCCGGCCGCAACCAGTTGCGGGAATCAATCGAGGCGCTGGCGCGGACGGTGAAACCCGGTGGGCTCGGACTGCTGCACTACATCGGCCATGTCGGCACCCACGAGACCGAGTTCTACATTCGCAAGCACGTGTTTCCCGGCGGCTGGATTCCCAGCCTCACGCGCACCCTCGACATCATGGAGGAATGCGGTCTCGAGATCCTCGACATCGAGAATCTGCGCCGCCATTACGCGCTCACGCTCGATGCCTGGGCC
>CAYZHJ010000192.1:0-3924 GCA_964478305.1 uncultured Ectothiorhodospiraceae bacterium
TCGACACGCTGATGCTGTTCATGGCGAACCTGTCGTGGAACTCGTCGATGAACACGGGCTCCGTGATGGAGATGCTGTGCGCGCGCGGCGACGACGGCGACTACCGCATCCCCTTCATCGTCGTTTCCGACGCCTTCCACTCAGAGATCGTCGATTACGCCGACCTCGTGCTGCCGGACACGACCTACCTCGAGCGCCACGACACGATGTCGCTGCTCGACCGCCCGATCGCGGATGCCGACGCGATCTGCGACTCGATCCGGGCGCCCGTGGTCGAGCCCGACCGCGATGTGCGGCCGTGGCAGGAGGTCCTGATCGAGCTGGCGGGCCGGCTCGGCCTGCCGGCGTTCACCAACGACGCGGGGCGGCCGAAGTACGACGGCTACCGGGACTTCATCGTGCGCCACGAGGTCGCGCCGGGGCAGGGCTTCCTGGCGGGCTGGCGCGGTCGCGACGGCGACCGCCACCTGCGCGGCGAACCCAATCCGGAGCAGTGGCAGCGCTACATCGACAACCGCTGCTATTTCCGCCAGGAACTGCCCGAGTCGGCCCGCTTCTACAAGTTCGCCAACCGCGACTACCTCGAGCTCGCGACGGCGGCCGGTTTCATCGCGGCGCCGGAGCCGGTGGTCCTGCAGCTCTACTCGGAGCCGCTGCAGCGCTTCCGGCTTGCCGGCCAGGGGCTGTACGACGGCCCGCAGCCGGATGACCCGGTCGACCGCGAGCGCCTGGTGCGCTATTTCGACCCCCTGCCGATCTGGTACCGGCCGCTCGAGCAGGATCGCATCGACGAAGACGCCTATCCGTTCCACGCGGTCACCCAGCGGCCGATGATGCAGTACCATTCCTGGGACTCGCAGAACGCCTGGCTGCGCCAGATCCTGTCGCACAATCACCTGTACCTGAACCGCGCCCGCGGCGAGTCGATGGGGCTGGCCGATGGCGACCGGGTCTGGCTGCGTTCGCACAACGGCCGCGTGCGCGCGCAGGTGCGCCTGATCGAGGGCACCCAGCCCGATGTCGCCTGGACCTGGAACGCCGTGGCCAAGCGGGCGGGCAACTGGGGCCTGGACCCCGGAGCGCCCGAGGCGCGCCGGGGCTTCCTGATGAACCACCTGATCGCGGAGCTGCTGCCGGGCGGCGACGGGGAGCGGCGGCTGAGCAACTCAGACCCGGTCACCGGCCAGGCGGCCTGGTACGACCTGCGTGTCAGCATCGAGCGCGATCCGGTACAGGAAACCGGCAGCCGGCCGGAGGCTTCGGCCGTGGGCGAGCTGGGAGACAGGAATCCGCCGCCGGAGACCCTGAGGTATCACACGCACGCGCCGGTGGGCCTGCACCGCCGCATCCTCGACACCCTGCTGCGGAGGTAGCCATGCGTCTGGGACTCGTCATCGACCTCGACCATTGCGTCGGCTGCCATGCCTGCGCGGTGGCCTGCAAGGAATGGAACACCAGCGGTACCACGGGACCGCTGTCGGACTACATGCCGTACGGCAGCGAGCCCGGCGGCGTCTGGTTCAACCGCATCCGCCACTACGAGGCGGGGGAATACCCGGACAACGAGACCATCAACTTCCCGATGTCCTGTCTCCACTGCGAGGACGCGGATTGCGTCACCGTCTGCCCCACGGGTGCTTCCTACAAACGGCCCGAGGACGGCATCGTCCTGATCGACCAGGACAAGTGCATCGGCTGCAACCTCTGCGCCTGGGCCTGTCCCTACGGCGCACGCGAGCTGGACGAGGAATCGGGCACGATGAAGAAGTGCACGCTGTGCGTCGATCGCATCTATGATCCGGAACTGCCCGAGGCGGAACGGCAGCCGGCCTGTGTGCTGGTCTGCCCGACGCGGGCGCGCTTCTTCGGTGATCTCGACGACCCGGACTCGGACGTCAGCCGGATGGTGGAAGAGCGTGGCGGCTACGACCTGATGCCCGAGCTCGGCTACCGGCCCACCAACAAGTACCTGCCGCCGCGCGAGCGGCCCCCGGTGCCGACCGCGTCGGTCGAGGCGGGCGATTCGGGCGAGGGCGGCGTGCTCGAGCGTATCCGCGATCTCGCCAACCGTTCCGTGGTGCGCTGAACGGCATGCAGCCGAGCCTGTCGATCATCATTTTCACCGTGAGCTCCGGCGCCGGGCTGGGGCTGCTGATGCTGCTCGTGCTGCTGCATGGATTCGGCCTCGCGCCGCCGCTGGCGTTGCCGGTGCGGCTCACGGCCGGCGTCATCGGTCTGGCGTTGATCGTGGGCGGGCTCATCGCTTCCACGTTTCACCTGGCGAATCCGAAGAATGCGTGGAAGGCCTTCAACCGCTTCCGCACATCCTGGCTGTCGCGCGAGGGCGTGTTCGCGGTCCTGCTGCTGGGCCTGGCGACGCTCTACCTGGTCGGGTTGTGGCTGAGCGGCGGCAGCGGCTCGGCGGGTCTGCGTGTCCTGGGCGTACTGGTTCTGCTCGCGGCGCTGGCGACGCTGTACTCGACGGCCATGATCTACGCCTCGCTCAAGCCGATCCGGCAGTGGCACAACCCGGTGGTGCCGCCCATGTACCTGCTGCTGGGGCTGGCGACCGGCGGCGTGCTGCTGAGCGCGATCGAGGGCTTCGCGGACGGCATCGGCACGGTCACCGCGGTCACGACGCTCGTGCTGCTGGGCGCGGCGGCGGTGGTGAAGGCGGTCTATTACGGCTGGATCGCGCGACCGGCGGGGCCGACGATCAACACGGCCACGGGCGTGACGCGCGCGCAGGTGCGCCTGCTCGACAGCGGCCACAGTCACGACACGTTCCTGACGAAGGAGTTCGGCCGGCAATTGCGGGCCCTGCCGTCATGGGTGCTGCGCGGCGCGGTCTTCGTGCTGGGTTTCATCCTGCCGGCGATCGCCGTGATCGCGCTGATGCAGGGGGCCACGCCCGCCTGGGGCGCGCTCGCCGCCGCGACCACGCTCGCGGGCTGCCTGGTCGAGCGCTGGCTGTTCTTCGTCGAGGCCCGCCACGTCGTGAACCTGTACCACGGCCGGCAGCGGACCTGAGCAAGGCGCGTTTCCTCCCCGGCCGGGGGCGCCGGATGGCTGCGGCCGTGGCGACCGATCCGGCGTCCGCATCCGGGTGTGCCGGTATCGTATCCGCTCGCAATCCGGTGTACGGGTGATTCCAGCGTGCGACGCCGGCACCCGCCCCGCCTTCACGGCGGCAGCGGATGCCGGCGTCCTCCGGGAGGGAAGGCCCTCCGTTTCTCGACGAAGTCGAGCCGATCAGCCGCTCGTGCTCATGGCGCGGGCGCGGCGATCAGGCCGCGCCATGGGCCTGTCCGCGGTCCTGGACCAGGGCCCAGATGGCATCGCCGCCGATCAGGATCGCGAGGATCCAGTGCGTCCATGCGGCACCGCTCGTGTCCGTGAAGCCGAGCACGAAGGGCGAGAGCAGGAGAACCACCGCCAGAACCAGGTTCACCCACTCTTCCCACTGCTCCGGCTTCACCAGCGCGATGCCGAAGAACACCACCGTGGCGACGCCGATCACCCAGGCGCTGGCGGCGGCCGCCGTCACGCCGGAGAAACCGACGATCCAGGGGGACAGGAACAGCAATACGCCGAGCACGAGACCGATACGGTCCTGCCAACGCTGCTGCATGGTTTCACCTCCAGACAAATCAGTTGCCTGTGGCCTTTTCCACCAGTTTCACGTGAGGTCTGACAGGGAGGATTTCAAGGGGGTGGTTCCAGCGCCCTTCCGCGGGGGCCGCCGGCCTGTGCGGCAGCCGGTGGGAGAGTCGTGAGGGGATCGTGCTCGCTGCGCGTTCCCCTCACCCTGTCCCTCTCCCCATTGGGGTGCGGGGACTCTTCGTTCTGAGTGGGCACGGTCTTCAGCCCCTCTCCCTTCGGGAGTGGGGTTGGGGTGAGGGCTGCGAGCGGAGCGAACCGGGA
>CAYZHJ010000193.1:0-3897 GCA_964478305.1 uncultured Ectothiorhodospiraceae bacterium
CAACCCCGTCGCCGTCGACCCCGATCCCGTCCTGCGCGAAGTCGCCGAACAACGCAACTGGCCGATCATCAGCCTGCGTGGCAAGGGTTGAGCCCCGTCTCGGTTCATGGAAAAGAACCACAGATGAACACAGATCAACACAGATGCTGCTGCATGACATCTGAAACCGTAGTGGAGCTGCGCTGGAAGCTGGTCGGTTCACCAAACGCCGCGACGGGAACCGCGAATGAACACGAATAAACACGAATGTGAAACAGCATTCTCCGAGCGGCTGTCGGAGCTGTGCTGATACTCATCGGCTTGTTTCGGCGGTGCCGATAGCGCTCTCCTTGCGGCAAAGCTCCAGGAACACAATTCCGTCGCCAACACCAATTCGTGTTCATTCGTGGTTCTCCGGGAAGCCTCTTCCGAACCAACTCACCATCAGCGCAGCTCCGACACACCGCCGGCTTCCCTGCGGCAGCATCCGTGTTCATCCGTGGTTCTTCAATCTTCCACGATGCGAATGCTGGGAAAGCCCGTCGGCAGGGCCGAGGCATCCGTCAGGCCGGCGGCGACCCGGCGGGCGATGCTGCGGTAGCGCGCGGCGGTGGGGCTGTCGGGGTCGGAGACCACGGTCGGCTCGCCGCTGTCGGCCTGGGTGCGGATCGACAGCTCCAGCGGCAGCTGACCGAGCAGGCGCACGCCGAACTCTCCGGCCATGCGCTCGCCGCCGCCGGAACCGAAGATCGATTCCTCGTGGCCGCACTGGCTGCAGACATGCAGGCTCATGTTCTCGACGATGCCGAGCACCGGCACCGATACCTTCTCGAACATGCGCAGACCCTTGCGCGCGTCCATCAGCGCGATCTCCTGCGGCGTGGTGACGATGATCGCGCCCGCCAGCGGCACCTTCTGCGCCAGCGTGAGCTGGATGTCGCCGGTGCCCGGCGGCAGGTCCACGATCAGGTAGTCCAGCTCCGGCCAGCGCGTGCCGTAGAGCATCTGCTCCAGCGCCTGGGTCACCATGGGGCCGCGCCAGATCATCGGGCTTTCAGGATCGACCAGGAAGCCGATCGACATGGCCGCGATGCCGTGGCCGGTCAGGGGTTTCATGGTCTTGTCGCCGACCGTCTCCGGCCGGCCCTCGATCCCCAGCATGCGCGGCTGGCTGGGACCGTAGATGTCGGCGTCGAGCACGCCGACCCGGGCACCCTCGGCCCGCAGCGCCAGCGCCAGGTTGGCCGCGGTGGTGGACTTGCCGACCCCGCCCTTGGCCGAGGCCACGGCGATGATGTTGCCGACGTTCTCGATGCGCTGCGCGTCGGTCTGCACCTTGCCCACGCCGATGGTCCAGTCCAGCCGGATGTCGGCCGATTCGACCCCGGGCACGGACTCCACCCGCTCGCGCAGTGCCGCGATCACTTCATCGCGGATGCTGGCCGCCGGATAGCCCAGCCGCAGCGCGACCGTCACCCGGCCGCCGTCGATGTCGATCGATTCCACACAGCCGGCGGAAACGAAATCCCGGCCGAGATCGGGATCCTCGTGGCCCGCGATGGCCTGTTCGATGGCGGTGCGATCTGGCTGGGGCATCATGACTCCCGGACAATGAGTGACAGGAACGGCATTGTAGCAATGACGGCCGGCGCCCGATGCCGGTCAGGCGTACGGCCGGGCACCGAAGATGGCACTGCCCACACGCACCAGCGTGGCACCCTCCTCGATGGCCACGTCGAGATCGCCCGACATGCCCATCGACAGTACCGGCAGCGCGTGGCCGAGCCGTTCCTGCAGCCGTTCGCGAAGCTGTCGCAGGCTGCGGAAGCAGTCGCGCGCATCCTCCGGGTCCTCGACCAGGCGGCCGATGGTCATCAGTCCGCGCAGCTCCAGCACCGGTTCACGTGCGATCGCATCGGCCAGCGCACCGGCCTCGTCCGGTGCCACGCCGAACTGGCTCTCCGCACCGGAGGTATTGACCTGCAACAGCACCTCGCGCGTCTGCTCCCGCTCCTCGAGCTGCCGCACCAGGCGTTCGATCAGCGGCAACCGGTCGAGACTCTGGATGCAGTCGGCGAATTCCAGTGCCTGCTTCACCTTGTTGCGCTGCAGGTGACCGATCAGGTGCCAGCGAACGTCGTACCCGTTCAGGGCCTTGCGCTTGGCAACGGCCTCCTGCACCCGGTTCTCGCCGACGGCGTGACAACCCGCCTCCAGTACCACCGCGATCCGTGACGCGGAAACGGTCTTGGTCACCGGCAGCAGCATGACCTCGTCGCGCGGCCGGCCGGCGTTCTCGCAGGCCCGGTCGATACGGCGCTCGACGGCTGCCAGCGCGTCCAGGATGGCGCGGCGGTCCGTTTCGTCGGCCGGTTCGATGACGGAATCGGATTGCACGCATTCATTCCCCGGATCCGCAACGGCTCCAGTCTAGCGCAACGTCGATGTGCATGACCGCCGTCGCCGGGATTCAGAACGCGTATTCGAGCGCGAGCGCGGTGAAGGTATCGGTCTTGTCGGTACCGGCCGGCACATCGCTGTTGTGCGTCAGCGTGTGCGACAACCGCCAGGACAGGTCTCCGACCAGCCGTGAACGGATGGCGCTGACGCTCCTGCTTGCCGTGTTGCTGTCACCGGATTCGAGTTCGAGTTCCTGGCTGAAACGGCTGGTCTCCGCGAACGCCCAGACGAACTCGCCGTGGAAGCGTGCGATCGCCTCCTGTTCTCGATCATTGGTTCCGTCGGGCTCGCTGGAACGGCGACCGAGACCGCCCTCGAGATCGAGCGTCATGCCGTCCGCGTCCAGGAACCGGTGACCGAGGCCGGCGGAAATCGATGCCTTGCGATCGAATGCACCGAACTTGTCGCTCTCGTAACCGGCATGGGCAAACAGGTAACTGCGTTCCGAAAAGCGATAGTCGCTCTGCACGGAACCGCTGTAGCGCTCCGCTGTCGCGTCGCCCTCCTCGGATGCCCGGTAACCGGAGAACCGGGCCTTGTGACGCCAGACGGCATAGGCGATCTCGGCGGAGACATCGGCATTGAACGCCTCGCTCTCGGTATTGCCGGACGTGATCAGGGCGCCCGCCCCCAGTGTGCCGCCGACGGCCGGCAGCGACTCCCCTGCCCCTGTTTCGCTCTCGGCCCCGTCATCCCCTCCGGCTGCATCCGCGGCAATGCCGGGCGAAGCCACCAGACCGAGACAGGCAAGCATCAATCCACCGGTCATGTTTCTCACTTCAGGCTCCCCGGCATCAGGGTGGACAATTGCGTCGAGGGCGCGACCCTACTCATGCCGGGTGCCTGCGTAAAGCCGGCCACCTGCAGCGGAATGACCAAGTCGGCGGCAAACGGTCGCTCACGCTGGCGGCCGCCGGGTATTACTGTTACGTTCTTGACCCCGCGAAATTCCCGACAACGACCGGAACGCACATTGATGAGCGCCAAGCGCCGCATCCTGGTGACCAGCGCCCTGCCCTACGCCAACGGGCCGCTGCACATCGGCCACATGGTCGAATACATCCAGACCGACATCTGGGTGCGCTTCCAGCGCCTGCGCGGCCACGAGTGCATCTACGTCTGCGCCGACGACGCCCACGGCACGCCGATCATGCTCAAGGCGCAGCAGGAAGACACGACACCGGAGGAGTTGATCGAGCGTTTCGGCGCCGAGCACGCGCGCGATTTCGACGACTTCCTGGTCGGCTTCGACAACTACTACACGACCCACTCCGACGAGAACCGCGAGCTGGCGGAACTGATCTACCGGCGCCTGCACGAGGGCGGCCACATCACGACCCGCACGATCGAGCAGGCATTCGACGAGGAGGCCGGCCTGTTCCTGCCGGACCGCTTCATCAAGGGCGAGTGCCCGCGCTGCGGCGCCGCCGGCCAGTACGGCGATTCCTGCGAGGTCTG
>CAYZHJ010000194.1:0-3882 GCA_964478305.1 uncultured Ectothiorhodospiraceae bacterium
CCCCACCCCCCCCCCCGACGGGAGAGGGGCAGAACCCATTGCGTCATTTGAACGAAGGGTTCCCCCTCCCCTTTGGGGAGAGGGACAGGGTGAGGGGAATCGCGCAGCGATTCGGAGACGGGCATGCGAATCCCGGCGCATCACAGTCGGTCAGCCCTGTCCTGCGCCACGGCCCCTTTCTTCTTTCAACTATCCGCGCGGACACCCCAACCGCTTCAGATCGGCGGCAATCTCGTCGAGAATCGCCGGATCGTCGATCGTCGCCGGAGTATTCCATTCCTCACCATTGGCAATGTTGCGCATGGTGCCGCGCAGGGTCTTGCCCGAACGCGTCTTGGGCAGGCGCTTGACCAGTGCGCACAGGCGGAATGCGGCGACCGGGCCGATCTCCTCGCGCACCCGCTGCACCAGCTCCGCGACCAGCTCCTCCTCGGAACGCTCCACGCCCTTGTTGGCGACCACCAGACCGACCGGCAGCTGACCCTTGTCGGCATCGCTGACACCGAACACCGCCGCCTCGGCGACATCCGGATGGTCCGACAGCACTTCCTCCATGCGCCCGGTGGACATGCGGTGACCGGCGATGTTGATGACGTCGTCTATGCGGCTCATCACGTGCACGTAGCCGTCGGCGTCGTGGATACCGGAATCGCCGGTCAGGTAGTAGCCGGGATAACGCGACAGGTAGTGCTCGCGATGCCCCTCGCGGTTGTTCCACAGCGTCAGGAAGGTGCCGGGCGGCAGTGGCAGTCGCACGGCCACGTTGCCCAGCTCGCCGCGCGGATGGTCGTTGCCGTCCTCGTCGAGCACGTGCACGTCGTGCCCGGGCATGGGCACGCCGGCGGAGCCGACCTTGACCGGGATGCGCTCGATGCCGAACGGGTAGCCGGTAATCGACCAGCCCGTCTCCGTCTGCCACCAGTGGTCGAGCACCGGCACGCGGAGCACGCGCTCGGCCCAGTGCACGCTGTCCGGGTCGGAACGCTCGCCGGCGAGAAAGAAGGCCTGCAGCGAGGACAGATCGTAGCCGGCGGCGATCTCGCCGTGCGGATCCTCCTTCTTGATCGCCCGCAGCGCCGTCGGTGCGGTGAACAGGCTGCGCACGCCGTATTCCTGCACCACGCGCCAGAAGGCGCCGGCATCGGGCGTGCCGATCGGCTTGCCCTCGAACACGACGGTCGTGTTCCGGTGCAGCAGCGGACCGTAGACGATGTAGGAGTGCCCGACCACCCAGCCGATGTCGGAGGCGGCCCAGTAGACCTCGCCCGGCTCCACGCCGTAGATGTTGTGCATGGTCCACTGCAGCGCCACGGCATGGCCGCCGTTGTCGCGCACGATGCCCTTGGGGCGGCCGGTGGTGCCCGAGGTATAGAGGATGTAGAGCGGATGATTGGCGTCGAGCGGCACGCAGTCGGCGGGCTCGGCATCGGCGACGGCCTCGGCCCAGTCCAGGTCGCGGCCCTTGCGCAGATCGCAGCGCCGGGTCTCGCGCTGCAGGATCAGGCAGCGATCGACGGTGTGGCTCGACAGCTCCAGCGCCCGTTCCAGCAATGCGTGGTAATCGACGATGCCGCCCGGCTCGACCCCGCATGAGGACGACATGACCAGCTTCGGCTCGGCATCGTCGATGCGCTTGGCCAGCTCGGGCCCGGCGAAGCCGCCGAACACGACCGAGTGGATGGCGCCGATGCGGGCGCAGGCGAGCATTGCCATCACCGCTTCCGGCACCATCGGCATGTAGATGATCACGCGATCGCCGGTGTCGACCCCCATCGCGCACAGCGCCCCGGCCAGCCGGGCGACGGCATCGCGCAGGCCGGCGTAGTCGTACTGCATCTTCTGCCCGGTTACCGGACTGTCCCAGATCAGCGCGGTCTGGTCGCCGTGACCGGCCTCGACGTGGCGGTCGAGGGCGTTGTAGCAAGTGTTCAGCTGTCCGCCGGCGAACCAGCGGTAGAATGGCGCATCGCTGTCGTCGAGCACCCGGTCCCAGCGCCGGTCCCAGGAAAGCTGCTCGGCGACCTCGCCCCAGAAACCCGCGGGATCGGCGAGCGAGCGAGCGTGGATGGGGTCGTAGGCGTTGGTCATCGGTATCTCCCCCGGCCCGGGCCCTGGCGGCCGACCCCTTCACGTATAGCGCCCCACCGGAGCCGGTGCAAGGATTGTCGGACAATTCGGGAGTTGGCAGGAGGAACGTGCCCGCTTCTGCGTGTACGGAACCGCGAGCGCAAATCCCGCCTCCAGCCTCAACGCATTCGGGCCCCGGGCCCTGGGCCCGTTCTTTTCAGGCCGCGCCGGTTCATTCAGCCGCCCGGATGAAACCAGGCGAGAACACCCGACACCGTGAACACCGCCAGTGCCGTGGACACGAGGATCGCGGTCGAGATCTGGCCAGCGTGGACCTCGTAGCGCTGCGCCAGCACATAGACGTTGGCGGCGATCGGCAGCGACGCCTGCAGGATGGCGACCGAGATCCACAGCGGCGACAGGTCGAACACCAGCAGCGCCGCCGCGGCCACCAGTGCCGGATGCACGACCAGCTTCATGCCGGTGAGGAACGCCGTCTCGCCCGCCCCCTGCCTCAGCGGCCGGCCGGCCAGCGTGGCGCCGAGCGCGAACAGCGCGCAGGGCGCGGCAGCGTCGGCCAGCAGCTCACCGAACGCGAACAGTGGCTCCGGCAGTTTCAGCCGGGCCAGGTTCATGCCCAGCCCCACCAGCGCTGCGACGATGATCGGGTTGCGGACGATGCCCCGCCCCAGCGCGGCCAGACCGCCGCCGGCGTGCCGGTCCGACTCGATCAGCGCGGCCGCGACCCCCATCATGACCGCCGTGTCGGCGATCACGATGATCACCGCCGGCAGCGCTGCCTCCGTGCCGAACGCCAGGATCGCCAGCGGTAGCCCGACGAAGCCGACGTTCGAGTAGGTGGCCGCCAGTCCCTGCAGGGCGCCGACCGAGCGCGAGCCGGCGAACAGGCGTCGGCCGATCACATAGGTCAGCCCGAACAGCAGCAGGCCGGGAATGTAGTAGGCACCGAGCAGCTCGAACGCCTCGGTGCCCGCCACCGGCGCCTCCGACACCTTCACCACCAGCAGCGCCGGCAGCGCGAAATAGAAGGCGAAGGTATTGAGCCCGGCCAGTGCGTTGGCCCCGAACAGACGCGACTTGCCCGCCCCGTAGCCGAGAAAGATCAGCGCGAAGAACGGCAGTGCGATGTTGATGACGGCCTGCAAGTCCGATCTCCCTTCTTCCTGCACTCGCCGGGGTCAAGCCGGTCCTTGCGACACGACTACTGGATGTCGCAAATGAATGATGAACACCGAAGCCACTGAACGCACCGACGATACTGAAAAGGACAAATATTGTTGACGGGAAGGGCGCTACCCGTCGGCGGCCCCGCAAGATCCGCTCACGGCCCGGACCACGTCAAGCAATCGCAGCCCCAGCTTCGGTGTATTCGGTGCGTTCGGTGCCTTCGGTGTTCCCGTCATTCCACGACATCCCGAACCCGTAGTGAAGAATCACAAGAAGACGGGGCAATGCTCGCAGGCCGGATTGCGACCGAATGTGACGACCGCGGTTCCGGATGCCGACACTCGTTCGGCCGGTCAGGGCCGGAGCCATCCGGCGATGCCGACACCCACACCGGCTTCATCAAATGACCGGCGTCTCGCGATACGTACCCCACAATTCGCGCAGCGTCTCGACAATGTCGCCCATTGATGCACCGGCCTTCACCAGCTCGATCGTGACCGGCATGAGGTTCCTCGAATCGTCCTCCGCGGTTGTGCGCAGTTCCTCCAGCAACTGCTGCACCCGCACCTCGTCGCGCTCGTCGCGCACGCGCCGCAGCGCCTCGATCTGCCGACGCTCGGTCTCGGG
>CAYZHJ010000195.1:0-3868 GCA_964478305.1 uncultured Ectothiorhodospiraceae bacterium
GGCGCGGGCACGGCCACCGACAGCAGGTGCATGCAGGTGTGCATGCGCATGCGCGGGTGGCGCACGGACCAGTCGATCCCGCCGCTGATCGCATCGCCAACAGAGGGGCGGAGCGCGTCATCGGCGAGCACGTGGAGCACCGTGCCGGCGTCTCCCTTGCGCGTGTCAATCACCTCGCAGGCGCTACCGTCCGCCAGCCGCAGGTGACCGACATCGCCGGGCTGGCCGCCGCCCTGCGGGTAGAACAGCGTGCGGTCGAGCACCACGCCGTCCTCGCCGACCGTGACCACGCGGGCCTCGAATCCGGTCTCGTAGGGGTGCTCGCGGAACAGCAGTTCGGTACTCATCGCTTTCCCGTCTCCCGTTCGAGCCGCTCGTGCAGCATTTTCACGACACCGTCGAGTGCGACATCTTCCGCCTGCTCGTCGCCGCGCGCCTTGTACTCGGCGGTGCCGGCGTCGAGGCCGCGGTCGCTCAGCACGACCCGGTGCGGGATGCCGATCAGGTCCATGTCGGCGAACTTGACCCCGGGCCGGGCCTCGCGGTCGTCCAGCAGTACCTCGATGCCGGCCGCCTGCAATTCGTTGTAAATGCGCTCGGTCGTCTCGCGCAGGCGGTGCGACTTGTGCAGGTTGATCGGCACCAGCGCGACCTCGAACGGCGCGATCGCCGCGGGCCAGATGATGCCGCGCTCGTCATGGCCCTGCTCGATCGCGGCGGCGACCAGGCGCGACACGCCGATGCCGTAGCAGCCCATGTGGATGTCCACCGGGCGGCCGTCCTCGTCCAGCACTTCGGCCTGCAGGGCGCGCGAGTACTTGGTGCCGAGCTGGAAGATGTGGCCGACCTCGATGCCGCGCACGATGTGGAGGACGCCGCTGCCGTCGGGTGCAGGATCGCCCTCGACCACGTCGCGCAGGTCGGCCGCTTCCGGCTCGGCCAGGTCGCGGCCCCAGTTGACCCCGACCAGGTGCTGTTCGTCGCGGTTGGCGCCGCAGACGAAGTCGGCCAGCGGCACGGCCGCGTGATCGGCGATGACCGGGATGTCGAGGCCCACCGGCCCGAGCGAGCCGGCGCCGGTGCCGGCGACCTGGCGGATGCGCTCGTCGGTGGCCATGGTCAGCGGCGATTTCACGGCCTCGAGGCGTTCGGCCTTGATCGCGTTGAGCTGGTGGTCGCCGCGCAGTACCAACGCCACCAGGCCCTTGTCATTGCCCTCGACCAGCAGGGTCTTCACGCAGCGCTCGAGCGGGACGTCGAGGCTCCGCACCAGGTCGTCCATGGTGTGCACGCCGGGGGTGTCCACCGGCTCGCATTCGGCGGACGGTCCGGGCCGCTCGATGCCGGGCGGCAGGGTCGCCGCGAGCTCCACGTTGGCGGCGTAGTCGCCACCGTCGGAGAACGCGATCGCGTCCTCGCCGCTGGCGGCCAGCACGTGGAATTCCATCGACTGCGAGCCGCCGATCTCGCCCGAATCCGCCTCGACGGCGCGGTAGTCGAGCCCGAGCCGGTCGAAGATCCGGCGGTAGGCGTCGTACATCCGGTCGTAGCTGGCGGCCAGGCCCTCGGCGGACAGATCGAACGAGTACGCGTCCTTCATGATGAACTCGCGCGCACGCATCACGCCGAAGCGGGGCCGGATCTCGTCGCGGAACTTGGTCTGGATCTGGTAGAGGTTCACCGGCAACTGGCGGTAGCTCTTGATCTCGCGGCGGGCGATGTCGGTGACCACTTCCTCGTGGGTGGGGCCGAAACAGAACTCGCGCTCGTGCCGGTCGCGGATGCGCAGCAGCAGCGGCCCGTACTCGTCCCAGCGGCCCGATTCCTGCCACAGCTCCGCCGGCTGGACCGCCGGCAGCAGAACCTCCAGCGCACCGGCGGCGTTCATCTCGGCGCGCACGATTGCCTCGATCCGCCGCAGCACGCGCAGACCCAGCGGCATCCAGCTGTAGATGCCGGCGGTCAGGCGCCGGATCATGCCCGCGCGCAGCATCAACTGGTGGCTGACGATCTCGGCGTCGGCCGGCGTTTCCTTGAGCGTGTTCAGGTAGAACTTCGAGGCACGCATGCTCGCGTCGCTCCGGCAGGAGAGTGGAAGGGGCGAATTCTACTGGCTCGACCCCGGACAGGGCCATGTGCGGACGTGATTTCCGTTCCCGGCATTCGGACGATGCGGGCACGAATGCCTCGCGGCGGCGTCCACCACCCGCTCAGCTGCAATGCTGGTCGAGCTGCTGCTGGATCTCGGCCCGCCGGGCGGCGCGGGCGTCGCCTTCCAGGGGCTCCAGGCTGCCGTCCTCCCGGCGCACGCGAACATCACGTTCGCCGGCGAGCATCTGCTCCTGTTCGCGCAACTGGTTGCAGAAGGCCTCCATGGTTTCGGGGCCGTCGTCACTGCCGTCGCCGTCTGCATCGGTGCCCGCAGTACCCGATTCGCCACTACCGGTCCCCGCATCGGAGGGCAGGCCGATGCTCGGGTTGATGATCTCGGCTTCGCCGTCGGGCGGGGGATGCTGTGAATAGTGCGTCACGCCGTCCTCGTCCACCCACTTGTAGGTGCGGGCGGCCTCGACCGCGCCGATCGAGACGGCCAGTGCGAGCACGACGAACACGGGAATGCGGACGAAAGGGGACATCGACCACCTCGGACAGTGGATGCGTCCGCGATTATGCCACAGGCGCAGCGGCACGCTATGATCGCCCCACAGGCTCGCCCCGGGGATATGACGCCCGACATGCTGCAGGTCCTGCAATCCTGGTATCGCCGCAACTTCTCCGACCCGCAGGCGGTGATCCTCGCGCTGGTGCTGATCGTCGGCTTCACGCTGGTCATCCTGTTCGGCAACATCCTCGCACCGGCGCTCATCGCGCTGATCCTGGCCTACATGCTCGAGAGCGTGGTCAAGGCGATGGAACGCCTGCACATTCCGCGCGTGATCGCGGTCAGCCTCGTGTTGCTGGCATTCGTCATCATCGCGGCGATCCTCCTGCTCGGACTGGTCCCGCTGATGTCGCGCCAGGTGGCCTCCCTGCTGCGCGAGGTGCCGGGCATGGTCAGCAGGGGGCAGGAGCTTCTGATGCGCCTGCCGGAGATGAATCCGGCCCTGTTCACCGAGCAGCAGATCCGCAACCTGATCGCCAGCCTGCACGCCGAGCTGACCGATTTCGGCAGGGTGGTGCTGTCGATCTCGCTGGCACAGGCCGTCAGCGTGATCACCTTCGTGGTGTACGTCGTCCTGATCCCGATGCTGGTGTTCTTCCTGCTCAAGGACAAGGACAGCCTGATTGCCTGGTCGCGGCATTTCCTGCCCCATCGCAGCGAGCTGACCTTCCAGGTCTGGCACGAGGTGGACGCCAAGATCGGCAACTACATCCGCGGCAAGGCGATCGAGATCGCGATCGTGTGGGTAGTGAGCTACATCACGTTCGCGCTGATGGGGCTGAACTACAGCCTGCTGCTGTCATTCCTCGTGGGACTGTCGGTGATCATTCCCTATATCGGCGCGATCACGGTGACCTTCCCGATCGCGCTGATCGCCTATTTCCAGTGGGGGCTGACGGGCGATTTCTGGTGGATCATCGTCGCCTACACGGTGATCCAGATGTTCGATGCCAATGTGCTCGTGCCGGTGCTGTTCTCCGAGGTGGTCAACCTGCACCCGGTCGCGATCATCGTCGCGGTGCTGTTCTTCGGCGGTCTGTGGGGCATGTGGGGGCTCTTCTTCGCCATCCCGCTGGCGACGCTGGTACAGGCCGTGCTCAACGCCTGGCCCCGCGTCAGGCCGCCGGATGAAGAGTCCGAATCGGAATCCGTCTAGTCAGGCCGACGGCCTGCCGGCATTCTGTTCCTGCCACCTGCCACCTGCCA
>CAYZHJ010000196.1:0-3772 GCA_964478305.1 uncultured Ectothiorhodospiraceae bacterium
TTCGCGAGGGCGGTCGCACCGTCGGCGCCGGCGTCGTCTCGAAGATTATCGAGTAGGCAGGCGACAATCACGACTCATGCCCGCCGGCCACAGGCGGCCCGCGGGCGTGCCGTCATTGGCGCGAACGACAGGCCAGTAGCAGCCCGGGTGCAGCGCAGCTGATCAGTCCGCCGGGAGCGGACCGGGGCTGCGCGACGCGCAGGCCCGAAGGGAGCGGCTCGGGAGTGAGCCGAGCGATCCGGGTGCCGACTGGATTTGATGAAACAGGCCAGTAGCTCAATTGGCAGAGCAGCGGTCTCCAAAACCGCAGGTTGGGGGTTCGAGTCCCTCCTGGCCTGCCAGATAGCGCGGCGGGGCCACGTGCCCGGTCGCCAACCGGAAGCAAGCGTCGGCAATGGTCGCGAAGACCGATACGCAGGGTTCAATGCTGGATACGCTGAAGCTGTGGGCGGCGGTCGCGCTGCTCGCCGCAGGCGTGTTCGGGTTCTACTGGTACGACCAGATCTCCGTGCTGTACCGGGCACTGGGACTGGTCGGCATCGCCATTGCGGGACTGGCCGTCGCCTATACGACCGAGCCCGGACGCCGCCTGTGGCATTTCACGCAGGATTCGCGCACGGAGCTGCGGCGTGTCGTGTGGCCGACCCGGACCGAAGCGGTTCAGACGACCCTGATCGTGCTGGTGATCGTGTTCCTGGTGGGTATCTTCCTCTGGTTGCTGGACATGCTGCTGCGCTGGGGATTCGGCCTGGTCACGGGAGTGGGGAGCTAGATTTCGCAATGGCCAAGCGCTGGTACGTCATTCAGGCCTTCTCGGGCTTCGAGAGCGCGGTGAAGCGTTCCCTGGAGGAACGGATCGCCCGCAGTGGCCTGCAGGACCATTTCGGGGAGGTCATGGTGCCGACCGAGGAGGTCGTCGAGGTCAAGAGTGGCCAGAAGCGGCGTTCCGAGCGCAAGTTCTTCCCGGGTTACGTGCTGGTGCAGATGGAATTGAACGACGAGACCTGGCACCTGGTGAAGGACGTCCCGCGGGTGCTGGGTTTCATCGGCGGCACCGCCGACAAGCCGGCGCCGATCTCGGACCGGGAAGCCGACCAGATCCTGCAGCGCGTGCAGGAGGGTGTCGAGAAGCCGCGGCCGAAGGTGCTGTTCGAACCGGGCGAGGTCGTGCGCGTTACCGACGGGCCGTTCAACGACTTCAACGGCGTCGTCGAGGAGGTGAATTTCGACAAGTCGCGCCTGCTCGTCGCCGTGCAGATCTTCGGGCGCTCGACGCCCGTGGAACTGGAGTTCAGTCAGGTCGAGAAGGCCTGATGAGAGCGATACCGGGGCTTGCCCGTGGGCAGCTCCATCACCGGCGGGGAGCCGAACAGGCGCCTGAACCCGCGAGGAGCAACTGATGGCACGCAAGATCACGGCCTACATCAAGCTGCAGGTCGCGGCCGGCAAGGCCAACCCGAGTCCGCCCGTGGGCCCGGCGCTGGGCCAGCACGGTCTGAACATCATGGAATTCTGCAAGGCCTTCAACGCGGCCACGCAGGAGGTCGAGCCGGGCCTGCCGATTCCGGTGATCATCACGGTCTACAGCGACCGCAGCTTCACCTTCATCACCAAGACGCCGCCCGCGGCGGTGTTGCTGAAGAAGGCCGCCGGCGTCAAGAGCGGCAGCAGCAGTCCGTTGCTGACCAAGGTCGGCAAGGTCACGCGCGACCAGCTCGAGGACATCGCGCGGCAGAAGCAGCCCGATCTGACCGCGGCCGATCTCGATGCCGCCGTGCGCACCATCGCCGGCAGCGCGCGCAGCATGGGCCTGGACGTGGAGGGCCTTTGAGATGGCAAGGGTGAGCAAGCGCAAGCAGGCGATTCGCGCGAAGGTCGATCCCAACCGCGAGTACCCGCTCGACGAGGCGTTCGGCCTGCTGAGCGAACTGTCGACGGTGAAGTTCCCGGAAACGGTCGAGGTCGCCGTGAACCTGGGTGTCGATCCACGCAAGTCCGACCAGGTGGTGCGTGGTTCGACCGTGCTGCCGCACGGTACCGGCAAGTCCAGCCGGGTGGCGGTATTCGCCCAGGGCGAGCAGGCCGAGGCCGCGGAAGCCGCCGGCGCCGACGTGGTCGGCATGGAGGACCTGGCCGAGCGCATCCAGGGGGGCGATCTGGCATTCGATGTCGTCATCGCCACGCCCGATGCCATGCGCGTGGTCGGTCGGCTGGGCCAGATACTGGGTCCGCGCGGCCTGATGCCGAACCCGAAGGTCGGCACGGTAACCACGGATGTCGCCCAGGCGGTGAAGAATGCCAAGGCCGGCCAGGTGCGTTTCCGTACGGACAAGAACGGCATCGTTCATGCCACGATCGGCAAGGTCGGCTTCGAGACGGCCGCCCTGCGGGACAACCTGCAGGCGCTGCTGGCGGACCTGAACAAGGCGAAACCCTCGACCTCGAAGGGTGTCTATCTCAAGCGGGTCACGGTCTCGTCGACGATGGGACCGGGCCTGAAGGTGGACAAGGCGAGCCTGTCGACCTAGCCGCGGGCCGCGCGGGTTGTCCGACAGCAAAACTGCTGACGGATACGCCCTGCAGGAGGAATCTCGCAGAGAGCGCAGAGCACGCAGAGGAACGCGAAAGAATGAATCTCGCAGAGAGCGCGGAGAACGCAAAGGAATGCGAAGGAGACAATGAACTCTTTGCCTTTTCTTTCTTTGCGTGCTCTGCGGCTCTGCGAGAGACATGGACAACGCACGGAGAAACCACCAGGACGGTGGCGGCCCACAAGATAGCGGGCCGCAACGACAGACTTTGAACGACCTGGCCAACGAGGCCGGATCGCGTCAAAGACCGCAGGTGTCGGCCGAACGGCCGGCTTAATGGCCTGCGCAGATGGCGATTCCCGGCCGGTATGCAGCGCATGACCGGCGATCGCCGACAGGTGTGCGTGCAAGAGCACGCACGGGGCTCACGAGGGGAAGGCCGTTGCGGTCATGCCCCTGCAGGAGGTGCTCGATGCCGCTGACACTCGACGAGAAGAAGGCGGTCATTGCCGAGGTGGCCGATGTGGCCGGCTCCGCGCATTCGGCCGTCGCGGCGGAATATCGGGGTTTGACGGTCCACCAGATGACCCAGTTGCGCTCGCAGGCTCGCGAGGCCGGGGTCTATCTGCGCGTGATCAAGAACACCCTGGCTCGCCGTGCCGTCGAGGGCACCGAATTCGAGTGCATGAGCGAGGGCTTCAATGGTCCGTTGATGCTGGCTTTCTCGAGAGAGGATCCATCATCGGCGGCCCGCGTGGTCAAGGATTTTGCCAAATCCAGCGACAAGCTCGTGGTGCGTGCCGTGGCCATCGGTGGCCGGGTGTTCAGCGCAAGCGAGATCGACCGGGTGGCGCAACTCCCCACGCGCGAAGAGGCCCTGTCGCAGCTGGCCGCGACGCTTCGCGCCCCGCTCGACAAGTTCGCCCGTACGCTCAACGAGGTGCCCGGCAAGCTGGTCCGCACGGCCGAGGCCGTGCGCATGCAAAAGGCCGGCGAGGCGTAACCGTTTTCGACCCGGGTGATTCCCGGTTCGCGATTGCATACTGAGGAGGCTGAAATGGCCGTTTCGAAAGAAGACATTCTCGAGACCATCTCGAACATGACCGTCATGGAGATCGTCGATCTGATCTCCGCGATGGAGGAGAAGTTCGGCGTGTCCGCGGCTGCCGCCGTCGCCGCAGCGCCTGCCGCGGCCGGCGGTGGCGAAGCGGGCGAGGCTGCCGAGGAGCAGACCGAGTTCG
>CAYZHJ010000197.1:0-3755 GCA_964478305.1 uncultured Ectothiorhodospiraceae bacterium
TTCGGGGCTGGCGTGAAGATTCGCTCCCGGCGAATCTTTCGTGTCCATTCGTGTTTATTCGTGGTTCGCCTTTCCCGGCCCTTCCCGAATCGACTCGCCATCAGCGCAGCTCCGACACGCCATCCGCAGGCGGGCGGCAGCATTCCCGTCCATTCGCGTTTATTCGCGGTTCCCATGCTTCGTCAAAACGGCCGCACGACGGCCAGGATGACAATGGCGATGAGGAGGACGGTGGGGATTTCGTTGAACCAGCGGTACCAGACGTGCGAATGGCGGTTGTTGCCGCGGGCGAAGTCGCGGACGAGGAAGCCGCACCAGACGTGGTAGGCGACCAGCAGTGCCACCAGTACCAGCTTGACGTGCAGCCAGCCCCACGACATGGCGGCACTGCCGTAGCCCGCCATCAGGGCGAGTCCGAACACGATGGTCAGCACACCGCCCGGCGTGGCAATGCCCCAGAACAGCTTGCGTTCCATGACACGGAATCGCTGATCGCCGGCAGGATCGGAGTCGATCCGTGCGTGATAGACGAACAGCCGCGGCAGGTAGAACAGGCCTGCAAACCAGGTGACCAGGAAAATGATGTGGAATGCCTTGAGCCAGAGCATCGATGCATCCTGTCGACGAGTCGGGGGCGCGGCCGGGATGCGACGATAGCATGCCCGGTGATGGCCGCTCACGCGCATTCCGGAAGCCGGCCACCGGCAACTGGTGCCGGTCCCGTGTGATTGTGTCCGCGGTTCGAATGTGGCCCCGGAGGGGGCGGGGGCAGTATCATGCCGCACTTTCCCCGGCATCGAGGTAGCCATGATCAGGGTCGGTATCGTTGGTGCAACCGGCTACACGGGAGTCGAGTTACTGCGGCTGCTGGCCACCCACGACGGCGTCGAGGTGGTAGCCGCCACTTCCCGCGCCGCCGCCGGGCGCCGGGTCGACGAGGCATTTCCCAACCTGCGCGGGCATTACGGGCTGGAATTCACCGAACCCGTCGTGGAACGGCTTTGCGGGTGCGATGTCGTCTTCTTCGCGACGCCCAACGGTACCGCCATGCAGCAGGTGCCGGTGCTGCTCGATGCCGGAGTGCGGGTGATCGACGTGTCGGCGGACTTTCGCCTGCGGGATCCGGCCGAATGGGCGCGCTGGTACGGCACGGAGCATGCCTGCCCGGATCGGCTGGACGAGGCGGTCTACGGTCTCCCGGAACTGCATCGCGAAGCGATCCGCGACGCACGGCTGGTGGCCAATCCGGGTTGTTACGCGACCGCGATCCAGCTGGGATTCCTGCCGCTGATCGAGTCGGGCTGCGTGGACCGCGCGCGGCTGATTGCCGACGGTAAATCCGGCACCAGCGGTGCCGGTCGCCGCGAGCGGGTCGATCTGCTGCTGGCCGAGGCCTCGGATTCGCTGCGTGCCTACGGGGCGGGCGGACATCGCCATCGGCCGGAGATCGTGCAGGGTCTGCAGGATGCCGCGCAGGGCGGGATCGGCCTGACCTTCGTGCCGCATCTGGTACCGATGGTGCGCGGAATTCACGCGACCCTGTATGCCGAGCTCGACGGGGACACCAACGTGCAGGCCCTGTTCGAGCAACGCTATGCCGGCGAACCCTTTGTCGATGTGCTTCCCGCCGGCAGTCATCCGGAAACGCGTTCCGTGCGCGGGGCCAATCACTGCCGACTCGCGGTGCATCGTCCGCGGGACGAGGAACGGCGGGTAGTGGTGCTGGCGGTGATCGACAATCTGGTCAAGGGTGCGGCGGGCCAGGCGATCCAGAATCTCAACCTGATGTGCGGTTTCGAGGAGTCCCGGGGCTTGAGCCAGATTGCACTTCTGCCATGATTGCCCGACTCGAATCCCCCCGGAGTCCGACGTGAGTCTCAGCTCGAACTGGTCGAACTGGCAGAGTGGCAGCTTCAGGGTTCGGCATCATCGTCCGTGGCGTACCGTGCTGGGGCTGGTCATGTTCATTGCCTTGCTGGCCGTCGGCGCCTGGTGGCTCTATGAACGCGGGCGCCGCGATGGGGGATACGACGACCGCATGGCCCGGGCCACCGAGGCTCACCTGCGGCTCGACATCGAGGATCTGCGCGAGCGGATCGGGGAGCTGACGCGACGCAATACGCTGCTGGAGCGTGCCGACCGCATCGATCGTGATGCCATCGGACATTTGCGCGAGGAGATCGAGTCGCGTGAACGCCGCATCGACGAACTCGAAGAGGAACTCGCCTTCTACCGCAATCTGGTTTCGCCTTCGGATACCGGGCCGGGGCTGCATGTGCGTCGATTGTCGATCTCGGTCGTTCCCGGCACGGAACGACGCTTCCGCTACGAGCTCGTGCTGACCCAGCTCAATGGAAATGACAGATACGTCAAGGGGCGCGTAGACTTGTCCCTGACGGGCACCGAGGGACCCGAGCAAAGGTCACTCGCGGCCGAGGAGTTCCTGGTCGATGGGGAGTCGGGCATGGACTTCCGGTTCAAGTTCTTGCAGACACTGACCGGCGTGATCGAACTGCCGGAGGCATTCTCGCCGGCACGACTGCAGTTGAAGGTCATGCCAGCAGGGGGGCGCCTCGACGCAATCGAGGAAAACTTTGCGTGGGATACCCTGATTTCCGGAGGAGCCTGAACAATGCTGGGTGGAAATGCGAAGAAGTCCAGAAGTACCAATGCGAAGGTCGATACGCTGATCGGCCACGAAACCGAGATCGCGGGCGATGTCCGTTTCAATGGCGGCCTGCACATCGACGGCCTGGTCAAGGGCAACGTGATCGCCGAGAACGACAGCGACTCGGTCGCGATCGTGTCCGAGCGTGGCCGGATCGAGGGCGAATTGCGGGTACCGAACGTGTTGATCAACGGCTATGTGGCCGGCGATGTCTATGCAGCCAGCCGGCTTGACCTGGCCGCGAACGCCCGCGTCCACGGCGATGTCTATTACCACACGATCGAGATGGCCGGCGGGGCCGAGATCAACGGCAAGCTGGTGCGCACCGATCAGCCGCCGCAGCGCTTCCTGGAGCATCAGCAGCGCAGCGACGAATCCGCCGCCGGCAGCGGCGGCGAGAAGCCGGACGCCGGCGAGCCGGTGGAGCGGGCCGCGGGGCCGGTGCAATCTTGACCGTTCCGGTCGGGAATGCTAGCTTGCAACTGGACCAACCGGCGGACGAAACACACATGAGCGAAGCCCAGGCAATCGAGTCGCCGCCCCTGATCTTCACCGATTCGGCCGCCCGCAAGGTGCGGGGACTGATCGAGGAAGAGGGCAATCCCGGGCTGAAGCTGCGCGTATTCGTCGCGGGCGGAGGCTGCAGCGGATTTCAGTATGGTTTCACCTTCGACGAAGACATCCAGGACGGGGATACAGAGATCGACAAGGACGGGGTGACGCTGCTGATCGACCCGATGAGCATACACTTCCTGCAGGGCGCGGAGATCGATTACACCGAAAATCTCGAGGGCGCCCAGTTCGTGATCCGCAACCCGAACGCCACCACGACCTGCGGCTGCGGCCAGTCCTTCTCCGCCTGATACGCTCCGATACCGACCCGATCGCGAAGAGCCGGCCTTGTGCCGGCTTTTTCGTTTTCGGGTTTGGAAGAACCACAGATGAACACGGATGCTGCCGCCCACCATCCGGAAGGCGTGTCGGAGCTGCGCGGAGAGCGCGTAGGTTCAGGCAAGGCCACACAACGCGAACCCCAAAAAAACACGAATGGAAACCAAAAAGGTTTCCCGCGGACACCCTTCTGGAA
>CAYZHJ010000198.1:0-974 GCA_964478305.1 uncultured Ectothiorhodospiraceae bacterium
CCGCGCCGCGGCCGCGGGACCTGCAAACCCTGTTCCTGGGATGGCGGACGTACCAGGGGTTCGGCAACATGCTGGCCAACCTGATCCTGTTCCTGCCCTTCGGGTTGTTCGGTTCGCTGGCGCTTTCGGCCCTGCGGCCGCTTGCCCGCTGGAGCCTCCTGCTCGGTGCGGCGGCGGTGCTCGCGTTCGGGCTGCAGGTGCTGCAACTGTGGCTGCCGTACCGGGTGGCGGATCTGACCGACGGCGCGCTCAACCTGATCGGTACCGGCCTGGGGATCGCGCTGGCGGCCCTGCCGTGGGGGCGGCTGCCCGTGCGCCCGTTCGGTCCCCGGTCCACGCCATTGCTGCCGGGGCTGCTGCTCGGCTGCTGGCTCGCGTGGCAGTGGTTTCCCTATGTGCCCACGCTGGACTGGTACCTCGTCAAGCAGGGACTGAAGCCGCTGCTGGTGGAGCCGCGGTTCGAGTGGCTGGACCTGGCGCGCCACACGGTCGGCTGGCTGCTGTTCGCGGTGCTCTGGCGCGAGTGCCGTCTGCGCGAAGCCTGGCTCGCAGGCGTGATCGCGGGCGCGGTCCTGCTGCAGGTGTTCATCGCGCACAACGGGCTCTCTCTCGACGGCGTGCTCGGCGCCGTGCTGGCGCTGGCGGCCCGGCCGTTGCTGGGGCGTGCCCGCAATCCCGCCGCCGTGGTCCTGTTTCTACTGATCGCGCTGGTCCTGCTGCAGGGACTGTGGCCGTTCGAGTGGCAACGATCGCCGTTTCACTGGCTGCCGTTCCGCGGTTTCCTCGCCGGCAGCATGCTGGCGAACCTGCTCAGCCTGCTGCTCAAGACCTATCTCTACGGGTCCATGGTCTGGCTGGTGTACCGGAATTCGCGCGGCCCGTGGGCGTCGCTGGCGGTACCGGTGGTGCTGACGTCCCTCGTGGAGGCGGCCCAGACCCGGCTCGGGGGGCATGTCGCGGAAATCGCGGATCCG
>CAYZHJ010000198.1:984-3744 GCA_964478305.1 uncultured Ectothiorhodospiraceae bacterium
TGTGCGTGCTCATCTGGAGCGTGCTCCGGGTGGGCCTGTACCACGGCGAAGTCCGCGGACACCCGCGACCGGTCGCGTGAACGAGGCAGGGTTGCCTGCAACCCGCAGTTGCTCAATGATGGCGGCAGGGTTTCGATCGATGGCGGAACCGCCACCCGTACGGGATCGGCACATGCAGTTGAACCGGATGCGCGTCACTCGCCCCTCGCGATTGTGGTCCCTCGTCCTGCTGGTGCTCGTCCCCGTGGCGAGCGCCGGGGCCGCCATCCACGTGGTCGGTCCGGAAGACTATCGGGAAGTGCTGGCACGCCTGGAGCCCGGGGATACACTGGCGCTGCAGCCGGGCGAGTACCGCGAGGGCCTGCCGGTGCACGGTCTCGTCGGAACGCAGGAACAGCCGATTCACATCGCCGGCCCGCAGAGCGGCGATCCCGCCGTCATCCATCCGCGCCGGCGCAGCAACACGGTCAGCATCGTCGATTCCCGGTGGGTGACGGTGCGCAACCTCGTCATCGATGGCGACGGCCGGGCCGTGGATGGCGTCAAGGCGGAGGGCCACGCGGACTTCGCGCACCACATCACCCTGAGCGACCTGGTCATCCGCAACCTCAAGCGGCACCAGCAGATCGTCGGCATCTCGACCAAGTGCCCCGCGCGCGGCTGGGTCGTGCGCAACAACGAGATACACGGCGCGGGCACCGGCATGTATTTCGGTCGTCCCGACGGCGACGCGCCCTTCGTCGATGCCCTGATCGAGCACAACCTGGTCACCGGTTCCATCGGCTATGCCATGCAGATCAAGCACCAGGGTCCGCGACCGGATCTCGAGGGCCTGCCCGACGGCCGCAGCGTCACCGTGATCCGGCACAACGTGTTCGCCAAGGATGACGGCTCGTCCACCGGCAATCGTGCCCGGCCCAACGTGCTGCTGGGGCACTTCCCCCCGCGGGGCCCTGGCGTGAACGACCGCTACGCCGTCTACGGCAACCTGTTCTACAACAACCCGAGCGAGCGGCTGTTCCAGTGCGAGGGCGACATCGCGCTCTACGACAACCTGTTCGTGAACCCGGCCGGCGGCGCCATCGCGATCATGCCGCACAACGGTCACCCGCGCCGGATCGACATCTTCCACAACACGGTGCTGGCGCGCGATACCGGCATCTGGTTCCGCACCACCGATCGCACCGAGCGCGCCCTGGTGCGCGGCAACGCGGTGTTCGCCGGCAAGCCGTTCAGCGGCGATGGCGCCTCGGCCGAGGACAATATCTCGGATTCGTACGAGCAGGCCGGCGAGTACCTGCGGGCGCCCTTCGCCGAACCCGGCGAACTCGATCTCGCGCCCCGCGCGGGCCGGCTGGCGGGCTCGGCGTCGCTGCCGCCCGAGGTACTGTGGGATCGGCGCGACGGCCGCCGCGATTTCGACGGCGCCGAGCGCGGCGGCGAGCGGCTCGGTGCCTACGACGGCGATGACGACCGGCCCCGCTGGATGCCGGCGCTCGAGATCAAGCCGCCCCGGACGGGCGAGGCCCGCGCGGACCGGTACGGCACGGATTCGGGCTCCGCCGTCGACCGGCGTTCATCGACAGCCTTCGGGGAGTGGAACTGATGGATGCGAGCAAGTCATTGCAACGGACCGTCGCCCGGCTGCTGGCGGCGATACTCGCCCTGTGCGCGACCGCCGCCGGGGCTGCCGGGCTGCCCGCGACCATCGAGCGCGTCACGCCCTCGATCGTGGTGGTGGGTACCGTCGCCCCCTTGCGCCAGCCATCCGCCAACTTCAGCGGCACCGGCTTCGCGGTCGCCGACGGTCGCCACGTGCTTACCAACGCCCATGTCCTGCCCGAGCCGGTGGAGCTTGCCGACAACGAGCGCCTGGCCGTGTTCACGGGCAGCGGCGACAACGTGCAGGCGCGCGCGGCCGAGGTGGTGGCGCGGGATCGGGTGCACGACCTCGCCGTGCTGAAGATCGAGGGTGACCGTCTGCCGACGCTGCAACTGGGCGACTCGTCGTCGGTGAGGGCCGGCGAGCGCTACGCGTTCACCGGGTTCCCGATCGGCATGGTGCTCGGCATGTACCCGGTCACCCACGAGGCGATGATCTCGTCGATCACGCCGATCGCCATCCCGCAGGGCCGTGCCCGCGATCTCGACCCCGCGATCATCCGGCAACTGGAGAAGCCCTGGGACGTGCTGCAGCTCGACGGCACCGCCTACCCGGGCAACAGCGGCAGCCCGCTGTACGACCGCTCCACGGCCGATGTCGTCGGCGTGGTGAACCTGGTCTTCGTCAAGGGCAGCAAGGAGAACGTGCTCAAGGACCCCAGCGGCATCGCCTACGCGATCCCGAGCGTCCATGCCCGTGCCCTGCTGGACGAAGCGCTGTCCCGGTAGGGAGGGGGCAACGCCGGGCCTTGCAGTATCCGGCACCCGGGACTACGCTCATCCGCAAGGGGGACGAGATGCCTGCCGGCAGGTTGCGGGGTGTCGGATTCCTTTACACTTCTGTTCCGTTTGCGCGGGAATCGATGGGAAGCCGCGAGCACTCTCCGAGTCAAGTCATTGATTCACGGAGGTTGCGCTCTTCGGGAATGGAAATTGCATAATATTTTGTGAGAGGTCTCCGAGCAGCAGCGGAATTCCGGCTGGGAATCCGCAATGGGTGAGGGGCTGCAACAGGTCACGCAATGAGCAATCCTCCAGAAGAAGAAAATCCGCATACGGTGACCGATCCCCGCGGGGAAACCGAGGTCCCGGGCGTGG
>CAYZHJ010000199.1:0-3695 GCA_964478305.1 uncultured Ectothiorhodospiraceae bacterium
GGGCTCGGCGGATCACGACGTAGGCCGGAACGCGACCGAAGGGAGCTTTCCGGCGGATGAACGAAACCATGCCGTCGTGCCACGGGATTCGGACGCCGGATGGCTCCGGCCGTGCCGGCCGAGCGCACGGCGGCATCTGGACCCGGAACCACCGCATCCGGTCGCAATCCGGCCTACGGCACGGCAACGGAACCTGACAACCATCCCATCCCGGCGTACCATGTCGCCCCCCGCGCGGCCGCCGCACCCCGGATGATCCGAATCACGCCCGACTGCCCCGGCCACGAGCCGGGCATCTCCGCGATCGATCGAGCACGATGAGCACGCTTCCCGCGCCAGCGACCGATACCGCCGACCCGGCTGCACGCTACCGCACGACCCGGCGGGTCACCTGGGTGGGGATCGCGGTCAACCTGGTGCTGGCCGCGATCAAGATCACCGCCGGCACGCTGGGCAACTCGCAGGCGCTGGTTGCCGACGGGGTTCACTCGATCTCCGACCTGGTCACCGACGCGGTGGTATTGCTGGCTGCCCGCCATGCCGCCCAGGAAGCCGATCGCGACCATCCCTACGGCCACGGGCGCATCGAGACGGCCGCGACGGTGTTCGTCGGCATCCTGCTGCTGGGGACCGCGGCGCTGATTGCCGAGCGCGCGGTTGCGACCCTCGGTGGCGAGACGCTGGTCGCGCCCGGCATCGCGACCCTGCTGGTGGCGCTGCTGGCCGTCGCGGCCAAGGAAGGCCTGTTCCACTACACCCGCCGGATCGGCCGCCGCATCCGCTCGCGGCTGCTCGAGGCCAATGCCTGGCATCACCGTTCCGACGCCCTGTCCTCGATCGTGGTCGCGATCGGCATCGGCGGCGCCCTGGCGGGCATGCTGACACTGGACGCGGTCGCGGCGCTCGTGGTCGCGGTCATGATCGCGAAGGTCGGCCTGGACCTGATCTGGCAGAGCCTGCGGGAGCTGGTCGACACCGGCCTCGACCCCGAAACGCTGGAGGACCTCGAAACGTCGGCCCAGACGGTGGACGGGGTCAAGCACCTGCATACCCTGCGCTCGCGCTGGATGGGTCACCATGCCCTGCTCGACCTGCACATCCAGGTGGGCCAGCGCGTGAGCGTGTCCGAAGGCCACCGCATTGCCGAGGCCGTGCGTCTGCGCTTGCTCGACCGGGCGCCGCAACTGGGCGATGTCATGGTCCATGTCGACCCCGAGGAGGACACCGGCGGCGGTCCGTCGAACACCCTGCCGCAGCGGACCGAGCTGGTGGGCCGCCTGTGGCGCCGGTGGACCGGGCTGGCGGCAATGGGCCGGATCGAGGGCCTGACCCTGCACTATCTCGGCGGCCGCGTGCACCTGGTGGTCACCCTGACCCCCGCGCCGCCGGGCGTGGATGCGGCGGCGGAGGCGGAGGCGTTGCGCCGGGCCGCCCGGGAGGTCGAGGATATCGGTACCGTGACCGTGGTCGAGCGCATTGCACCACAATAGTGCATCGGGCCCGCTCCCGCACCACGACAGTGCCCGGCCTGCCCCGGCTCTCGGTCATAACTACCTGATTGGGAAAGGAATTCAACGGGGACCCACAATGGCACGCTTTCTGCTCACCCACGAACGACCGTTGACGGGTTGGCGCAGGAGCCGTCCCGCTCCCGTGCCCGGGGCGTGCGGGTCCTGCGCCAACCTGTCAGAGTCCTTCCGAACCAACAGGAGCTCACGCAATGTCCTTCAGTGACGTAATGAACACCATCAAGCAGGAAGACATCCGTTTCGTCGACCTGCGCTTCACCGACACCCGCGGCAAGGAGCAGCACGTGACGCTGCCGGCCGCCGCCATCGACGAGGAGGCACTGGAACAGGGCAAGATGTTCGACGGCTCGTCGATCCAGGGGTGGAAGGGCATTCACGAGTCCGACATGGTGCTCAAGCCGGACCCGAGCACCGCGGTGCTCGATCCGTTCACCGATGAGCCGACCCTGAACGTCCGCTGCAACATCGTCGAGCCGACCACGATGCAGGGCTACGAGCGCGATCCGCGCTCGATCTCCCAGCGGGCCGAGGCCTACCTGCAGTCCACCGGCGTCGCCGACACCGCCTATTTCGGCCCCGAGCCCGAGTTCTTCGTGCTCGACGACGTGCGCTGGGGCGCCGACATCAGCGGTGCGTTCTACAAGGTGGATTCGGAGGAATCGTCCTGGAACGCCGAGCGCATCTACGAGGACGGCAACATCGGCCACCGCCCGAGCATCAAGGGCGGCTACTTCCCGGTGCCGCCGGTGGATTCGCTGCACGACCTGCGCGCACAGATGTGCCTGACCCTGAGCGACATGGGCGTGATCCCCGAGGTGCATCACCACGAGGTCGCCACCGCCGGCCAGTGCGAGATCGGCACGCAGTTCAACACGCTGGTGCGCAAGGCCGACGAGCTGCAGATCCTCAAGTACGTGGTCATGAACGTCGCCCACGCCTTCGGCAAGACGGCGACCTTCATGCCGAAACCGCTGGTCGGCGACAACGGCAGCGGCATGCACGTGCACATGTCGCTGGCGAAGGACGGCCAGAACGTGTTCTCGGGTGACCAGTACGGCGGCCTGTCGGAGACGGCGCTGTACTACATCGGCGGCGTCATCAAGCATGCGCGTGCGCTGAACGCCTTCACCAACGGCTCGACCAACAGCTACAAGCGCCTGGTGCCGGGCTTCGAGGCACCGGTGCTGCTGGCCTACTCGGCCCGCAACCGCTCGGCCTCGATCCGCGTGCCGTTCGAGGCATCGACGAAATCGATGCGGGTGGAGGTGCGTTTCCCGGATTCCTCGGGCAACCCGTACCTGTGCTTCGCCGCGCTGATGATGGCCGGCCTCGACGGCATCCAGAACCGCATCCATCCCGGCGACCCGATGGACAAGGATCTCTACGACCTGCCGCCGGAAGAGGAAAAGGCCATCCCGCACGTGGCGGCCTCGCTCGAGGAAGCCCTGGACGCGCTCGACAAGGATCGCGACTTCCTCAAGGCCGGCGGCGTGTTCACCGACGATGCCATCGACGCCTACATCGGCCTCAAGATGGAGGAAGTCACGCGCCTGCGCATGACCACGCATCCGGTCGAGTTCGACATGTACTACAGCGTCTGATCCATGGAGAAACAAGCCGGGTACGGCCAACACCGTGCCCGGCGTTTCCCGGAGAGGAACCACAGATGAACACGGATGCTGCCGCTCATGGACGGAGAGCGTGTCAGAGCTTCTCTGTCAGTCCACTGCGGACTGACAGCCCGAGAACCGGAACCACGAATAAACACGAATGTGAAACAACATGCGACGGGCGGGTGTCGGAGCTGCGCTGATACTCGGTGGCTCATTCCGGCGTCACGATGGCAAAGCCCCGACAGCGAAGCTCCGGAAGCGGTTCCGATGGCAACAATATTCGTGTCCATTCGTGTTTATTCGTGGTTCGCTTTTCCGAGCCTTCTCGAACCGACTCGCCATCAGCGCAGCTCCGACACGCCCACGGCTGGCGGGCGACAGCATCCGTGTTTATCTGTGGTTCCTCCTTCCACGGCGGTATCATGGACGAATGGTGAAGCTGCTGCTCATGGCGTTCCTGCTCCTGCCGCTGACGATCGCGGCGGCGGAGGACGGGAAGAAGATCTACCGGTCGGTGGACGAGGACGGCAACGTGACCTACACGGACCAGCCA
>CAYZHJ010000200.1:0-3621 GCA_964478305.1 uncultured Ectothiorhodospiraceae bacterium
AGGAACCGCCGCCGCACGTGCGCTTCCTGCTGGCGACGACCGATCCGCAGAAGGTGCCGGTAACGGTCCTGTCGCGCTGCCTGCAGTTCAACCTGCGGCTGATGCCGGTACCGGTGCTGGTCGAGCAACTGGAGCGGATCGCGACGGCAGAGGGCATGGAATTCGAGCAGCCGGCGCTCGGCCGGCTCGCCCGCGCCGCCGCCGGCAGCATGCGCGACGCCCTGTCGCTGCTGGATCAGGCCGTCGCCTTCGGCCAGGGTGCGGTTCGGCTGGACGATGTCGAGTCCATGCTGGGAACGCTGTCGCGTGAACGGTTGTTCGCGCTGGTCGAGGCGCTGGCCGCGGCGGATGCCGGGGCCCTGCTCGCCGAGGTCGATCGCCTGGCACAGTCCGCGGCCGACCTGGCACCGGTGCTGACGGATCTGCTGTCCCTGCTGCACCAGATCTCGCTCGCGCAGGTGGTGCCCGAGGCGGTGGACGAATCGATCGCGGATGCCGGGCGGGTGCGCGAGCTCGCCGGACGGCTCACGCCCGAGGATGTGCAGCTCCATTACCAGATCGCCACCCTAGGCCGGCGGGACCTGGTCTGGGCACCGGATGCACGCACCGGCCTCGAAATGACCCTGCTGCGGATGCTGGCGTTCAGGCCGGCAACAACGGGCGGATCCGCCGGTCCGCCGCCTGCCCCCGCGCGGGCGGACGCAGCCTCTGCGGCGGCGGAACCGGGCGCGAGTGCGCCGGTCGAACCCGCTGTGACGCCACAAGCCGCGCCGCCACCCGGTCCGGCTGCCGCGGGAGAAATATCGGACTGGAACCGCACCGTGGCCGCGCTGGGACTGCGGGGTCTGGCCGGCGAGCTCGGCGCCAATACCGTGCTGCTGGGCGTGGAGGACGACCGGGTGCGGCTGGCGCTGGCCCCGGAGAACGCCCATCTCGGTGGTGAACGCTATCGCAAGCGGCTGGAAGAGGCCCTCGGGGAACATCTGGGCCGTGCAGTACGGGTCGAACTGAGCCAGCAAGTGCCGGCCGGTACGGAAACGCCCGCCGATACCGAACGCCGACACAGCGAGGAGCGGCGGCGGCAGGCCGAGCAGGCGATTGCCGATGACCCCGTGGTCCAGGCATTGCAGGAACGCTTCGGTGCCCGGGTCGAGGCCGGCAGCGTGCACCCGGCCGATCCCGGCACCGGCGGATCGAAACACTGAACGAACCCCTCTGGATGGTGGAGCGCAATGAAAGGCGAACTCGGAAAACTGATGCAGCAGGCGCAGCAGATGCAGTCCCGCATGCAGGAGGCACAGGAGGAAATGGCGCGCATGGAGGTCGAGGGCGCCGCCGGCGGCGGCATGGTCAGCGTGACCATGACGGGCCGGCACGAGGTGCGGCGGGTGAACATCGACGACAGCCTGATGGGCGATGACCGCGACATGCTCGAGGACCTGATCGCCGCGGCCGTCAACGACGCGGTGCAGAAGGTGGAAGCGGCGCAGAAGGAGCACTACGCCGATCTGGCTTCCGGAATGAATCTCCCCGCCGACTTCAAGATGCCGTTCTGACCGCACATGATCGCATCCCCGCTGCTGCGCGAGCTGATCGAGGCCCTGCGTTGCCTCCCGGGTGTCGGTCCGCGTTCGGCCCAGCGGATCGCGTTCCATCTGCTGGAGCGCGACCGCGAAGGAGGCCGTCATCTGGCCGATCGGCTGGCAGCGGCGATGGACGGCATCGGCCGCTGCCGCGCGTGCCGTACCTTCACCGAGGCCGAGGCCTGCGAGCTGTGCGCGGGCAATTCGCGCGACCGCTCGCTCCTGTGCGTGGTCGAGACCCCCGCCGACATCGTCGCCGTCGAGAACTCGACCAGTTACGGCGGCCTGTATTTCGTGCTGATGGGGCACCTGTCCCCGCTCGACGGCATCGGGCCGGAGGACCTGGGGCTGGATGACTTCGAACGGCGCCTCGGCGAGGGCGAGGTGCAGGAAGTGATTCTGGCGACGAATCCCACGGTCGAGGGCGAGGCGACGGCACAGTACATCAGCGAGCGTGCCAAGGCTCACGGGCTGCGCGTTACCCGCATTGCCCACGGGGTTCCACTGGGCGGCGAGCTGGAATATGTCGACGGCGGCACGCTGGCGCACGCCTTTGCCGGCCGCCGCGACATCTGATGGCGCACGAGAAAGGAGAGGGAGCATGACCAAGACCCTGTTCACCCAGATCCGCGATCGCGAGATCGAGGCCGACTTCGTCCACGAGGACGAGGAGATCATGGCCTTCCGCGACATCAACCCGCAGGCGCCGTTGCACGTGCTGGTGGTACCGAAGGAACCGATTCCCACGGTCAACGACCTCGAGCCCCGCCACGCCGAGGTGGTCGGCCGACTGTTCCTGGTCGCACGCGACCTGGCCGCCGAGCACGGCTACAGCGAGGAGGGCTACCGCCTGGTGATGAACACGAATGCCGGTGCCGGGCAGACCGTGTTCCACATTCACCTGCACCTGCTCGCCGGCCGCCGCTTCAGCTGGCCGCCGGGCTGAGCCGGAACGGACCCGTGGCCACGACCGACTGCCACGCGAGCCATGATCACGTGCGACCGTGAACCGGATGCGGCTCGCGAGCGGCTGATCCTGATGCCGCATCGCTCGGCCACCTGGCACGACAACCTTCGCCTGGTGGCCGCCGTGGCCGTGCTGGCCCTGCCGATCGCGATCGGCTGGAGCCTGCTCGGCTACTGGGTCATCCTGCCGCTGTGCGGACTCGAACTGGGCGCGCTGCTGCTGGGGCTGTACTGGTGCAATCATGCGCTGCTGGCGCGCGAGGTGGTGACGATCGACGACGAGGTCATCACCATCGAGGCGGGGCGGCGCCGGGTCGAGCGCCGATTCGAGCTGCCGCGCCACTGGGCCCGGGTTACCCTCCTGCCGGGGCGGGGGCGGGCGCACTCGCCGCGGCTGGTCCTGCGCTCGCACGGCCGGGCGGTCGAGCTCGGACGCTTCCTCACCGATGACGAGCGGGACGCGGCGGCGGCGCGGTTGCGCGACCTGCTAGCGCGGAGATAACCCGGCGTTCTTATGCTATACGAAAGCGATATTACGGAAGATTCATCGCCCATTGTTATACTGCGGCCAAGAGGCCGCCCCGGGCGGTCATTGTGGCCAGGCAATTGCAAGAGGGTTTGAACGATGGGCCTGAGAATTGGTGATACCGCTCCCGATTTTACCCAGGAATCGAGCGAGGGCACGATCAACTTCCACGAATGGGCGGGTGACAGCTGGGTCGTCCTGTTCTCGCATCCGGCCGACTTCACGCCGGTATGCACCACCGAGCTCGGCGCGACCGCGAAGCTGAAGGACGAGTTCGACAAGCGCAATGTCAAGGTGCTTGCCATCAGCGTCGATCCGGTCGAGTCCCACAAGGGCTGGATCAAGGACATCAACGAGACCCAGAAGACCACGGTCAACTTCCCGCTGCTGGCGGATGCCGACCGCAAGGTATCGAGTCTCTACGACATGATTCATCCGAACGAGGACGATGCCTCGACGGTGCGCTCGGTGTTCATCATCGACCACAACAGGAAGATCCGGGCGACGATCACGTACCCGAAGAGCACGGGCCGGAACTTCAACGAG
>CAYZHJ010000201.1:0-3582 GCA_964478305.1 uncultured Ectothiorhodospiraceae bacterium
GCGCCGTGCTCGAGAGGCTGGAGATGCCGAGCGGCATCGGCGTCAGCGGGCTCGAATCCGACGGCGCCGACCTGTTCTATTGCGGCGGCGGGCCGAGCGGTCGGGTACGCGCCGTGCGCAGACCCGGGTCCTGATCATCGGGAGCGGGACCCGGGTCTGGCCACAGGCGATCTCAGGCGGGCGTATGGGCGTCGCCGGGCAGCAGCCCTTCGGTCTTGAGCTCCTGCCACAGATCGGCCGGGATCGCCGTATTCATCAGCTCCGCATTCTGCGGGATGCGCTCCGGCCGGCGCGCGCCGGGGATGATCGCGGCCACGGCCGGATGGGCCGCGCTGAACTGCAGCGCGGCCGCCTTGATGTCGACGCCGTGGCGCTCGCACACGGCCGCGATCCGGTCACGGCGGTCGATGTCCTCGGACCCTGCCTCCGTGTAGTGGTAATGCGCGCCGCCGGCCAGCAGGCCCGAGCCGAACGGTGAGCCGACCACCACGCGCACGCCACGCTCCTGGCAGGCGGGGAACAGTTCCGCGGCGCCGCTCTGGTCCAGCAGGTGATACTGCGTGGCCAGCAGGAACACGTCCGGGTCGGACTCCTGCAGCGCGCGCATGCACGGCTCGATGCGATTGACGCCCAGACCCCAGCCGCGGATCACGCCCTCGTCGCGCAGCTGACCGAGCGCACGTGCTGCACCGGCCATCGCGACCTCGAAGTGCTCGGTCCACTCCGGACCCAGCGCGTCCTCGGCCAGGTCGTGGATGTAGACGATGTCGAGCCGGCCCACGCCCATCCGCTGCAGGCTGTCCTCGACGCAGCGCCTGGCGGCATCCGCGCTGTAATCGAGGCGGCGCCGGAACCACAGGCCGCCGACGAACGGCGGGTCGGCCTCCGGACCCTCCGGCGCCGGATCGAGCAGGCGCCCGACCTTGCTCGACAGCACGTACTCATCGCGCGGCTTGTCGGCCAGGAAGGCGCCCATCCGCTGCTCCGAGATGCCGGCGCCGTAGTGCGGCGAGGTATCGAAATGACGGATGCCGTGGTCCCAGGCCGCCTGCAGCGTCTGCTGCGCCGTCTCGGGATCGCAGCGCTCGAACATGTCGCCCAGCGGCGCGCCGCCGAAGCCGAGGGGGCCGGGGATGGAGAGGGAAGAATTGGCGTCGGCCATTGCGCGTGCTCCTGTGCGGTACGAAAGCGGGGATACGGACCAGTTAGATGGTGCCGATTGGCCGGACGATCAAGCCAGCGCCGTGCAAGCCTCGTTCGGCCGTTCCCATCGAGTGCAGTGTGCAATTCGTCACTCCGACGCAGCCTTGTCCGCCACCTTCTGGCCGCGGCGCCGGAAATGCGCCATAGCGGGCTTGACGCTGACGCCGTGCATGATGATCGAGAGCGTGACCACGATCAGCGTGATGTGCAGCAGTTCGAGGGCGATCTCCTCGGGCAGGCCGGCCTGGATGGCGAACATCAGATAGTAGAGCGAGCCGATCCCGCGTACGCCGAACCAGCTGATCATCCCCCGCATGTGTTGCGGCGTGCGTGTGCCCCTGGCCACGAGGAATGTTCCCGCCGGACGCGCAATGAAGAACAGGAACAGCGCCACCGCGATCGCGTGCCAGCTCCAGGAGCTGGCGAACAGGGAACCGCCGAGCAACAGGATGAGCGTGAGCTCGCCGATCCGCTCCAGCGCCTCGTGGATATCCATGGAGTTTTCGGTTACACCGAACTTCCGCACCGCCGGGGTGGTGGACCGTTGCGGATCGGAGCTGCTCGCCTGGTGGTCGCGCTGCGCCGATCGGCTCGCCAGGCGTACCTCGGTCTGCCGCAGCGCAACTGCGGCGAAGAACACCGCCAGGAATCCGCCTGCCTCGATCGCCATGCACGCGCCGTAAACGATGGCGACCATGCCCAGGCCGATGAAGTCGTCGAACAGCGGGGTGGTTCGGGCGTGCCTGCGCAGGCTGTGCACGAGGTGCCCTACGCCATATCCGATGGCCACGCCGAGGGCGATGCCCCCGGCCGTGGCCCACAGCATGTCGACTACCGCCCACCGCAGGCCCAGCTCGCCGATCTCATGCAGTCCCAGCAGCCCCAAGCCGAGCATTACCACGGGATAGGCACTGCCGTCGTTCATGCCGGCTTCCGCCGTGAGAAAGAATCGCAGGCGATCGCGGTCGCCGAAGCGGCGCACCTGGACCTCGCTTGCGAGCACCGGGTCCGTTGGCGCCAGGATGCCGCCGAGCAGGACCGCCGCGCCCAATGGCAGGCCGAGGGCGAAATAGCCCAACCCCGCGACCAGCGATGCAGTGATGGCCATGGCGGCGAAGGCGACCAGCACGGGCGTGCGCCAGCGCGCCGGCGTGAACGGAACCGGCATCTTCATGCCGGCGGTGAACAGGGACAGCAGGACGGCGATCTCGGCGATGAATCCGAGCAGCGCCGACTGCTGCAGCGGATTGAAGTGGAACACGCCGAGCACCGTCGGGCCGAGCACCACACCGACGATGAGGTAGACGATCGTGTTGGTCAGCGGCAGCCGCTTGACCAGCGGCTGGATAAGGCCGATCCCGAGCAGGATGAGACCGATGACGATGAACCAGCTGGTCGATGTCATGGCCGTGTGCGCCTGCCGCTGCCGAAAAGGGAAATCAGTCTAGAAGGCAGGGGCGGGGGCGTCACGTTACATCCTTGCAAACCGGGGCGTTGTGATCGCCGCTGCCAAGGCGAATGCCAACCGGCGATCGTTCATTCACGGTGGCCGGAATGCCAGGACCCTGGCGGTGTGCCGACCGACGCCTCCATGAGTTTGCCCGTTCTGCCGGCTGTCGATTTCGAGCCTTCCCATCCGACCATTCATTGAAAGTCCGGATCGGGGCCCGTCGAGCCAGCATGGCGGGAAACCCGGGAGAGTTTCCCATAATCCAATCGGGACTCCCTCAGGGGCGTGGTGCCCCGGGAGAAGAACATGCCCAGCATCGCGTTCACGCCGAACCTGCAACGCCACGTTGACTGCCCGCCGACGACGGTTACCGGCGCCACGGTGCGGGAAGCGCTGGCCTGCATGTTCGCGGATCATCCTCGCCTGGAAGGCTACCTGCTGGACGACGAGGGGCGGTTACGCAAGCACATGGTCGTCTTCGTGGACGGTGTGCCGGCCCGCGATCGTGACGGACTGACCGATCAGGTCACCGAATCCAGCCAGATCCTCGTGATGCAGGCCTTGAGTGGAGGTTGATTGAGCCATGACCGTGCAACGAAGGCTGCTCGTCGGAACCCGCAAGGGGCTGTTCACCATTGTGCGCGACCGCCGCTGGCGTATCGAGGGACCAGCGTTCCGTGGTGACAACTGCTCCGCCGTGCTGGCCCACCCCGGCAACGGCGCGCTGTATGCCGCGCTCGATCACGGGCACTTTGGTGCCAAGCTGCACCGCTCGACCGACGGTGGCGCGAGCTGGCACGAGATTGCCCCGCCGCAGTACCCGCCCAGGCCGGAGGACGAAGAGGACTGGACGGACATGCACGGTCGCACCATTCCCCACAGCCTGCTGCGGATCTGGTGCCTGGAGGCCGACCATCCGCAGCGGCCGA
>CAYZHJ010000202.1:0-3510 GCA_964478305.1 uncultured Ectothiorhodospiraceae bacterium
TTTCTTTCACGTGCGGCAATGTCTTTGGCCCCTCTCCCTGTGGGAGAGGGGTTGGGGTGAGGGCTGCGAGCGGAGCGAGCCGTTGCGGGCTGGTGCACGGATCCAGCAGCCAAACGGCGGCCGCTGCCGCCGGCAAATCACTCCTTGCCCTTGACCAGGGCCTCCGAGGGCGCCGCGGTCAGTCCGTCCTTGAGCACGTGCGCATTGAAGCCGCGCTCGCTGAGCAGGAAGGACGCCGCCGAGCTGCGGCTGCCGGTATCGCAGTAGATGATGTAGTCGACATCCGGATCGAGCGACTCGGCGCGCTTGCGCAGGAAGATCAGCGGAATGTTGGTCGCTCCCTTGATGTGGCCGCCCTCGAACTCGGGCGGCAGGCGCACGTCGAGCCAGCACGCACCGTCACGGACATGACGCACCGCCTCCTCGAAGGTGACGCGATCGAGCAGGGGCTCGTTGAGAAGCGACGTGAAGTCCTCCTTGGACATGCGCATGAGGGTGCCGTCGCTCTGCATGGTCACGGTGGCATTGCGTTCCTTGTTCGAGATCAGCGCTTCCTCGCCGAAGCTGTCGCCCGGCCCGAGCTCGGCCAGCTTGACGCCATCGGGTTTCGTCTTCGTCGTGCGCGTGACGATGCAGCGACCGTCGCGGATGGTGTAGAAGTAATCGCCGGCCTCGCCCTGGGTGATGACCTTGTCGCCGGCCTTGAAGGAGACCGGTTCCATGCGCATGAAGATTGCCTGGATATTGGCCGGCGGGATGCGCCGGAAGCAGTCGGTCTGCAGCAGCCGCGTCATCCAGTCGCTGTCGTCGTCCTGATTCTCCTCGGACAGTTCCTGGACGCTGTAGCTGCCCGTCTGGTTCCAGGTGAGCATGAGATCGAGCAGGTCGCGATCGACCGCGATGGCGGTGACATCCCCCCTTGCCCTGGCAGCAGCCGCCGAGGGGCGCACATGCTCGAGTGACTGCCGTGCCTCGTCGCTGCCGGCACGCAGGGATGTTTCCGTGCCCTCGGCGTCGATCAGGTCGACTTCGCCCTCGAGCAGGAACAGGTGGGCCGACGGTTTCGTGCCGTCGCGAAACAGGAAGCGACCGGTCGAGACATTGACCGTGCGGGCCTTCCGGGCAATCTCCCTGAGGTTGTCCTGGCTGAGTGCGTTCATGGGCACGAAGCGCGACAGGGTGCCCGGATTGACGGTCGATTCGTTCATGTCTCGTCAGGGTTGGAACATGAGATGCAGTGAGGAAGCGGGCCTGGTCGATTGACGGTCATGCCGGCGCGCCACATGCCTCCGAAAGTACCGGCTGACCGTCCGGAAAGCAACCGGATGCGGTTGCGCAGACAACGAGCGTGATACCTCTCACCCTGTCCCTCTCCCACCAGAGGGGAGAGGGGATCCTTCGTCCGGATCAACGTGGTTTTCAGGTCCCTATCCGCGTGAAGGAGTGGGTCGGGATGAGGACCGCGGGCGTGGCGAGCCGCTGCCCGGGCCAGTACACTGGATGGAGGATTCGATCGGGGAGACACGGACACGTGCTGCGGGCCTATCGCGGAGACTGGTTTGCCGCCCAGCAGGCGCTGCGGAGCTGGTACGGCACCGAGCTCGGCCAGCAGCTCCATGCCGAGGTGATGCGCCGGATCGAGTCGCTGATCGGCGATCTGTATGCCCTGAGATGCCTGCAGATCGGCGGCACCGTGCTCGATGCCGATCTGCTGTCGGGGAACAACCTGGTGTGCCGGATCCACGTCACCGGCGATGGCCGTGACGACCTGCGGGCCGTGCCGAGTCACCTTCCGTTCGCGACCAACAGCATCGACCTGGTGCTGCTGGGCCATGCGCTGGAATTCTGCGATGATCCGCACGGCCTCCTGCGGGAGGTCGATCGTGTCCTCACACTGGATGGTCATGTGCTCGTGGTCGCATTCAATCCGTTCAGCCTGTTCGGGCTGCGGCGCCTTCTGGCCCGCGGCCCCGTCCCCTGGTCGGGCAGCTTCTACAGCGCCGGCCGGATCGGCGACTGGCTGCGGGTGCTCGGCCTGAACGTGCGGCGCCGGGAGACCTGCTGGCTGCGTCCGCCGGTCCACGCCGAACGCGGCCGGCGGGCGCTGGCCGCCATGGAGTGGCTGTCGCCGCTGCTGAGCGGCTGTGGCGGCGCGCAGCTCGTGCTGGGACGCAAGCAGTCGATCCCGATGACCCCGATTCCCCTGCGCCGCGGCCTTGCCGAGAAGGCGCCGGCCAGGACCGGTGGCGCACTGGGTTCCGCCAACGGCATCGGCAGGGGGGCCTCGTGGCGTCGCCGGTCGTGATCCACACGGACGGGGCCTGCCGCGGCAACCCCGGCCCCGGCGGCTGGGCCGCGGTGCTGGAGCACGGCGGCCGGGAACGGGAGCTCTACGGCTACGAGGCCGAGACCACCAACAACCGCATGGAGCTGCTGGCCGTGATCCGCGCGCTGGAGGCGCTCAAGCGGCGCTGCCGGGTCCGCGTCGTCACCGACTCCCAGTACGTCATGAAGGGCGTCACCGAGTGGATGCCGAACTGGAAGAAGCGCGGCTGGCGCACCGCCGACCGCAAGCCCGTCAAGAACCTCGATCTCTGGCAGCGGCTGGACGCGGCGCTGGCGGAACACGACGTGGACTGGGAATGGGTTCGCGGTCACAGCGGGCATGACGGCAACGAGCGGGTCGACCAGCTCGCGAATCGCGCCATCGACGAAAGGGCGGGCAGCAACTGATGCGACAGATCGTGCTCGATACCGAGACGACCGGCCTGGAACCCCACCAGGGACACCGGATCATCGAGATCGGTTGCGTCGAGCTGGTGAACCGGCGGCTGACGGGCAAGACCTTCCACCGCTACGTCAATCCCGAGCGCGAGGTGGAAGAGGGCGCGGTCGAGGTGCACGGCCTGTCCGATGTCTTTCTCGCCGACAAGCCGCGCTACGCCGACATCGTCGCCGAGTTCGTGGAATTCGTCCGCGGCGCCGACGAGATCATCATCCACAACGCGCCCTTCGACACGGAATTCCTCAACGCCGAGTTCGCGCGCCTGGGCGAGGACTGGGGCCGGATCGAGGAATACTGCACCATCTCCGACTCGCTGCGCATGGCGCGCATGCTGCACCCGGGCCAGCGCAACAGCCTGGATGCCCTCTGCCGCCGCTACGAGATCGACAACTCCGGCCGCGACCTGCACGGCGCGCTGCTCGACGCCGAGCTGCTGGCGGACGTCTACCTGGCCATGACCGGCGGCCAGGCCGCGCTGGGCCTCGGTGCGGACGGCAGCGGCGCCGAAGGCGGCGACCAGGAACCGGTCGCGATCGTCCGCCACGGACCGGTACCGGTCCTCCGTGCCACCGAGGAGGAACACGCCGCCCACGAGCTGCGCCTGCGCGAAATCGCCGACGAGGGCGGCAACTGCCTCTGGCTGGAAGCCGAAGAACGCTCCGAGTAGGCCGGATTGCGACCGGATGCGGCCACACCGCTTCCGGATGCCGCCCACCGATCGGCCG
>CAYZHJ010000203.1:0-3381 GCA_964478305.1 uncultured Ectothiorhodospiraceae bacterium
TTCGTCTGCATCAGCCCGTGGAACTTCCCGCTGGCCATCTTCACCGGCCAGATCGCGGCGGCCCTGGTCGCCGGCAACACGGTGATCGCCAAGCCGGCGGAGCAGACGCCGCTGATGGCCTTCGCCGCGGTCCGGGCCTTCCACGAGGCGGGCATTCCGAAGGAGGTGCTGCACCTGATTCCCGGGCAGGGTGAAGTCGTCGGACCGCGGCTGCTGGACAGCGAGCATCTGGCCGGCGTCGCCTTTACCGGCGGGACCGACACGGCCCACCTGATCAGCCAGCAGCTTGCGAACCGGCCCGGACCGATCCTGCCGCTGATCGCGGAGACCGGCGGTCAGAATGCGATGCTGGTGGATTCCTCGGCGCTGCCGGAACAGGTCGTGCTCGACATCCTGGAATCCGCGTTCCAGAGCGCGGGGCAGCGTTGTTCGGCCCTGCGAGTGCTGTATGTCCAGAGCGACATCGCCGACAAGCTGCTGACGATGCTGACCGGCGCAATGCAGGAACTGCGGCTGGGCAATCCCGCCCGCATCCGGAATGACATCGGCCCGGTCATCGACGAGGATTCGAGGGCGATGCTGGAGGAGCATGCCGCGCGCATGGAACGCGAGTCGCGCGTGATTGCCAGCGCCCGGCTCGAGCCCGGCACCGAGCACGGCACCTTCTTCGCGCCGCGCGCCTACGAGATCGAGCGCATCGACCAGCTCGAGCGCGAGTTCTTCGGGCCGATCCTGCACGTCATCCGCTATCGGGCCAGCGAGCTCGATCGCGTCATCGACGATATCAACGCGACCGGCTACGGGCTGACGCTCGGCATCCACTCGCGAATC
The DNA here is from genome assembly GCA_964478305.1 of uncultured Ectothiorhodospiraceae bacterium. Taxonomy (GTDB): domain Bacteria; phylum Pseudomonadota; class Gammaproteobacteria; order XJ16; family Halofilaceae; genus Halofilum. The sequence goes on from CAYZHJ010000203.1 coordinate 832, forward strand.
GAGGAAACGGTCAACCATATCCACCGGCGGCTGCGGGTGGGCAACACCTACGTCAACCGCGACCAGATCGGCGCCGTGGTCGGCTGCCAGCCGTTCGGCGGCGAGGGCCTGTCGGGCACCGGCCCCAAGGCCGGCGGCCCGCGCTATCTCTACCGCTTCGCCACCGAACGCGCCATCTGCGTCGACGTCACCGCCCAGGGCGGCAACGCCGCGCTGATGTCACTGGATGAGCTGGACCTGGAGACCGAGACCGAAGCCCCGCAGCGGCGGATCGCATAAAAACAGTCTCTCGCAGAGTCCGCAGAGGACGCAGAGATTGCGCAGGGATTGATCGAGCAAAGCAAGCAGGTGCGCATTCCCGAAGCAATTCGTTCTCTCTTGAAAATCTCCGCGTCGTCTCCGCGTTCTCTGCGACCTCTGCGAGATTCTTCTTCCTGCGGCCGAATCAGGCCCCGGACGCGGGACGGAACTCGAGGGCGACGCCGTTGTTGCAGTAGCGCAGGCCGGTCGGTTCGGGGCCGTCCTCGAAGACGTGGCCCTGGTGGCCGCCGCAGCGGGCGCAGTGGTATTCCGTGCGCTCCATCCACAGCAGCTTCTTGTCGGCCTTCTTGCCGATGTGGTCCTTCACCACGTCGTAGAAGCTGGGCCAGCCCGTGCCGCTCTCGTACTTCCATTTCGAGTGGAACAGCAGCAGGCCGCAGCCGGCGCAGTGATAGGTACCGTCGCGCTTCTCCCCGTTGAGGGGGCTGGTGCCGGCGTATTCGGTACCTTCCTCGCGCAGGATCTTGTACTGCTTGTCCGTCAGTTTCTCGCGCCACTCGTCCGGTGACAGCTCGATCGGCTCCACCGTCCCGGGCTCGGCCGGCGCATCGACCGCCGCCGCCCGCGCCGCCCCGGCCATCAGGCCCAGCGAACCCAGCGCCAGCAGCTTCTGCAGAAATCCCCGTCGCGCGTTCATCAGCAGCATCTCCGTTTCACTCCCCCTGCTTGGATCACGCTCAAGAATACTAGTTCCCGCCCGTTGAAGAGAATCTCGCAGAGTAAAGCTCGATGTGCGCGTTCGCCTGCGGCGAAAGCGCGCTTACGCACCGCATCGATCGGTCGCTGACCTTCCCTTCTTCATCTTTGCGTAGTCTCTGCGGCCTCTGCGAGAGATCCTTTTCAGGCGATCCGGTAGCAAGGCGTGTATTCCGCCCCCGGCAGGCGCATGCGTTGCTGGTCGACGAACGACTGCAGCAGTTCGTCGAGCAGGCGCATGATCTCGGCGTCGCCGTGGATGTCGAAATGGCCACGGCGTTCGATCTCGCGGATGCCCTCTTCCTTGACGTTGCCGGCAACGATGCCGGAAAAGGCGCGGCGCAGGTTCGCCGCCAGTTGATGACCGGGCTGATCACGATGCAGTGCCAGTGACGCCATGTTCTCGTGGGTCGGACTGAACGGCGCCTGGAAATCGCCCTCTATGTGCAACCCCCAGTTGAAATAGAAGGCATCCTTCTGTACCACGCGCCATTCGCGCACTTTTTCCATGCCGGACCTCATCTCGCGTGCGACCTCGGCCGGATCATCGATCACGATGCGGTACAGCCGCGCGGCTTCCTCGCCGAGCGTGCTGCGTATGAAACGGTCGATGCGCTCGAAGTATTCCTCGCTCTCCCTCGGCCCCGTGAAAACGAGGGGAAAGGGAATCTCCCGGTTGTCGGGATGCAGCAGGATGCCGAGCAGGTAGAGAATCTCCTCGGCCGTGCCGACTCCGCCGGGAAATACCACGATACCGTGCCCGATGCGGACGAACGCCTCCAGGCGTTTCTCGATGTCGGGCATGATCACGAGATCGTTGACGATCGGGTTGGGCGACTCGGCGGCGATGATGCCCGGCTCGCTGATGCCGATGTAGCGGCCCTGAGTGATGCGCTGCTTGGCATGCGCGATCGTGGCGCCCTTCATCGGGCCCTTCATCGCGCCGGGACCACAGCCGGTGCAGATGTTGAGACCGCGCAGGCCCAGCTCGTAGCCCGTCTCCTTGGTGTAATCGTATTCCGATCTGCCGATGGCATGCCCGCCCCAGCAGACGACCAGATCCGGCATGCGCTGCGGCTGCAGGACCCGCGCATTGCGCAGGATGTGGAACACGGCATTGGTGACGCCACGGGGATGATTCAGGTTGAAGCGCTCCTCGTCCTGGATCTCGGTGGCGACATAGACGATGTCGCGCAGGACCGCGAACAGGTGCTCCTTGATGCCGCGGATCATCTCGCCATCGACGAATGCGGTCGGCGGCGCATTGACCAGGTCGAGCTTGATGCCTCGCTCCCGCTGCAACACCCGGATGTCGAATGCCCGGGCCCGCTGCATCAGTGCCTTGCTGTCGTCGCTCTCGACACCGCAGTTGAGCACCGCGTAGGCGCAGCGCCACAACAGGTCGTACATTTCCGTGCGGCTCGCATCGCGCAGGCGAGCCATTTCGTCCTGCGACAACAGCTCCAGCCGCCCCTCGGGTGACACCCGGGCGTTCACGCCGGCGGGAAAATCGGTGACGGTTTGCTGCATGGG
>CAYZHJ010000204.1:0-3354 GCA_964478305.1 uncultured Ectothiorhodospiraceae bacterium
GTACGAGACGCTGAGCGAGGCCGGCGAAGACCTCGGCCTGCGGCCATTCGGCATGCGGGCGATGCTGTCACTGCGGCTGGAGAAGTCCTTCGGCGCCTGGCTGCGTGAATACAAGCCCGAGTACGTTCCGGCCGAGACCGGCCTGGAGCGCTTCATCGCCTTCGACAAGGACGACTTCATCGGCCGCGAGGCCGCGCTGGCCGCGCGCGACAATCCGCCCGCGCGCGAGCTGGCGACGCTGGTGGTCGAGGCCGGCGACGCCGACGTCTGGGGCGACGAGCCGATCTGGCGCGACGGCGAGATCGTCGGCTTCGTCACCAGCGGCGGCTACGCCCACCATGTCGAGCAATCGGTCGCGCTCGGCTTCGTGCCGCGCGAGCTGCACGCCGAGGGCGAGCGCTTCGAGATCGAGATCCTCGGCGAGCGCCGATCGGCGACAGTGGTGACGCAACCATTGCTCGATCCGGAAGCGACGCGAATGCGGGGATGAGTCCGTCGCACGAGCGCACCACAGAGGGTTGCCAATGGCCCCTCACCGGGTCATACTTTTGGTATGAAAACTGCTATATCCATCCCGGACGAACTGTTCGAGCAGACCGATGAACTGGCCCGGCGCATGCACAAGTCACGCAGCCGGGTGGTTGCCGAGGCACTCGGTGAATACGTTGCTCGCCACGACCCGGAGGCCGTGACCAGCGCGCTGAATCAGGTCATCGAGGAGTTCGGCCGCAGCGACGACGCGTTCACGGCCAGCGCGGCTCGCCGCCGGCTGGAAGACACCGATTGGTAACGCAGGGTGACGTCTGGTGGGCCGAGCTCCCCGACCCGGTCGGCTCCGGACCCGGCCTGCGGCGCCCCGTCGTCGTGGTCCAGGGCGACCCCTTCAATCGAAGCCGCATCGCGACGGCGGTCTGCGTGCCCCTGACCAGCAACATGCGCTGGGCGGATGCCCCGGGCAACGTCCGGCTCACGACGCGCCAGAGCGGGCTGTCGAAGCAGTCCGTGGCCAACGTGTCGCAGATCCTGACCCTGGACCTCGCAATACTCGATGAACGGGTCGGCAGGCTGCCGGCTTCCCGGCTGCGGCTGATTCTCCAGGGCATCGATGTCGTGCTCGGCCGCTGAGCTTCCGGACGACCAGGCGTTTTCCCGGCCGGACGGAAACCGGGACGAGCCATCAACACGCGGGGTACGACTCGATGAGCAATTCCCGGCAGCACGAGTACACGGTCACGGTCGACTGGACCGGCAACCTCGGCGAAGGCACGAGTGGTTACCGGGCGTACTCGCGCGATCACGTCATCGCGGTGGCGGGCAAGCCGCCGATCGCGGGCTCGGCCGATCCGGCCTTTCGCGGCGACGGTACACGGCACAATCCCGAGGATCTGCTGGTCGGCTCGCTGTCGGCCTGTCACATGCTGTGGTACCTGCACCTGTGCGCGAACGCGGGCATCGTGGTGCTCGCCTACCGCGACAAGGCGCGGGGCACGATGGTCGAGACCGACAACGGCGGCGGGCGCTTCAGCGAGGTGGTACTGCATCCCGTGGTGACGATCGCAGCCGATGGCGATACCGGCCTGGCCGAACGACTGCACGAGCGCGCGCACGAGCTGTGCTTCATCGCCGCCTCGATGAACTTCCCGGTGCGCTGCGAGCCGGACATTCACGTCAACGCGTGAGCGGCCGGCTCGGGAAGGTCTGATCAAAGGCCGTCCTGGCCTTGATCGGACACGGGCCATGAAAATGCGATTTCCATGGCCCTTCATTCTCGGCGACTTGCAGTCGCCGGGAATGGCGGCACAACCATGTGCCGCGGGAACCTCTGAGTCAATCAGAGGTTCCCGCACGTACCGGGCTCATCCGGCCACGGCAGGCTCCGCGACCGTATCGGCCGGCGCATTCAGTGCGACGGCCCGGCCGAACACGAACGCGTCCATGGCGAGCACGCCGTGCGTGATCCCGCCCTCGACCACCGTGGCGGGCTGCAGTGCGTGGGCGGCACCGGCGGCAACCGGCAGCGGCAGGAAATGCTCCGCGGTCGGATGCGCGCGGCGGGCGTGCGGCGCGATCTCCAGCGCTTGCTGCAACCGCTCGCGGTCGCCGGCAGTGACCGCGTCGCGAATCCACTGCGTGAACTCGAGCGCGTATTCCTCCTCTTCCGTCCCGCCCATGCGGAACTCGTAGAGGTTGTGGGTCAGGCTGCCGGAGCCGACGATCAGCACGCCCTCGTCCGCCAGCGGTGCCAGCGCCTCGCCGAACGCGATCGCCGAATCCGCATCCAGCGATGCGGGCATCGAGACCTGGAACACCGGCACGTCGGCATCGGGATAGAGATGCAGCAGCGGCACCCAGGCGCCGTGGTCCAGGCCGCGGTGCTCGTCGGCGGCAGCGTCCAGGCCGGCGGCCCGCAGCAGTTCGACGGCCCGTGCCGCCAGCGCGGGATGACCGGGTGCCGGATACTCGATCCGGTACAGCGCCGGATCGAAACCACCGAAGTCGTGAATGGTCTCCGGCCACGGGGACGTGGTTACGCGCGGTTGCGGCGTGGCCCAGTGGGCCGAGACCACCAGCACCGCGGCGGGCCGGGGCAGCGCGCGGCCCAGTGCGGCGAGCCGGGCACCTGCCAGGCCGGGCTCGAGGGCGAAGGTCGGCGCGCCGAGGGAAACGAACAGGCTGGGCACTGTCTTCATGGCAAGTCTCCCAAAGGGCCGGGGCACGATGGCCCCGGCATGTAACGTGTGAATCCCGTGGGCTGGATCAATGCGCGGCGAGGTTGCGTGCGAGCGCCGCGTCCGCCGAGCCGCGACCGCCACCCGTGATGGCGAGCGATGCCGCCGCGGCCAGCAGTGCCAGGCCGAACTCGTAGCCGTTGTTCGCCATGAACAGGCCGTTGCCGAGATGCACCGTGACGATGGCGACCGCCATGGTGAAGGCCAGCACGACCGCGGCCGGCCGCACCAGCAGGCCGAGCACGAGCGCCAGGCCGCCGAAGAACTCCGCGCTGCCGGCGAGCAGCGCCATCAGGTAGCCGGGCTCGAGGCCGATGGAGGCCATCCACTGCCCGGTGCCTTCCAGGCCGTAGCCGCCGAACCAGCCGAACAGCTTCTGGGCCCCGTGGGCGATGAAGATGATGCCCACCGGGATCCGCAGCGCCAGTGGCGCCCAGCCGGCATGGGTCGTGAACAAACGTTGAATGGTATGCGTACTCATTTCATGTCTCCGGATTGATGGAAGAATCCATGGTTGATGACTCAGTTTCTGTGAATCCACGTCGGCGCGATGCCGGTACCGTGCCCGGCGCCATAACCGAAGTAGATGTTGAGAAAGCCCAGCGGCTCGAGGTGGCGCGCCTGC
>CAYZHJ010000205.1:0-3335 GCA_964478305.1 uncultured Ectothiorhodospiraceae bacterium
CGTTCGCCATTCCCATCGCCAGCATGGTCTGGCGCAGTGTCTGGAGTCCCGAGATCCTCGAGGGCATGCCGCGCATGGTCGAGGCCATGGATACCGAATGGGACGGCAAGGGCGTACCGGGCGAACCGGTGTTCGCCGCACTGGTCAGGGACATGCGCGAGGGCGAGAGTCGCCTGATCGGCAGGGCGGCGGCCCGCGTGAACTACGTGATGCCCGGCGGGCGCAGCCTGATCAACAAGACCCGGCGCCGCGCCGACCAGCTTGACGATGCCGAGCCGTACAAGCCCCAGCTGATTGCCATCGATTCCGACTGGGGAGAGCCCGATGTCTGGCAGATCCTCCGTCGCGAGTCCGATGCACTGACCCTGTCCTATTACTTCAGTGCCATCGACATGCGCTACAACGCCGAGGGTGAACTGATCGCCCAGCCGGAATACATGCAGATCTATCGCAGCCTGTTCTGGCGCACCCTCTGGATGAGTGCTTTGATCACGTTCCTCACCATCGCGCTCGGATTCCCGGTTTCGTATCTGCTGGCGACCCTGCCGATGCGGTACAGCAACCTGCTCATGATCCTGGTGCTGCTGCCGTTCTGGACCTCGCTGCTGGTGCGAACGTCGTCCTGGATCGTGATTCTCCAGTCCGAGGGGGTGCTGAATGACGTCCTGGTATCGCTCGGGCTCGTGCCGGATGACAGCCGACCACAGATGATCTACAACAAGACCGGCACGATCGTCGGCATGACCCACATATTGCTGCCGTTCATGATCCTGCCGCTCTACAGCGTGATGAAGGGCATACCGCCCAGCTACCTGCGCGCGGCTCGCTCGCTCGGCGCCAATCCCGTGGTCGCGTATCTGCGGGTCTACGTGCCGCAGACCATACCGGGTCTCGGCGCGGGGAGCATCCTGGTGTTCATCCTGTCGATCGGCTACTACATCACGCCCGCCCTGATCGGCGGTTCGACCGGGCAGCTCATCGGCAACTTCATCGCCTATCACATGAACGAGTCGCTGAACTGGCACCTGGCCGCGGCGCTCGGCGCGATCCTGCTGTTCGCCGTGCTGTTCCTGTACTGGCTGTACAACAAGACCGTCGGTGTCGACGCCATGAAACTGGGCTGACAGGGGGTTACGAGAACATGGCACTGCCAAGTTATGCCGGCCGTCTCGAGCGCACCTGGTACTACACGTACCGGGTGATCTGCGGGGCAATCTTCTTCTTCCTGATCATGCCGATCGTGGTGATCGTGCCGTTGTCGTTCAACGCGGAGCCGTACTTCACGTTCACCAGGGAAATGCTCACGCTGGATCCCGACGGCTACTCGCTGCGCTGGTACCAGGAATTCCTCACCAGCGACGAATGGCTGCAGGGCATCAAGAACACGTTCGTCATCGCCATCGCCTCGACCTTCCTGGCGACGACGCTCGGCACGATCGCCGCGCTCGGCCTGTCGCGGCCGTACATCCCGTGGCGCAACGCGATCATGGCCATGCTGGTCGCGCCCATGATCGTGCCGCTGATCATCTCGGCCGCGGGCATGTTCTTCTTCTATTCGGACATCGGTCTGGCGCAGACATTCCCCGGTATCATACTGGCGCATACGGCACTCGGAACGCCATTCGTCATCATCACCGTGACCGCCACCATGGTCGGATTCGATCAGTCACTGATACGAGCGTCCGCGGTGTGCGGAGCGGATCCGACCACGACCTTCTTCAAGGTCATCATGCCGCTGATCGCTCCCGGGGTGATCTCGGGCGCCCTGTTCGCCTTCATCACCTCTGTCGACGAGATCGTGATCGTCTACTTCATCGCCGGTCCGGAACAGAAGACGGTACCCCTGAAGATGTTCTCCGGCATCCGCGAGGAGATCAGCCCGACCATCCTGGCGGTTGCGTCGATCCTGGTCGGCCTGTCGGTGCTGCTGCTGGTCACACTCGAGCTGATCCGCCGGCGGAACGAGCGTCTGCGGGGCATCGTCCCGCATTGATCGATAATGAAGAGGCTGCGTGAGCCAGGAACAGGTCGGCAGCTGATGAAGGAGTGTCCCGCATGAGTGCATTCAAGGCGATCCTGGTTGCCGCTGACGGTTCCGAGCCCTCGCTGCGCGCGGTGGACGTTGCCGGTCGCATGGCTGCTTCGGACAAGGTCCCCCTGTACCTGCTTTACGTCATCCGTGACATGCAGTTCCCGCAGGCGCTCTCGCGCATGGCCGAAGTGGAGCGGCTGGTCGGCACGCGCTCGGACGTACTCAATTACGTCGCTGACAAGATTCTCAAGGACGCGAAGCAGCGCGCGAAGAAGGCCGGGGCGAAAACGATCGAGACGGTAACGGCCAACGGCGATCCCGCGAGCTGCATCGTCGAGACGGCAACGGGAAAGGACGTCGATCTGATCGTGGTCGGCACGCGCGGCCTCGGTGGCGTGGCCGGTGCACTGCTGGGCAGTGTCTCGCGCAAGGTGTCGAACATTGCCGAGCAGAACGTGCTGATCGTGCGCTGATCGCTACCGTATCGACTCATCGCCGTTTCAACGGGCAGCCGAATCCGATGGTGTCCGTCACCTTTGCCCGGAATGCCGGAAAGAGCGCCGGCTTGCAGAGTCGCCGGTCAGCAACCCCTCTTGCAGGCCGGACCGCGGCCGGGTGCAATGTACGAGTATCCGGATACCGTCCACCCGGGACAGCCGCGGCCGGAGCCATCCGGCAGTCGAATCCGCACGAAATGTAGAATGGTCCCGGTCATGCACGGGGAGGTCTGTCATGCGACTCGACGATCGTAATGCATTGGTCACGGGTGCCGCCCGCGGAATCGGTTACGGCTGTGCCCGGCGATTGCTGGCCGATGGTGCGCGAGTATTGCTGGTCGATGTCGACGACGAGGCGGGTGAGCGCGCCGCGCGCGAGCTGTCCGAAGGGGGAGCCGGTGACCGGGTAGCCTACCTCCACTGTGACGTCGCCGATTCGAAATCGGTGCAGGCCGCTGTCGATCGGGTCGTCGAGGACTGGGGCGGTATCGACATCACCGTCGCCAATGCCGCCGTGGTTCACGCCGCCGACTTCCTCGACCTCGAGGAGGCCGACTTCGACCGCGTGCTGGGGATCAATCTCAAGGGGGTGTATCTCACCGGCCAGGCTGCCGCCCGCGCCATGACGGCCTCGGGCCGGCGTGGCAGTATCGTCAACATGTCCTCGATCAATTCCCAGGTGGCACTGGCCAACCAGGTGCCATACTGCGTCGCCAAGGGCGGCATACAGCAGCTGACGAGGGTGATGGCGCTGTCGCTGGCGACCCACGGTATCCGCGTCAACGCGGTCGGGCCCGGTTCGATCG
>CAYZHJ010000206.1:0-3305 GCA_964478305.1 uncultured Ectothiorhodospiraceae bacterium
TGTTGTTGACGCCGGCCGCGGCGACCCGGATCAGCACCTCGCCGGATTCCGGCTGTGGCACGGGCACATCCTCGCGGTATTCGAGCCTGTCGAGGCCGCCATGACCGGTCAGCAGCACGGCGGCCATGGTCTGTGGAAGGCTTTCGGTCATGCATGCTCTCCGGGTGGGTTCTCGGTACTGCGTTGCCGGCGACATTGATCGTTCTCCAGTATAGCGCTCGCGAAAGACGGTTCATTGAATCCGAAAACCGCAGTCAAAAAATTGGTGTCAGGCACCTGATTTGCGCAAATCAGGTGCCTGACACCAATTTTCCCGGCCTTGCGGGAAGTGATTCATGCCGCTCTGTTCCCGGTTTTTCGGCCGACTTACCCATTGGCCTCGTTCCGGCGCTACCATTCCCTCCCATGGTGGAGTCCGCCCACAAGCAGCAATCGCAGGAGACGCAGGTCGACGTCGTCGAGCGCCTGGCGCGGCGGCACGGGCCGCAGGCGCGGGGACTGATCGAGCGTGCGGTTGCGGTCGCACGGGATGTGACGCCGGCGCGGCTGCGGCCGGGGGCGGTCGAGGTGGCGTCGCTGCTCGATGAGCTGGGCGTGGACGCCGAGACGCTGGCGGCGGCGCTGCTGAGCACGCCCGAGGTGGCTGCGGTACTGCCCGACGAGCGGCTGGAGGCCGAATTCGGGACCACGGTGGCCACGCTGGCGCGCAATGCGCGGCGGCTGAACGTCTTCCGCGAGCACGACGAGACGTCCCGGGACCGGGAGCCCGCCGAGCGCCTGCGGCGCATGATCCTGGCGCTGGGCGAGGATGTGCGGGCGGTGCTGATCCGGCTGGCCTACCGGACCTGCCGGTTGCGGCAGCTCGGCGGCGAGGAGCGGGACGTGCGGCGGCACGTGGCGCGCGAGACCCTCGACCTGTACGCGCCGCTGGCGAACCGCCTGGGCGTCTCGCAGCTCAAGTGGGAGATGGAGGACCTGGCGTTCCGCTACCTGGAGCCCCAGGCCTACAAGCAGATCGCCGACGGCCTGCACGAGCGCCGCAGCGACCGCGAGCGCTTCGTCGCCGGGTTCACCCGCGAGCTCGAGGACTCACTCGCCGCCGACGGCATCGAGGGCGCCGAGGTGTTCGGCCGCCCGAAGCACATCTACAGCATCTGGAAGAAGATGCAGCGCAAGCATGTCGACCTGGACGACGTCTTCGACGTGCACGCGGTGCGCGTGCTGGTCGAGCGGGTGCAGGACTGCTACTCGGCGCTGGGCGCCGTGCACGGGCGCTGGCCGCACGTGGCGCGCGAGTTCGACGACTACATCGCCAACCCCAAGGACAACGGCTACCGCTCGCTGCACACGGCGGTGTTCGGCCCGCGCGGCAAGCCGGTGGAGATCCAGATCCGCACCCGCGAGATGGATACGCACGCCGAGAGCGGGGTCGCCGCCCACTGGCTCTACAAGGAGGGCAGCAGCGAGGGCCAGCGGCTGCAGCAGAGCATCGCCGCGCTGCGCTCGCTGCTCGAGTCCGGCGGCGGCGACGACAGCCTGCGGGAGAGCTTCGGGCGCGAGCTGTTCGCCGACCGGGTGTTCGTGTTCACGCCGCGCGGCGACGTGATGGACCTGCCACAGGGCGCGACCGTGCTGGACTTCGCCTACAGCGTGCACACGGATGTAGGCCATCGCTGCCGCGGCGCGAAGATCAACGGGCGGATCGTGCCGCTGACCCATCAACTGCACAACGGCGAGCAGGTGGAGGTGCTGACCACGCGCGAGCCGAATCCGAGCCGCGACTGGCTCAATCGGGATCTCGGCTATCTCAACACCAGCCGGGCGCGGGCAAAGGTGCGCGCCTGGTTCAACCAGCAGGATCACAGCCAGCACGTGGAGGAGGGGAAGCAGTTGCTCGAGCGCGAGCTGCGGCGCCTCGACGCGCGCGACCTGCCGCTGGAGAAGCTGACTGCGGAGCTGGGCTATTCCCGCCAGGTCGATGTGTTCGCCGCGCTCGGGCGCAACGAGCTGTCCTCGGAGAAGATCGCCCGGGCCGTGCAGCAGTTGAGCCGGCCGCGGCCGAGCGACATCGGGCCGATCCACCGGCAGCCGGAGAGGGAGGGCGAGGAGGACGACGTTCGCGTTCAGGGGGTCGGCAACCTGCTGACCCATACCGCCAACTGCTGCAAGCCGCTGCCCGGCGACGAGGTGATCGGGTTCATCACGAAGGGGCGGGGCATCACCGTGCACCGGCGTGACTGCCACAACATCCTGCGCCTGTCCGATGCCGACCGCGATCGCCTGATCGAGGTGGAGTGGGGCGACAGCCAGCGCGCGCGCAAGTGGAACGTCGATATCACCGTGCATGCGTTCGAGCGGCCGGATCTGTTGCGCGATGTCACCAACGTGCTGGCCGAGGACGGCATCAACGTCATCCGCGCCGATCTGGACCAGCATGTCGAGCCGCCCGACGCGCGCATCGAGCTGACGGTGCAGATTCGCGATCTCGCCCAGCTCAACCGTTCGCTGCAGCGCGTGTCGCAACTGCCGAACGTGCTGGACGCCGCGCGCCGGGGCGAGAAGCCGGCATGACCGATCACGAGCCGACCGCCGCGGATCACCAGCCGTCGAGGATCCGTGCCCGGCTGCAGGAAAGCCGCAGCCACGACTACCTGGCCGATGCAATTCTCGGCGGCATCGATGGCTGCGTGACGACCTTCGCCGTGGTCGCGGGGGCGACCGGCGGCTCGCTGTCGCCGCTGGTGATCGTCATCCTGGGCTTCGCCAATCTCATCGCCGACGGCTTCTCGATGGCGGTCGGCAACTATCACGCCACCCGCAGTCAGCGCGAGCTGGTCGATCAGAAGCGGCGCAGCGAGGAACGGCACATCGAGCGCGTGCCCGAGGGCGAGCGCGAGGAGATCCGCCAGATTTTCGCCGCCAAGGGATTCGAGGGCGAGACGCTGGAGCAGGTGGTGGAGACCATCACCGCGAACCGGCGGTTGTGGGTCGACACGATGATCACCGAGGAGCACGGACTGCAGCTCGAGGGGCCGGACCCGGTGCGGGCCGGGGCGACGACCTTCGCCGCGTTCTTCCTGGTGGGACTCGTGCCGTTGCTGCCGTACGTGCTGCCGGGTTTCGCGGCCGATGCCATGTTCGCAGCCAGTGCCGTGCTCACGGGGGTGGCCTTCTTCGCCATCGGCTGGGCCAAGGGGCAGCGGTTGCAGCAGCCGCGATTGTATTCAGCCTGGCAGACGTTGTGGACGGGCGGGGAGGCCTCGGTGCTGGCGTTCCTTGCTGGGTGGGGATTGCGGGCGCTGTTC
>CAYZHJ010000207.1:0-3288 GCA_964478305.1 uncultured Ectothiorhodospiraceae bacterium
ACTCGGCCGGCTGGCTCGAGGGCGGCCTGACCATGGGCTACGAGAAGTTCATGATCGACGCCGACCAGCTCGGCATGGTGCAGACCTTCTTGAACGGCATCGACCTGTCCGAGAACGGCCAGGCGATGGACGCCCTGCGCGAGACCGGCCCGGGCAAGCACTTCCTCGGCGCCGGCCACACGCAGCGCAACTTCGAGACCGCCTTCTACCGCTCGCTCATCGCCGACAACAACAGCTTCGAGCAATGGGAGTCCGAGGGCAGCCTCGACGCCGCGCAGCGGGCCAACAAGCAGTGGAAGAAGAAGCTGTCCGAGTACGAGGCTCCGGAAATCGACCCGGGCGTGGACGAGGCGCTGCAGGACTACATCAACCGCAGGAAGGAAGCGATGCCGGACTCCAACGTCTAAAGCCCGCATTTCGCCATCTCGTATGGTCGCTCACTCCCGTACCCGCATGTTCGGGAGCACCGGCAAATGGCGGAACACCGAAGACACCGAAGGCACTGAATAGAAGATTGTGGGAACGACGTCAGTCGCGAACGAGCGGCGCACGGCCTGTACGGACGCAGCTCGCAGGCCGGTCAACTCCCCCATACCGATCGGCCCTTTCGGTGTCTTCGGTGCATTCGGTGGCTTCGGTGGTTACTGCTCATCAGAACGGAACATGTCGCCTCTATTCGTGAACGGCACGCCGGATGGCTCCGGCCGTTGCCGGCCGATCGATGGACGGCATCCGGAAACGATGGCGCCGCATCCGGTCGCAATCCGGCCTACGTAGCCAAACCCGCTTTCGGCAGCGCAATCCTGTCCTACTCGCGTACATCCGTGGTTCTTCCTTCCCCCTGAACCCGCGGCAGTCCCCGTGCGGTGGCGGTGATGGTGGATTCGAAGAAAAGTTCCATGCCCTGGTCGGTGCGGCCGACGATGTCCTCGCGGCGGGTTTCGACATCGACCGCGACCGCCCCCGCGGCCAGGCCCTGTTCGCGCGCCAGGCGCTCGGCCTCTTCCCCGGCCCAGGCCGCGGCCTCTTCCAGGGTGCGATGGGTGGAGACGCCGCTCGGGGCGTGCACACGGTAGCGCTCGTCCGGCAGCGGTGTGATGCGGGCGACCACCCGCTGCAGGACGCCCGCCACCACGGCGCCGACGGCATTGGCCACCTCGGCATGCGGCGGCACCACCAGTCGCGTACCCAGTCGTCGTGCCAGTTCGGGACCATAGGTCGCCGCCGGTGCGCCGATTCCGATCAGCGGCTGTCGCAGGCGCAGGCCGATTTCCACCAGTTCCGGGCCGGGCACGGCACCGATGGCCGCATCGACCAGTGCCGATGTCCCCGCCGCCACGCGCCCGTCGGGCGCCACTGCAGTGCCGGACAGGACCGCTGCCAGCGTGAAGCGCGCACCCTGCTCGGTGGTCGCCCCGACGACCTGCTCGGCGAAGCGTTGCGCATCGCCGAGATCGCGGCCGAACCGCTCGCGCGCGATCCGCGCGCAGATGGTGGCGCCTGCCAGTGCGGCCTCGCGTGACCAGGCGTCGTGCCGGCCCAGGACATGAGCGGCATCGCTGGGCGTGAACCCGGACAGCGAAACCAGCCCCTGCTCGACCAGCCGATCGAGCGCACGCCGCCGGGTCTGGCCGGCAAACAGCTCGATCAACGACAGGGGACCGTCGCCGAGCGACTGCCAGATATCGCGCTGCGCGGGCGACAACGATTCCACCCCGCCCGGCGGCGGGCGGCGGCGCATGGCGAAACGGCCGGCATGCTCGCGCAGGGGCACTTCCCCGGCCTGTTCCTGCAGGATCGCGATCGTGCGTGGATGCCGGAACCCGAGCAGAGACAACGGTATCTCGCGCCGTGGGCCCAGATTGAACGGCCGGCTCGGTGACGGATGGACCGCACTGTCCCCTCCGAGTCCGAAGGTGTGGACCTCGACCGCCGCGACCCGTGTGCGCCAGCCGCCCACGACCGCGCCGTCCTCGTTGCGCCGCGGCTCGCCGTTGGCAAGCACGGCGATGTCGCTGGTAGTGCCGCCCATGTCGAACACCACGCCGTCGCGTTCGCCGGACAGGTGGTGCGCCCCGACCAGGCTCGCGGCCGGCCCCGAGAGAATGGTCTCGACCGGTGCGGCAATGGCGAAATCGGCACTCATCAGCGAGCCGTCACCGCGCACCACCATCAGCGGGGCGTCGATACCGTGCTGTTTCAGCAACCCGCGCACGGCGACGATCAGGTCGGTCAGCAGCGGAATCAGGCGCGCATTCAGCGCGGCGGTCAGTGCCCGGCGCGGCGCATCCAGCGCGGCGGTGAGATGGTGGCCGCAGGAGACCGGCCGGTCGCACAGTTCCGCGATCAATCGTTGCAGGCGCCGCTCGTGGGCCGGGTTGCGCACGGCGAAATGCGACGACACGGCGAACGCCGAGACCTGCGGCGCGTGGCGCTCGATCACCGCACGCGCCGACTCCGTGTCCAGTGGTTCCCGTTCGGCGCCGCTGCCATCGTGACCGCCGGCCAGGAACACGACGGGATCGCCGGCCATGGCCTCGCGCAGCCCCGCGCGGTCGAGCACTTCCTGCTCCTGGCCCACCAGCAGCAATGCGATCCGGCTGCCCTGGCCCTCGACCAGCGCATTGGTCGCCAGCGTGGTCGACAGCGAGACCAGTCCGATCGACTCGTCGGCATGCTCGAGCACGCGGCCGAGCGCCTCGCCGATGCCGTGGGCGAGGTCCTCGTGCGTGGTCAGCGCCTTGGCACTCGCCCGCACGCCCCGGTCGTGGTCGAGCAGCACGGCATCGGTATAGGTCCCGCCGGTATCGAGACCGAGCGTCAGCGCCATCGGGCAGTCTCCACGCAAGACGAACCCCCGAGCCGCACCCACCCCGGGCACGCAACTCGGAGGCCGGCGTCAACGTACTCCAGGATGCTGTTTGTGAAAAGATTTGGAACTCTTCGCCATATCGTGTGGGTGCTCACTTCCGCACCCGGATGTTCAGGGGCACCGGGAAATAGCGGAACACCGAAGACACCGAACGCACCGAACACACCGAAAAGAAGATCGTGGGAGCGGCGTGAGCCGCGAACGGACGGGGCAAGGCCGATGCGGGCGGGGCCCGGGGACCGGCCCGCTCCATCCATCCTGATTTGCCCTTTCGGTGTGTTCGGTGTGTTCGGTGCTTTCGGTGCTTTCGGTGCTTTTTGCTCATCAGCTCGTGGGTTGAGCCGACGAAGGAGGCCCAACACAGACCGGCAGTTGGGCTCCTTCGTCGGCCCAGCCTGCATGCCCATTCGCGTTAA
>CAYZHJ010000208.1:0-3266 GCA_964478305.1 uncultured Ectothiorhodospiraceae bacterium
TTGAAGTTCTTCGGCGCGTAGTATTCGGTGAGGTGCTCGCGCACCATCTTGGTGAGCGGGAATCGCTCATCCACCCAGGCCAGCAGCTTACCCATCACGCGACTCCACTTTCGTCCTGGCCGATCACTACCCGGTTTTCGTCAAGCAGCATGTACGGCGCAATCGGCATGTTCTTCGGTGCCGGCTGGCCGGAGTAGACCCGCCCGGAAATGTCATAGCGCGAGCCGTGACAGGGGCAGAAGAATCCGCCGAGCCACTCGGAACCGAGATCGGACGGCGCCACTTCGGGTCGATAGCTGGGGGAGCAACCGAGATGGGTACAGAGCCCGACCATCACCAGGATGTCCCTGCGCTCCTCGCGGGCGCGGTACTTGTTCTGCGCGTAGGGCGGCTGCTCGGAATTGGTGGAATCGGGATCGGCGAGCTTCGGCTCGAGGGTGTCGAGCGTATCGAGCATGCGGTCGGTGCGGCGCACGATCCAGACGGGCTTGCCGCGCCATTCGTGGGTCACCTTCTGGCCGGGGGACAGCTTGCTGAAATCCGCCTCGACGGGCGCACCCGCCGCCTGGGCCCGGGCACTGGTCGACATCGAGGCCACGAAGGGCACGATCGCCGCCGCGATCCCGGCACCGCCGACGACCCAGGTGGCCTGGGTGAGAAACCGGCGCCGCGCGCGGTCCGTGTCATCCGATTCCATCAGAGGTCCCCCGCATTCAAGCCCAAACACGGCTCGCCCGCCATGCCGGCGGGGCGCACTCGGTGATGGGGGCGCAGGATAGCACATTCGATTGGGCTTGGAAGCGAGCCGGCGGCACGCCGGCTCATGCCGGATTGTCGATGTCGACGAAGCGATGATCCAGTTCGAATCGCTGTGCCAGGTGTTCGCCGAGCACCCGGACCCCGCAGCGTTCGGTGGCGTGGTGCCCGGCTGCGAAATAGTGAATGCCCTGCTCGCGCGCGGCGTGGGTGGTGCGCTCGGACACCTCGCCGCTGATGTAGGCATCGACACCGAGCGCGGCCGCATCATCGATGAAGTCCTGGCCTGCTCCCGTGCACCAGGCAACCGTCTCGATCGCGCCGTCCTCGGGCCCCAGGTGCAGGGGCGTCCGTTCGAGCGCGACACGGATCCGCTCGGCGAATTCTCCGGCTCCGACCGGCGACTCGAGCCGCCCGTGCCAGAGCAGGCCCGGGACACCGGCGGCCTCCTGCTGGCCGAGCGGCGTGATCTCGAGCAGCCGGCCGAACTCGGCGTTGTTGCCGTAGCGCCGGTGAATGTCGAGCGGCAGATGATACGCAATCAGATTGATTTCGGCGTCCAGCACGGCGCGCACACGGCGTTGCTTCATGCCGACCAGCACGGCCGGTTCGTTCTTCCAGAACCAGCCGTGATGCACCAGCAGCGCATCGGCCCCCCATTCGGCGGCTGCCTCCAGCAGGGCCTGATTCGCCGTCACGCCCGTCATCAGGCGTTCGATCCGCGGGCGGCCCTCGACCTGCAGTCCGTTCGGACAATAATCCCGTATCGCCGACGATTCCATCAGGCTGTCGGCATACTCGACCAGTGCGCGAGTTTCGATCATCGTCTCGTCCGGTGAATGCGTGATCGCGGCAGTGTACCCGTGGCCATCGGCATGTGCGAAACCGTCGCCCGTCTCGCCGCAACCGAAGGAAACCTGCACTGGCACTGCTATCATGGCGTCCGCTTCCCGGGCGGATCGCGATGCACACCAGCGACTCCATCATGTTCTCCCTGCGGGCTGCCGCGGTCGGGGCCATCATCGGCCTGCTCGGCTTCATCGCCCTGGAGATGACGCGCACCCTGCCCGGCCACGACGATCCCGGCAGCTATCGCCAGGCCGTCGCGCGCGCCGCCCCCGCGGTGGTGAGCGTCTACAGCGAGCGCCGGATCCCCGCACACCCCCGTCCGGGCGCGCCGCTGTTCGACGAATTCTTCGGTGACGGCGAAACCACTACCCGTCTGCAGACGACCCTGGGCTCGGGTGTCATCCTCGATGGCGACGGTCACATCGTGACCAACCATCACGTCGTCGCGAATGCCGAGCGCATCGAGATCGTTCCCGGCGATGGCCGGCGACTGGCGGGAGAACTGGTCGGCAGCGATCCGGAAACCGATCTCGCGGTACTGCGCGTCGAGACGCGGGATCTGGCGGGAATCACCCCTGCACCTCCGGGATCGCTGGCCATCGGCGACATCGTGCTCGCCATCGGCAACCCCTGGGGCGTCGGCCAGGCCGTCACCCTGGGCATCGTCAGCGCGACCGGTCGCGACCGTCTCGGGTTGAGTACCTTCGAGGACTTCATCCAGCACGACGCGGCGATCAATCCCGGCAGTTCGGGCGGCGCGCTGGTCAACCCGCGCGGCGAGCTGGTCGGCATCAACACGGCGATCTTCTCGCGCAGCGGCGGCTCGCACGGTATCGGCTTCGCCATTCCGGTCGATCTGGTCCACGAGGTGTTCCGGCAGTTGCGCGAGCACGGCCGCGTCATCCGCGGCTGGCTCGGCGTCCGTGCACGCGACCTGCCGCCCGAGGAGGCGCCGGCACGGACCCCGGGCCTGTTGATCGAGGGCGTCTTCGCCGACGGCCCGGCCGAGCAGGCGGGCCTGCGCATGGGCGACGTGCTGCTGTCGATCGACGGCACCGAGCTGCCCGACGTCGAGAGCCTGCTGCAGGCCACCACCAGCATGCGCCCCGGCGAGCGTGTCCGCGTCACCTACCGCCGCGACGGCGAGAAACGCACCACCGAGGCCGTCCTCGCCCAGCGGCCTTCGCCTTGAAGGAAGGAACCACAGATGAACACAGATGCTGCCGCCCATGGGCGGAGATTGTGTCAGAGCTTCGCTGAGTGCCCGCAGCCAACAGACGGTCCAAGGACGGGAACCACGAATGAACACGAATAAACACGAATGGGAAACAGCATTCGACGAGCGGGTGTCGGAGCTGCGCTGATATCCGGACGATTATTCCAGCGTCCCGATCGCGAAGACCTGACAGCGAAGCTCCCGGAACGGTCCCGCCGGCAACAATATTCGTGTTGATTCGTGTTCATTCGTGGTTCGCTCTTTTCGAGTCTTACGAACCGACTCGCCCACAGCGCAGCTCCGACACGGCCACGGCCGGCGGGCGGCAGCATCTGTGTTCATCCGTGTTCATCTGTGGTTCCTTCCTGATACAGGCTCCCCGCGATCGCACTTGACGCAATCGAGCGCCGTCCCGATCGCCGCGGCGCGCCGGGCGGGGTCGATC
>CAYZHJ010000209.1:0-3076 GCA_964478305.1 uncultured Ectothiorhodospiraceae bacterium
GCCCTGGACCTGGACGATGACGGAAGTGGCGACGGCCTTGCAGTGACCGTCGACGAAGATGCCGTGGCCCAGATGAAAGGAACTGTTGCCGACGTGGCGCAACGCGGTGCCGATGTCGACCCGGCCCGGATAGTACAACTCCTCGATGTAATCGGCCGCGATGTGCGCCAGAACGAATACCGGGCCGTGTTCGCGATCGCGTGGCGGGGTGCCGAGCTGCTCGAGAAATGCCACCCGGCCGGTCTCGAAGTAGACCATGTAGGCCACGTTGTTGACGTGCCCCAGCACGTCGAGATCGCCGAATCGAATGATGTCCTCGCGCCAGAGCGTGTGCGTGGCCGGCTCGGCCAGGGCACGTCTCTCGGCTTCCGGGTCGGGCATGTACATGCTTCAATGTCCTCCTGCCGATCCGTTCTGAAGATACCACGTCACGGGGAAACCGCGATGGAACTGTTCACCCGCACGCAGGGAGAAGGCCCTCCTCTCGTTCTGCTGCACGGCCTGTTCGGCTCGAACGAGAACCTGGGCAGCATTGCTCGTGCGCTTGCTGCCGATTTCACCGTCCATGCCATGGACTTGCGCAACCACGGCCGTTCGCCGCACGGACCCGAGATGTCGTACCCGGTGCTGGCACACGATGTCGTTGAGACACTTGCCGCGGCGGGCATCGAACGGACCTCGGTCCTCGGTCATTCCCTCGGCGGCAAGACCGCGATGGAGCTGGCGCTTTCACGTCCCCGGCACATCGAACGACTGATCGTGGCCGATATCGCGCCGATTGCCTACGAGCGTCGCCACGACCGGGAACTGGAGGCGTTGCACGCGCTCGACCCGGGACAGATCTCTTCCCGCGGCGATGCCGACCGGGCTCTCGCCGGAACAATCCCCGATCCGGCCATCCGGCAATTCCTGCTGAAGAATCTCGTTCGCAACGACAACGGCTTCACCTGGCGCATGCCGCTCGACACGATCTACCGCGAATACGCGGACATTGCCGCCGCGCCGGCATCGTCGGGCCCGTTCGATGGGCCCACCCTGTTCGTCCGCGGCGGCAACTCGGATTACATCACCGAAGACAGCGAGCCCGCCATCCGCGAACGCTTCCCCAATGCCCGCATCGAGACCATCCCCGATGCCGCCCACTGGGTCCACGTCGACGCGCCGGAGACCTTTCTCGAACTCGTGCGTGGGTTTCTTGCCGAATGAATAAACAAGGATGTGGATCAACCCGTAGGCTGGGCCGACGAAGGAGGCCCAACCTACGGGCTGACACGCCCACTCAAGTTGGCGGCAGCAGCCGTGTCCATCTGTGGTTCTCCAACAAAACGGGCGCCCGCAGGCGCCCGTTTACTGGATGCGTCGGACCGCTGACCGGTATCAGGCGGTAGCGGCCTCGGTCCTGGCTTCACCTTTCTCGAAGACCAGGCCGTCCTCGCCGACATCGACCCGGATGGTGTCACCCGGACCGAAACTGTCGGCCAGGATCTGCTGCGCCAGCGGATTCTCCAGCTGGTGCTGGATCGCCCGCTTGAGCGGGCGGGCACCGTAGACCGGATCGAAGCCGGCCTCGCCCAGGCGGTCGAGTGCGGCGGTGGTGAGCTCGAGCGCCATGTCGCGCTCGGCCAGCCGCTGGCGCACGTGACCGATCTGGATGTCGGTGATCGCGCGGATCTGCTCGCGTCCGAGCGGGCGGAACACCACCACGTCGTCGATTCGATTCAGGAACTCGGGCCGGAAATGCCGGCCGACGATCTCCATCACCGATGTCTTCATTTCCTCGTAGTCGCCGCGCCCGGCCATTTCCTGGATCACGTCGCTGCCGAGATTCGAGGTCATGATGACCACCGTGTTGCGGAAATCGACCGTGCGCCCGTGGCCGTCGGTCAGGCGGCCGTCGTCGAGCACCTGCAGCAACACGTTGAACACGTCCCGGTGCGCCTTCTCGATCTCGTCGAGCAGGATCACCGAATACGGCTTGCGCCGCACGGCCTCGGTCAGGTAGCCACCCTCCTCGTAGCCGACATAGCCCGGCGGCGCACCGATCAGGCGCGCGACCGAGTGCTGCTCCATGAACTCGGACATGTCGATCCGGACCAGCGATTCCTCGGTATCGAACAGGAATGCCGCCAGCGCCTTCGACAGTTCGGTCTTGCCGACGCCGGTCGGGCCGAGGAACAGGAACGAGCCATTGGGCCGGTTGGGATCCGCCAGGCCCGCGCGCGAGCGCCGGATCGCGGCGGCGACAACGGAAACCGCCTCGTCCTGCCCGACCACGCGCTGCTCCAGCACGGATTCCAGCCGATTGAGCTTGTCGCGCTCGCCCTCGAGCATCTTCGACACCGGGATGCCGGTCCAGCGCGAGACGACCTCGGCGACCTCTTCCTCGGTCACCTTGTTGCGCAGCAGTCGCGGTTCGGCGGTATCCTCGCCGGCCTCGGCCTGCGCCAGGCGCTGCTCGAGCTCCGGGATGCGTCCGTACTGCAGCTCGGACATGCGCGCGAGATCGCCGGCACGCCGCGCCGTCTCCAGTTCCTGGCGCGCGCGTTCCAGCTCCTCCTTGACATGGGTCTCGCCCTGCACCGCCGCCTTCTCGCTCTTCCAGATCTCGTCCAGATCCGCGTATTCCTTCTCCAGCCGCGCGATCTCCTGCTCGAGGCTTTTCCGACGCTTCTTCGAGGCCTCGTCGGACTCCTTCTTCATCGCCTCCAGCTCGATCTTGAACTGGATCAGGCGCCGCTCCAGCCGATCCATCTCCTCCGGCTTGGAATCGATCTCCATGCGGATGCGCGAGGCGGCCTCGTCGACCAGGTCGATGGCCTTGTCCGGCATCTGCCGATCGGTGATGTAGCGGTGCGAGAGCTGGGCCGCCGCTATGATCGCCGGATCGGTGATCTGCACGCCGTGATGGACCTCGTAGCGTTCCTTGAGTCCGCGCAGGATGGCAATCGTGTCCTCCACCGAGGGCTCGTCCACCAGCACCTTCTGGAAGCGGCGCTCCAGGGCGGCGTCCTTCTCGATGTTCTTGCGGTACTCGTCGAGCGTGGTCGCGCCGATGCAGTGCAGCTCGCCGCGCGCC
>CAYZHJ010000210.1:0-3061 GCA_964478305.1 uncultured Ectothiorhodospiraceae bacterium
TGCCCTCGGCGATGCGATTGGCACCGTACTTCTGGTACTCCACCTCCGAGTTGTCTTCCTCGGGGCCGCCCGCGCAGAAGGTGCATTTGTCCATCTTGCCGCGATCACCGAAGGCGGCCTGCTCGGGGAACTGCGGCGCGCCGAACGGGCAGGCATAGAAGCAGTAGCCACAGCCGATGCACAGGTCCTTGTCGTGCAGCACGATGCCGTCGGTCGTGGTGTAGAAGCAGTCGACCGGGCAGACGGCCGCGCACGGCGCGTCGGTGCAGTGCATGCAGGCGGTCGAGACCGACTTCTCGCCGGGCTGACCGTCGTTGAGCGTAATCACGCGCCGGCGATTCACGCCCCACGGCACTTCGTTCTCGTTCTTGCACGCCGTGACGCAGGCATTGCATTCGATGCAGCGCTCCGCGTCACACAGAAACTTCATTCGTGCCATTTCGAACCTCCTCGCCGTGGCGTGCTCACGCCGCCCGGATCTGACACAGCGTGGACTTGGTCTCCTGCATCTGCGTCACCGAGTCGTAGCCATAGGTGGTGGCGGTGTTGCAGGCCTCGCCGCGGATATGCGGCGCCGTGCCCTCAGGGTAGCGGTCGACCAGGTCCTGGCCCTGGAACCAGCCGCCGAAGTGGAACGGGGTCCAGACCACACCACGGCCGACCCGCGGCGTGACCATGGCGACCACCCTGATACGACCGCCCTCGGGACCCTCGAGCCAGACCCATTGACCATCGCGCAGGCCACGATCGTTGGCATCGGCCGGATTGATCTCGACGAACATGTCCTGCTGCAGCTCGGCCAGCCACGGATTGGAGCGGGTTTCCTCGCCCCCACCCTCGTACTCGGTCAGCCGGCCGCTGGTGAATACCAGCGGGTAGTCATCGGCGTAGTTCTCGTTCTGGATCGACGCATATCGCGTCGGCAGGCGCCAGAACGCCTTGCGGTCCTCGTAGGTGGGGTACTGGCTGACGAGATCATGACGCGGCGTATAAAGCGGCTCGCGGTGCACCGGAACCGGATCCGGGAAGGTCCAGACGATGCTCCGGGCCTTGGCGTTGCCGAACGGTGCACACTCGTGGGCGATCGCAACCCGCTGAATGCCACCGGACAGGTCGGTCTTCCAGTTGACCCCGTCGAGCTTCGCGCCGGTCGAGCCGTCCGAGAAACTCATTTCCTCCATGTTCGACTCGTCATCGACGCCCGCGACGCGCTTGATGGCAGCGAATTCCTCGGCCGTGAGCTCGTTGTGCCAGCCCAGGCGCCGCAGCATGCCGAAGGTGAATTCGGGATAGCCCTGCTGGATATCCGAACCCTCGCTCCACGAGCCCTCGGCCAGCAGGTTGTTGCCGTTGTGTTCGGTCCCGAAGCGAGCGCGGAAGGTCAGGCCGCCGCGCGAAACCGGCAGGCTCGGGTCGTAGAGCACATGGGTGCCGGGATGACCCATCTCGGGCGGGCCCCAGCACGGCCACGGCAGGCCGTAGTAGTCGCCGTCGGCCGGCCCGCCGACCGCCCGCAGCGTGGTTGTGTCGAACGTGCCGCGGTTCTCGGCGTGCATCTTGAGCCGTTCCGGGCTCTGGCCGGTATAGCCGATGGTCCAGGTACCGCGATTGATCTCGCGCAGGGTGTCCTCGGGGCTCGGCATGCCGTCCTCGATCGCGATGTTCTTGAACATCTGGTCGGCGAAGCCGAATTTCTGCGCGAACAGGTAGAGGATCTCCGCGTCGGTCTTCGACTCGAACAGCGGATCGATCACCTTTTCGCGCCACTGCAGCGAGCGATTCGAAGCCGTGACCGATCCGGCCTGCTCGAACTGGGTGCAGGTCGGCAGCAGGTAGGTGTTGTTCTGGCGCTCGCTCATGACGGCCATGTGCGTCGGATACGGATCCGAGACCACCACCAGGTCGACCGCCTCCAGCGCCTTCTTCATCTCCGGGCCGCGGGTCTGGCTGTTGACCGCGTGGCCCTGGAAGAAGATGGCGTGGAAGTTGTCCTGCTGCGACATGTTGGCCTTGTCCTCGAGGATGCCGTCGATCCAGCGCGAGACGGGGATCCCCGGGATGTTCATGGTGTAGGCCATGCTGCCGCCGCCGGCGTCGTACTGCTGCGAGGTATCGAAGCGGCCGCGCAGGTATTCGTAATCGACATCCCAGACCCGGGCCCAGTGGCGCCAGGCCCCCTCGGACAGGCCGTAATAGCCGGGCAGCGTGTGGCAGTTCGGGCCGACGTCGGTCGCACCCTGCACGTTGTCGTGGCCGCGGAAGATGTTGGCGCCGCCGCCCTCAACGCCGATGTTGCCCAGCGCGAGCTGCAGCACGCAGTAGGCGCGGGTGTTGTTGTTGCCGATGTGGTGCTGGGTGCCGCCCATGCACCAGACCAGCGTGCCGGGGCGATTCTCGGCCAGCGTCTTTGCCGCCTCGTACATCTGCTCGCGTGGCACTCCGACCACGTCCTCGACTACATCTGGCGTCCAGTTGTCGACCTCTCGACGGATGTCGTCCATGCCATAGACGCGCTGGTTGATGTATTCCGTATCCTCCCAGCCGTTGTCGAACACATGCCACAGCAGCCCCCAGGTAAAGCCCACGTCCGTGCCCGGGCGGATGCGGATGTACTGGTCCGCGTGTGCGGCCGTGCGCGTGAAGCGCGGGTCGACCACGATCATGCGCGCTCCGTTCTCCTTGGCCCGCAGGATGTGCTGCATCGCGACCGGGTGGGCCTCGGCCGCGTTCGAGCCGATGAAGATCATCGACTTCGAGTTGTGCATGTCGTTGTACGAGTTGGTCATCGCGCCGTAGCCCCAGGTATTGGCTACGCCCGAGACCGTGGTCGAGTGGCAGATGCGTGCCTGGTGGTCGATGTTGTTCGTGCCCCAGAAGGCGGCGAATTTGCGCTGCAGGTAGGAGCCTTCGTTGCTGGACTTCGACGAGCCGCACCAGAACACGGCGTCCGGCCCTGACTGCTCACGGATCTGCAGCAGCTGATCGCCGATCTCCTGCACCGCCTGGTCCCAGGAGAGGCGCTTCCATTGGCCGTCGACCAGCTTCATCGGGTACTTGACCC
>CAYZHJ010000211.1:0-3034 GCA_964478305.1 uncultured Ectothiorhodospiraceae bacterium
GGCCGGCTCGGCGAACGGCAGCAGATGGCAGGAGGCGATCACCCGCTGGCGCAACTGCTGCAGGTTCGACGCATTCAGCGTGTGCCGGAACTCCGCCTGGCCGAGCAGTATGATCTGCACCAGGGCCTCGCCTTCGGAATGCAGGTTCGACAGGGTTCGCAGCGTCTCCAGCGCCGGCGGCGGCAGGTTCTGCACCTCGTCGATCAACAGCAGCGCGCGCTTGCCCGACTCGTGGTGCTTGCGCAGGAACTCGAACAGCTCGCGCAGCAGTGCCGCCTTCGAGCGGCGCTCGTGCTTTAGGCCGAAGGCGTCGGTCACGATCTGCAGCAATTCGTTGGCGGTGCATTGCGGCACCGGCAACTGGACGATGAGGATGTCGCGCGAGCGTTGCAGCTCCTCGTAGAGCATGCGCGCGAGCGTGGTCTTGCCGGTGCCGACATCGCCGGTGACCACCACGAATCCCTCGCCCTGCTCGATGCCGTAGTGCAGGTAGGCGAGAGCGCGCGCATGGCCCTGGCTCTCGAAGAAGAACCGCGGATCGGGATTCAGATGAAACGGCTTGTCGTCGAAGCCGTAGAACTCTTCATACATTCCCTGCGCTCCAGCCTGCCCGGCGGACGTTCGTGGCCGCCGCGACCCGGCGCCGGGCGCCGTCCGTCCCGGTCGCCTCCGTGTTCGTGGAAGCCGTATCCATGCGGGTCCGTCCTAGAAGACCATGTCGAGGGCCAGCGTGACCCTGTTGCTGTCGTACTCGGCACCCGACTCGGTCGAGTCGCGCGACACGTTCTCGAATTCGATCAGCGCATCGGCGGTGGCCGTCAGACGGCGCCGGGCCTCCAGGCGCAGCGTGACGGTATCGTCCTCGCGTGCAAGGCCCGCGAATTCCTGCTCGCGCAGGCTGACGCCGGCGGTGATCGTCGTGGCCCGCAATCGGCTCCAGCGCCCCTCGAGGTTGACCTGCCGCGCCTCCTCGCTGATGCCCTCGCGCTGGAATTCCCGGTCGGTGGCCAGAAACGCCAGCGTAGCCTCCGTGTAGCCGCGTTCCCAGCGCAGACGTGCCCCCGCTCGCTGCTGGAGAATGACGTCGTCGCGCACCGTGGGAACGTCGATCACGACCGTCACCGGCTGACCGCCGGGGCCGATCACGATATTGCCTTCCTCGTCGCGCAGCAGCACGGTGGAGCGCTCGAGCTGCAGCTGCGGGGTGGTGACGATGTCCTCGGACACGTCGAGCTGCAGGCTCAGCGCGGACCCGCGCAGGCTCAGGCTGGCACGGGCGGTGTCGCCGAAGAAGCGTTCGCCGGCGGCCGCCACCAGCGAGATGGTGCGCCGCGGGTTCCAGCGAATGCCTGCCTCCCAGAAATCGCCGTCCACGGGATCTCCCGCTTCCGCCGTTTCGAACTCGTTGTCTTCCGTGCCGCCGGCGACAAAGAGCTGGGTCGCGGCACTGGCACGCAGACTGAGTTCGCCCCGGAGCCGCTCCAGCTTCGTGTCCTCGATGAGTCCGGCCTGGGCCTCCCCCGACTCCTCGCGCCGACTGTAGTCGAGCGCCCAGCCCCAGCGCGTGAACAGCGGTCCGCTCGCGAGGCCGACCGCGGCCAGGTCACTGTCGCTGTCGCCCCGGGCGCGAGAGCCGAAGTCCACGTGGTCGCGCTGATACTCGGCTTCCAGGGCCGCGACCCGGCCCAGCCGGTACTGCAACCGCGGTCCGGCGCTCCAGGTGGTCACGGTATTGCGCTGGCCCGGTGCAAGCAGGGTCGAAGCGGGTGCCGCGCGCCCCGGTCCGCCCGAGTCGAGCGATTGCGTTGCGCCCGCATCGAAGAACAGACGTTCGCGCACCAGTTCGACGGTGCTGTCGGCATCCAGCTGGTGGTTGGTCCGGTCGCGCTCCGACTCGTTCACATGCAGCAGGTGCTGCAACCGATAACCGAGTTCCACCTGCGCTCGCCGTCCCTCGCCGGAGACCCGAATGCTCGGCGCGATCTCGGTAATCCATTCGTCCTGGGGGTCCTGCGCGGACAGCGCGACATTGTCGGTCCAGGTCTCCGACAGCCGAAGCCCGGGCTCGATATCCCAGTCGCCGCCCTGGACAGGAGGAGTCGTGCCAAGAAGGACGGCGAACACGGCCAGGATCCGGAGTCGTTCCGGACTTCCGCTCGCGCCGTCACGGATGCCGGCAACACCGGGCCGATGCCGCCGCGCATCCATTAGTACCCGCCGTAATAACCGTAACCGTGCCCACGGATGCTCTTGTTCAGCAGCAGGCTCTGGTTCGCTTCCGACCCATCGAGCAGGTGGACGGCCTCGCGCACCATGCGCTCGCCGGTCCGGCCGGCCTCGACCACGACCAGCACCTGCCCCATGTGCCCCGCCAGGGTGGCGGCCTGGGAATCCATGAGCAGCGGCGTCGAATCGAAGATGATCAGCCGGTCCTTGTAGCGCCCGGCAAGTTCCCGGGTGCAGTCGCGCATGCTCTCGCTGGCGATCAGCTCGGTCGCCTGGGGGTGGCTCGCGCCGGCGGGGATGATCGACAGCCTGGGGATATCGGTGCGGAACACCACCTCGCCCAGGTCGTCGACGCTGCCCGTCAGGACGTCCGTCAGACCCTCGTGGTCCGACAGGCCGACGAGGTGGGTCAGCGAGCGTCGCGTCAGGTCGGCATCCACCAGCAGCACTGTGACATCCCGCTCCATGGCGATGCTCATGCCGAGATTGAAGGTAGTGAAGGTCTTGCCCTCGGCCCCGACGGAGCTGGTGATCTGGATGAGGTTGGCCGGATTGGGACCCGGCTGCTTGCGCACGAAGGCCTGCGTGATCAGCTTGCGCTTGACCAGCCGGTATTGCTCGCGCAATTCGGTATTCTCGTCCTCGGGGGTCAGCAGGCCCTCCATCCCCAGCCGCTGATGATCGAGAAGCACGTCCGGCGGTCGCTGAGCCTGGTCGAGCGGATGCGGCCGCCGCAGTGCGGGCTTGTCCGGCTTGCCGTTGACGCCCGGGTGCGGCGGGGCCTCCCGCCCGCTGTCCGGGCGCTTGC
>CAYZHJ010000212.1:0-2953 GCA_964478305.1 uncultured Ectothiorhodospiraceae bacterium
CAGATCGGATCGCAGGCGGGCGCTGAAGATCTGTTTCCGGAAAGGCTCCTTGACCACGGACACCGCATCCAGATAGCCGCGGACCGAGTCCAGCGACAGCGCAAGCAACGTCGATTTCGCGCGCAGGAACTTCGGTGCGCGGTTGAGCTTGGGATACATGCGACCGAGCGCACCGAACAGGGGACCCCGCATCGCGTCGGGCATCAGCCCGCGTACCCGCTCTTCCTGCCCGTACCAGCGGTAGCGCCGGTAACCGGCGAAGGTCTCGTCGCCCCCGTCGCCCGACAGGGCCACCGTGACCCGGCTGCGCGCCAGCTCGCACACGCGATAGGTCGGGATCGCCGAACTGTCCGCGTATGGCTCGTCGTAGAGACCGACGAGGTGCTCGATCAGACCGAAATCGTCGGGCACCACCTCCCGGCACTGGTGGTCGGTACCATAGCGCTCGGCGACCTGGCGGGCGTATGCGGATTCATCGTATTCCGGGTTGCCGAACGCGATCGAACTGGTCATGACCGGCTCTTCGCCACCCTCGGCCATCATCGCCACGACCGCGGATGAGTCGACACCCCCGGACAGGAACGCGCCGAGCGGCACATCCGCCACCCGCCTGATCTCGACGGCCTCGCGCAGACGCTCGATGAGTTCACTGTCGAGCCCGTCACTGTCGCCGATGAACGGTGCGGCGCCGAAGGCGATGTCCCAGTAGGCCACGGGCTCGCCGCACGGCTCGCCGCGACGGACCGTGAGGCGATGCCCCGGCGGCAGCTTGCGCGCGTGCCGGAATATGGTCCTCGGGTCGGGGATGTAGCCGAAGGCGAAATACTCCTCGACCGCCATCGGATCCACGTCGCGGGGGAGCGCCGGGTGCTCCGCCAGCGCCTTCAACTCGGAAGCGAAAACGACCTGGCCATCGGGCAGCTCCGCATAGTACAGCGGCTTGATGCCGACCCGGTCGCGGGCCATGAACACGCTCTGACTCCCGCGGTCCCACAACGCGAAGGCGAACATGCCGCGGAAGCGGTCGACACAGGCCTCGCCCCAGGCCGACCAGCCGTGGACGATCACTTCCGTGTCGCAGTTGGAGCGAAAACGGTAGCCGAGCCCTTCCAGCTCGGTGCGCAGTTCGCGGAAATTGTAGATCTCGCCGTTGTAGACCACGCCGACGCTGCCGGTGTCGTTGAAGAACGGCTGATGGCCGGCCGGCGACAGGTCGATGATCGCGAGCCGCCGGTGGCCCAGACCGATGCCCGGCTCGACGTGCACGCCGCCGTCGTCGGGACCGCGGTGGAACTGCACCGCATTCATGTTCTCGATCAGCGACGACGGAATCTCGCGCCGCCCGCGTGTGTCGAACACCCCCGCAATCCCGCACATCAGACAATCTCCGATCTGGCACGATCATCGCCGGTCGTGACGCCACCGCGTGCCGAAAGGACGCGATCATAGACATCCGTGTAGGCCGACACCATGCCGTCGATGCTGAAGGTCTCCACGGCCCGGGCGCGGGCCGCCCGGCCGTCGATGGAAAGTCGTTGCGGCCGCTCCAGATAGAGGGCCAGGGCGCCGGCGAGGGCGTCGGGATCGCTGGCCGGGACGAGCTCGCCGGTCCTGCCGGCATCCACGAGTTCGGCGTTGCCGCCGACGTCCGTCGCCACGACGGGAAGGCCGGAGGCCATCGCCTCGAGGATGGTGTTGGAGATGCCCTCGGCCAGCGAGGGCAGGGCGAACAGGTCGAGCGCGCGCAACAGCTCCGGCACGTCGTCGCGGGATCCCGGCAGCCAGACCCGGTCGCCGAGGGCGCGTTCCTTCACGGCCGCTTCGACGGCGGCGCGTTGGGAACCGTCGCCGATGAGCACGAGCCGCACGCGGTCGCTTGCTCCCGGTGCGATGACCCGGAGACGGGCAAGGGCCTCGACCAGGCCGAGCGGGTTCTTGACCGGCTCCATGCGGCCGACCCAGCCGACGACCACGCTGTCCTCCGGCCAGCCTCGCTCGGACAGCAGGGCAGCGCGTGCCCGCCCGTCCTCGTCCGGGCGGAAATGCTCCACGTCGACGCCATTGACGATTCGCGTCATGCGCGCACGGGGAACACCCACCGCATCGTGCAGATAGTCCGCGAGTTCCCGCGACAGCGGGACGTAGCGGTGCACGAACGGACGCATCAGCCGCCGTATCAGGCGGTAACGCCGGTTGGTGCCCGCGAGATCGCCGATATCGCGGCCGTGCTCGCCATGGATGCGCGCACGGGCACCGGCAAGCCAGGCCGGCAGTTGCGCCTCGACGGCGCCGAGGTTGCGCGTGTGAACGATGTCCGGACGCAGTCGCCGCAACAGTCGCAACAGCCGCCAGT
Organism: uncultured Ectothiorhodospiraceae bacterium; assembly: GCA_964478305.1. Taxonomy (GTDB): domain Bacteria; phylum Pseudomonadota; class Gammaproteobacteria; order XJ16; family Halofilaceae; genus Halofilum. The sequence goes on from CAYZHJ010000212.1 coordinate 2,354, forward strand.
ACAGCATCGGATCCTTGCCCTCGCGCTTGTGCAGCGCAAGGACCTCGACATCGTCGCGCGCGATGCGCTCGGCGAAATGATCGTACGTCGAGAGGCACACCACCACGTGGCGATAACGCTCGGCCGGCATGCGGTTGATCAGATTGACCAGCCCGTTCTCCAGCCCGCCGACGCGCAGGCTGTGCACCACGTGTGCCACGAGCGGGGGCAACATCGGGTCCGCCATTCGCTCAGCGCTCCTCGATCAGGGCACGCGGAGCGAGCAGGTGCGGGTGTGACTCGATGAAGGCCGACAGCCGGGCGCGTGCCTGTTCCGGTTGCAACGTGTATTCACTGCCCAGGGCCACCAGCGTTGCATCGCCTTCCTGCCCGGTGAGCCGTTTCACCGCCGCGAAGCCCTTGGCAAGCACGGGACTCGTGGTCTGCCAGCCGCCGATGTCGTACCAGAACCAGAGGACGCGGCGCCTGTCGTGCTGGCGCAGTCGCAGCTCGCGAACCCCCCGATCTCCGAGCTGCAGGCGATGGAGCCCGGCACCGTTCCAGTCCCAGCCATCCCCGTGGAGCCGATTGCGCGAGCCGATGAGCTCCGCTCCCTGGGTC
>CAYZHJ010000213.1:0-2902 GCA_964478305.1 uncultured Ectothiorhodospiraceae bacterium
GCAGTTGACTCTTAATCAATTGGTTGAAGGTTCGAGTCCTTCACGGCCCACCATCCGATCACTCGCCGTCCCCGCGGGGGAGGGCGATCGCCAACGGCTGTCCCGCTGGGGCGGCCGTTTCGTATAATGAGCGGTCGATATCCCGAGTCATGCGGCGAAAGTGGCGGAATTGGTAGACGCGCCGGGTTTAGGTCCCGGTGGGGGGCGACCCCCTTGAGAGTTCGAGTCTCTCCTTTCGCACCAGTCTTTCCCGGCCGCGTGTCGGATCGGCGGATGAGGGACGCGCAGCAAACAGGCCGGAGCAGCACCTGATGCAGGTTACCGTCGAGCAGAAAGAGGGCCTTGAGCGCAAGGTCAGGGTCGAGATTCCCGCCAGCCGGGTCGAGGATGCCGTTGCCGAGCGTCTCCAGCAGCTCCAGCGCAGCGTGCGCCTGGACGGCTTTCGGCCGGGCAAGGTGCCCCGGCGGGTGGTGCGCGATCGCTTCGGCCAGCAGATACGCCAGGAGGTGCTGGGCGAGCTGATCCAGTCGACCTTCCAGGAGGCGGTGGCGCAGGAGTCGCTGCAGCCCGCCGGCCAGCCGCGCATCGAGCCGCACGACGAGGCCGGGGACGAGGGCGGTTTCACCTACGAGGCGACGTTCGAGGTCTACCCGGAGATCGAGATCGGTCCGCTGGAGGACCTGGAGGTGGAGCGCCCGGTGGCCGAGGTGACCGAGGGCGACATCGACAACATGGTCGAGACGCTGCGGCGCCAGCAGCAGCAATTCGACACGGTCGATCGTCCCGCCGCCGAGGGCGATCGGGTGGTGATCGATTTCACCGGCCGCATCGACGGTGAGACGTTCGAGGGCGGTTCCGGCGAGGACACGTCCGTGGATCTGGGCGCGGGCCGGATGATCGGCGATTTCGAGCAGCAGCTCGAGGGCGCGTCGGCCGGCGAGACGCGCGAGATCGAGGTGACCTTCCCGGAGGACTACGGCACGGCGGAACTGGCCGGCCGCGCGGCGGTCTTCGAGGTCACCGTGAAGGACGTGCAGGCGGGACGCCTGCCGGAGGTCGACGAGGAATTCATCCGGGGTTTCGGCATCGAGAGCGGTTCGCTCGAGGAAATGCGCGACAGCCTGCGGCGCAACATGGAGCGCGAGTTGCGCCAGGCGCTGCGCACGCGGGTCAAGCAGCAGGTGATGGAGAAACTGCGCGAACGCAACCCGATCGATGTCCCGGAAGGGCTGGTCGAGGAAGAGACCGGCCGCCTGCGCGAGCAGATGAAGCAGCGCCTGGGCGGGCAGATGGACGCGGATTCCCTGCCGGCCGAACTGTTCCGCGAGGAGGCGCAGCGGCGCGCGCATCTCGGACTGGTGCTGGCGGAAATGGTACGGCAGGCGGAGCTGAAGCCGGACCCCGAGCAGGTGCAGGCGCAGCTCGACGATCTGGCCTCCACCTACGAGGATCCCGCCCAGGTGGTCCAGTACTATCGGCAGAACCCGCAACTGATGCAGGGCGTCGAGGCCATGGCCGTCGAGGAGCAACTGGTCGACCATGTGCTGGAGCAGGCAAGGGTGACCGACATCGAGACCAGCTTCGATGCCGTCATGAACCCCGATTCGCAAACCGGCTGAGGAGCCGCCAATGGCCGACGAGCACGCAATGAACCTGGTACCGATCGTCGTCGAGCAGACGCCGCGCGGCGAACGCTCCTACGACATCTTCTCGCGGCTGCTGAAGGAGCGGGTGGTGTTCATGGTCGGGGCGATCGAGGACCAGGTGGCCAACCTGGTCGTGGCGCAGCTCCTGTACCTGGAGTCGGAGAACCCGGACAAGGACATCTCCCTGTACATCAACTCGCCCGGCGGTTCCGTCACCGCGGGCCTGTCGATCTACGACACGATCCAGTTCATCAAGCCGCACGTGAACACGCTGTGCGTGGGGCAGGCCGCCAGCATGGGCGCGCTGCTCCTGGCCGCCGGCACCGCGGGCAAGCGGCACATACTGCCGCATTCGCGGGTGATGATTCACCAGCCGCTGGGCGGCTTCCAGGGGCAGGCGACGGACATCGACATCCACGCCCGCGAGATCCTGGCCGTCCGCGACCGGCTCAACCGGATCCTGGCGCATCACACCGGGCAGTCGCTGGAGAAGATCCAGGAGGACACCGAACGCGACCGCTTCATGACCGCCGATGCGGCGGTCGAGTACGGCCTCGTCGACCGGGTCGTCGCCAACCGCGATCAGAGCAAGGGCGACTGAGGTCCCGGCCGCCGGCAATCACGGTTGCCGTTGCCGGTCGCGCGCCCGTGCGGCTCGCTTGCAAATATGCGGTAAAATCGGCATTGTGAAATCATCTTTCGCCGCCTCGTGCGAGGCATTCCGGGCATCATGAGCGACCACGACGACAAGCAGGATACGGGCAAGCTCCTGTACTGTTCGTTCTGCGGCAAGAGCCAGCACGAGGTTCGCAAGCTCATTGCGGGCCCGTCGGTGTTCATCTGCGACGAATGCGTCGACCTGTGCAACGACATCATCCGCGAGGAGATGCAGGACGCCAACCGGACGTCCACCACGCGGCTGCCGAAACCCGCCGAAATCAACGACATACTGAACGATTACGTCATCGGCCAGGAGCGGGCGAAAAAGGTCCTCTCGGTCGCGGTCTACAATCATTACAAGCGGCTCGAATTCCGGCAGACCAAGGACGAGATCGAGCTCGCCAAGAGCAACATCCTGCTGATCGGCCCGACCGGCTCGGGCAAGACCCTGCTGGCCGAGACGCTGGCCCGGCTGCTCAACGTCCCGTTCACGATCGCCGATGCCACCACGCTCACGGAGGCCGGCTACGTGGGCGAGGATGTCGAGAACATCATCCAGAAGCTGCTGCAGAAGTGCGACTACGACGTCGAGAAGG
>CAYZHJ010000214.1:0-2825 GCA_964478305.1 uncultured Ectothiorhodospiraceae bacterium
GCCAGTCGTCGCCGATCACCGGTGCTGCACGCGCGGGCACCGCGGCTGTCTCGTTGCGTGTCCCCCGGTCGCCATCCGCCGGCCAGCCGGCCGCGATCGCGATCGCGGCGAGCCCGGTCAGCACGATCGACGACTGTCGTGGCCGTTCCCCGTGCGGCGTGTCGCCCGGTGTGTCGGTGACGGCAGGCACACGATCCTCGCGCCACCAGGTGCCGATCCAGAACATCAGGAAGATGACGACGCCGAAGAACAGCCAGCCGTAGAGCAGGTGATCGATCCCGGCCGCGTATTTCATGTTCGAGAAATGGCCGATCATGACGATCATGTACGCGCGCAGCCCGTTGGCGACTATCGGTACCGCCGCCGCGGCCGCGACGAACAACGCGCGCCGCCAGAACGAGCGGTAGACGAGGTAGGCATAGAGCACGCCCAGCGCGAGCGAGGCGATGAGGTAGCGGATGCCGCTGCAGGCCTCGACCACCGACCAGCTCCCGGAGGGCAGAGTGAACTGCCGGGCCTCCCGGTACACGGGTATGCCGCTGGCCCGGACGAGGCCGACGGTCATGTCCGCGGTCAGGTTCATCAGGGGCTCGATGAGGAATTCGCCGAACGGGACCGCGAAGAACAGGTAGGCGAGCGGGAACATCAGGGCACGGGTGACGGCGTGACCGACAACGGACCAGACGGTGAACGGGATCATGGCCGCCAGCGCGAAATGCTGGATGCTGTCGACGTCGCCGGCCGCGCCGACGAGCCAGGCCAGGCCCGCGCCCGCGACGCCCGCGAGCGCCCATGGCCACGGGCGTGGCTGCAGGGCAGCCAGGTTGTGCCTGCGGTACCAGATGAGTCCCAGCACGACCGGCACGATCACGTAGCCGTGACTGAAGGTGGTCGAGGCCTGCCAGACGCCCGCGATCGCGGCGGCCGTTTCGTGGAACACGGCAATGACGGCCAGCACTGCAGCCGCGACCGTGATGGCGGCCACCGGCCACTGCGGCCCGGCCGGCGACATGTCTCCCGCGGCCGGGTTCGTCGTTCCGGTCATCCGCGGGATCACGCGCCTCCCCCGCTCGCTGTCGTCCATGCCGGTCGAAACGGGGTGCGCATCACTTGCGCCCGTAGTGATCGTCGTAACGGACGATGTCGTCCTCGCCGAGATAGCTGCCGGACTGCACCTCGATCAGCTCCAGCGGGATCGTGCCCGGATTCTCGAGCCGGTGGGTCATGCCGATCGGGATGTAGGTCGACTGGTTCTCGCTCAGCAGGAAGCTTTCATCGTCCCGGGTGACCCGCGCGGTGCCGCGCACGACCACCCAGTGCTCCGCCCGGTGGTGGTGCATCTGCAGCGACAGGCATCCACCCGGCTTGACGATGATCCGCTTGACCTGGAAACGCTCGCCGGTGTCCAGTCCCTCGTAGCTGCCCCACGGGCGGTACACGCGCCGGTGCAGATCCGGTTCGGCGCGGCCGGTCTCGCGCAGCCGGTCGACCAGGTGGCGGACCTCCTGGGCGCGCTCGGCGGGACACACCAGCACCGCGTCGGCGGTCTCGACGATCACCAAGTCGCTGACGCCGACCGCGCCGACCAGGCGGTGGCTCGCGTGAATCACGCTGTCGTCGGTCTCGTGCAGCACGACGTCGCCGTGGATCGCGTTGCCGCGTGCGTCGGTCGAGCCCGCCCGGGCGGCATGGTCGTGCACGGCCTTCCACGAGCCGATGTCACTCCAGCCGGCGTCGAGCGGGATGACATGCGCGCGATCGGTATGTTCCATGACCGCGTAGTCGATGGACTCGGCGGGTGCGGCGGCGAAGGCGTCGGCATCGACGCGGACGAAGTCGAGATCCGGCCGCCGGCCGGCATGGGCCGCTCGAACGGCCTTCAGGGTGGTGGGGGCATGCGTCTCCAGTGACTCGAGCAGGACCCCGGCGCGGAACATGAACATGCCGCTGTTCCAGTAGTATCCGCCCTGCGCCAGGTAGCGCTCGGCAGTGGCACGGTCCGGCTTCTCGACGAACTGCTCGACCGCGGCCGGGCCTTCCGGTGCGGCCGCGCGGATGTAGCCATAGCCCGTTTCCGGTGTCTCCGGGTGGATGCCGAACGTCACCAGCGCGCCGTCGGCGGCGTGCTTGCGGCCCTGTGCAACGGCGCGCGCGAAGGCCGTCGTGTTCTGCATTGCATGATCGGCCGGCAGCACCAGCAACACCGGATCGTCGCCGTCCACCGTCGCCTCGAGGGCGGCGATCGCGATCGCCGCGGCCGTGTTGCGCGCGGCGGGCTCGAGCAGGATGGTCGCATCCGCGGTATCGCTTGCGCGCAGCAGTTCCGCCACCAGGAAGCGGTGCTCGTCGTTGCACACCACCAGCGGCGGGGCATGCGCCACGCCCTCGGCGGCGAGGGGTTCGAGGCGCTGCAACGTCTGCGTGAACAGTGTTTCGCTGCCGATCAGCGACAGGAACTGCTTCGGATACAGCGAACGCGACAGGGGCCACAGGCGCGTGCCGGACCCGCCGGCCAGGATGACCGGCCGAATCGCGTTGCTGTCGCTGGAGTCAGTCATGCGCGTGTCTCGCGTGGGATGGGCAAGAGTAAATCCCGGTTTCCCGCCTGTCATCAACGGAATCGCGGGTGCCTTCGCGGCACTGTGCAAGTTCCGCACCAGTCTGTCCGGTCCGCGGGCGAGCGCGCTTGCCCGCGGAAACCTTGCCCGAGGCCGTCGCGGCTTTTGCCCCGAGGGCCTGGCCGGGCTGGCCATTCGAAGCGTGATCTTGTCACGCCGTGCGTTGTTCCTTCGCGGGCAAGCCCGCTCCAACCGGACAGGTGACGC
>CAYZHJ010000215.1:0-2584 GCA_964478305.1 uncultured Ectothiorhodospiraceae bacterium
GCCCTCGGGCCCGAGTACGAGCGCGGCGCCGGCGAAGGCCAGCAGTACCCCGGCGAGCTGTCCCGGCGAAAGTCCGGCCCGGGCAATCGCGGCGGAGAGCAGCATCACCATGATCGGCCAGAGGTAGGAGATCACTTGGGCCGTCCCGGCACCGATGTGACGGGCCGCCAGAAGGAGGAACAGCAGGTTTCCCAGCACGCCGGTCAGCCCGAAGACGAATACGCCCAGCGGCATCCGCAGCATGTACACCACCGGACTGCCCGTCAGCAATCGCCGTCCCGCGAAGCACACAAAGGCGACCGCATAAGCCAGTGCCAGCGTTTCGAAGGCGGGCAGCGTGCCTGTCCCCACCGCGAGCGTCGGCCAGGTTCCCCACAGCAGGACCGCACCGCTGCCGATCAGGGTGCCGCGGAACGTGTTCGGGGTCGACGTCGCATCTCGTGCCAGTGAAGCGTTGCTCATCGTGTCTCCCGTGGCTGGTCTCAACGGCGGAAGTGGCTGTCGTGGAACCAGCCGAAGGGAAAACCGGTCGGCCGGATGTGCGCGTCGCGGGGGTGGCGTCCCGTGAGGTTCTCCACGTCGGCGCAGGTCAGGCCGAGGTCGTCACGCAGGTGCTGGTCGAGTTGCAGCAATTCCCGGGCGGCCCGTCGATTGCGAATCGGCATGGCGACCAGCCGCGACAGGGCAAAGCGCGCCCGGCGAACGGCGTCGCGCAATCCACCGGCGTCTGACGTGCGGTACCGTGAATCCATCCAGGGGTCGCTCGCGGCCGGACCATGTGCGGCAGGCTGGGACAAGCAGGGGTATGATGGAAGTGACAATTAATGCAAAATTACAGAAAGTTTTGTCATGGACACGGCCATGCGCCTGTCGATCGAATCCCTGCGGGCGTTTCGGGAAGTCGTCCGGACCGGCAACGTCACCGCCGCGGCGCGGCAGTTGCACCTGACCCAGTCAGCGGTGAGCTGGAAGCTGCGGCGCCTGGAGGAGCACGTTGGGCGCCGGCTGCTCTCGCGCGACGGCCGGAGCCTCGAAGCGACCGCCGACGGTCGCGCCCTGCTTGCCCACGCGGAACGGGTGCTCAACGCCCACGATGCGGCCGTGGCACATTTCTCGGCACCGCCGCTGCGGGGACGGCTGACGTTCGGAGCGACGGAGTCCGTCAACGCGGAGGGACTGACGCCCCTGCTGGACCGCCTGACTCGCACGCATCCCGGCCTGGAGATCAGCGTCCGGATCGACCAGTCCCGCCCGCTCGGGGAGGCGCTGGACAACGGCGAGCTGGACCTCGCCGCGCTCAAGGTGCCGCGCGAGGACAGGCGGCCGGATGACCGGGTCCTCTGGCAGGACGAGCTCACCTGGGTCGGCAGCGACAAGCGGCCCATCGAGCTCGAGGACCCGATACCCTACATCTCGTTCGGCCCCGGCTGCTTCTATCACCCGATCGCTTCGGAGGCGCTGGCCCGGGCCGGGCGCACTTTCCGCGTCGTGCTTCAATCGCCGGCGATTTCAAGCGTGCGTGATGCCGTCGAGGCCGGATTCGGGATCGCGATCCTCGACCGGTACAGCCTAGGCGATGGGGCGGTCGAGCTCGTTCGGCTCAACGAGATCGCGCCACTGCCGCCCGTCTACTACATCGTCCGCGCCGGCCGGTCGAAACCCAGCGAGCTGATCAGTGCCGTGGGCAACGAAGTCCACGCGGGTCTGGCTGCTGGACATCGGGCCGCTTCCTGACAGGGCCACGCACGCCGCCCCTGAATCGATGCCGGGGGTCGTTCAGGGTTGCGCCCGAGCCGAACGCATCGCCACCGCGACGCCGATCGTCGTGACCGTCAGGCCGATCACTGTCGACCCGGTCATCCGTTCCCCGAGAGAGAGGTTCGCCATGACGGCGGTCGTGGGCGGCATCAGGAAGAAGAGGTTGGCGGTGCTCGACACGTGGCCGCGATTGGCGAGGAACACCAGCAGCGTGGTGGCGCCGAGTGACAGGACCAGCACGAGCCACAGCAGCGCGGCGAGCGCGCGCGGGGTCCACTCGCCCGTGCCCGCGGGCAGCGCCAGCGCCAGCGCGGCCACGAACAGGCCGCCCGCCACGTACTGAATGCCCAGGTTGTCGACCAAGTCCACGCGGCTGCAGAAGCGCCGCTGATAGACCAGCCCGGCGCCGATCGAGACGACCCCGACCAGGTGCAGCACCAGCGGCGCCGGATCGAGGCCGGCGGCGGTGAGCTGGTGTCCAGCGTAGATCAGGAGCCCGGCAAACGCCAGCGTCATGCCGGCGACCTGCGCGGGCACGAGACGCTCGTGCAGCAGCGCGACCGCGAAGATCGCGGCCGCGATCGGCTGGAGGCCCGTGATCAGGGCCGAGAACCCCGCGCTCATGCCCATGTCTAGTGCGGTGAATGCGGTGCCCAGATAGATCGCCTGCACCAGCAGGCCGGCTACCGCGCAATGACCGATGTCGCGTTTCGGGATACGTCGAAGACGGCCGGAGACCAGGAGAAAGCCGCCCATCACCGCCGCCAGCAGCGCGAACCTCCACGCCAGCAGGTCGATCTCGGCGATGTCGCTCACGCCTACCTTC
>CAYZHJ010000216.1:0-2500 GCA_964478305.1 uncultured Ectothiorhodospiraceae bacterium
TCCAGGGTCGGGAACTTCGCCGCCGTCGCTTCCGGCACGCGAATTCCGCGGCTGATCGTGCGGCCGAGAACCGCGCCCAGCAGCACACCAATGCCGATCGCGAGCAGGCTCTGCAGTGTCGCCGCGGCCATGAACGGCAGGGTTTCCTCGGAACGCCGGAGCAGGGCGACGCTCACACCGGCGAGATAGGCAATGGCCGCCAGGTGCCACACGCGCGCGAGGATCGCGGCCGCAAGCCGGGCCGACGGCAGCCTTGCATCGTGCGAGAGTGTTTCGAGACGGGCACGCACCCGCAGGCGGTTCTGCAGGATGATCGACAACGCATACACGAAGCCGATCGCGATCACCAGCACGTAGACGAGCTGGCCGAGGGCGGGCGAGAGCTCGCGGTTGACGACCGGAACGACAACCAGCGCTCCGTAACCGACGAAGCTGGCGAGATGCGCCAGCCAGGCATACCAGTAGGCGGCGTCCTCGGCCGCGATCGGCAGCAGGCGCAGGCTGTCGTGACGGGCGGCGAACGCTACCCGCATCAACGCCTTGAGCAGCTCGATCGCGACGAACGCGTTCAGGAACAGTGACTGCAGCGGCTCGATCTCGCCGGTCCCGCCGAACACGACCATCGCCAGCACCCATCCCGCCAGCCAGGCGAACAGGATGTTGAGGCCGTCGATCCCGGCGGCGAGCACCACGGCGCCCGCGCGCCGCAGCAGGACCATGCCACCCTCCCCCTGCGCGGCCCGGGTGCCGATCCGCTCGAACAGCGGCCGCGCCAGGCGCCGCAGCCCCGTGAACACCAGTGCCGTGACAACGATCAGGCCGCCGAGCTCCAGGGCCGCCGCACCGAAGGCCTGCCAGTCCGGGCCGGGGCCCTCGGCGATCGCCGCCAGGGCATCGACCGCCTCGCCGAATTCCCGGAACAGCTCCTCGGCCGCGGCGCGGGTGCCGTCGGCAAGCCGGTCGGGCAGCGAGGCGTCCGTCGTCGCGGATTCCCCCGCGCCTCCCGGCGACGTCTCCTCCGCCGCCATGCTGCGCAGGTCCTCGATCAGGCGCTTCCTGGCCTCTTCGTCCTCGAGCACGTCGGCCAGGGCGGCGGGAGAGGTCTCACCACCGGGCTCCGGTTGCTCCGCTTCGGTCTGCGCACGTCCGTTTGCGGGCAAGAGCAATCCGGGCAGGAGCCATGCGAATGCGAGGAAATGAACCGTGCGAGACGACATGCGTGGCGTTCTCCGAAACCGGCGGGACAATTCGGCGTGACCTCGCAGCAAACTGTGGCCGCAATCCTTGTATGGAGTCAACTTGCGAACACCGAAGGCACAATCCGCTTCGGCAAGGCAGACTACGCGTATCGGAGCGCCGTAGGTTGGGCCGACCGAGGGGAGGCCCAACAAACCGCGCGATCATATGTTGGGCCTCCCTTCGGTCGGCCCAACCTGCGCTGCCAATTGCGAGTCAACCGGGCGCTTCGCGAATCAACCCGGAAATTACCGTCACGCGGCAGGCGGGAACTCGCGCTCGATGGCGTCGGCAATGCCCGTGACACACACGTCGAGGATCAGCTCTCCCTTCTCGCGCGAGGCCATCTTCGCCGAGGACAGCGTGCCCGGTCCCGGCGTTCGCGCCGGATCCACCGGAAAGACATCGTAGGGCGGGAAACTCGCGGGCGGATGATCGACGACCCTGTCCATGGCCACGAGGTCGGGATACAGCGCCAGCATGAGCGAAGTCTCGAAGACCCCGCCGTGCTCGAGATCGAAGCCCGGGAATCCCTCGGGATAGAGTTTCGCGATCACGTCGGGATCGTCGATGAAATCCCAGTAGGACAGCGTCATCACGCGGAAGTCCTCGATGCCGTGCGAGCGCAGTTCGCGCAGCGCCAGGTCGATGCCCTCGACGATGAACATCGAGTTCTCGAAGTGACCGTTCATGATGGCGAGGCTTCGCACGCCGTGACGCGACAGTTCGCGAATGATGTCCCGGATCATGGCGGTCAGTGTCGCCCCGTCGAGACTGGTCGTGCCCGGCATGTGATTGCCGCCGCCCGATTTCTGCTGGGACTTGTATCCGTACGGAATCACCGGCGCGACCAGTGAACCGGTGCGCCGTGCCACACGCTCGCATACCGCGACCGGCAGCAGCATGTCGACATTGAGCGGCATGTGGTGCCCGTGCTGTTCGAGCGAGCCCACCGGCAGCAGCACGCTCGTCGCTCCGTCCCGCACACGGGTGTCGTACTCGCGCCAGTTCAGTTCGCCCATGAATACGCTGTCGTTGATCATGTCACTCCCCGTTGCAGTCATGGCAGAAACTCAGTCGGCCCCCAGCAGCAGGGCCGCCTCGGGCGGCCAGGTCACGCCGACATGCTCTCCCTTGTGAATCCGCTTCGCATCCCAGTCCGTGAAGGGACGCTGCACCTGCAGCTCGAGACCGGTGGATGTTTCCAGATGGACGGTGATCATCGATCCCACGAATTCCTCGCTCACGATCCTGCAGTCGAGAT